>JAJXUP010000192.1 GCA_021782795.1 Pseudomonadota bacterium | reverse complement strand
CTGCTTCTGGGAGGACTGGGCATACCATACCGGGCTGCCGGTAGATGCCGAAACCTATCACGAGCGGCCGCGAGCGTCCGCTGCATTCACGGGCGCAGGCAGGCCCGATTCCGACAAGTCCATCACGTCGGTGTTCGCGGGATTGGTGCTTGCCGCTGTTACCGGCTATTACCTAGGGAGGCGGCGCGCGTGACCGATCTAATGTTTCTCGTTTCCAGGCCTGATTCGGGTCAGACGCTGGCGGCGCTGATGCGCGCATGCCGGCGACGGGGCGCAACCTGGTCGTGCTTTTTCACCAATGCAGGTGTGCGCACTTTGGCAGACCGCGGCGTGGTGGAGCTGCTGGCCTGCGCATCTAAAGCCGTGGCGTGCGAATACTCCTGGGTGCGCCACATGGGTCATGCGCAGTGCCCGGTGGAGCTCGGAAGCCAGACCGGCAACAGTGCGCTGGCGGCTGAGGCTGCGAAGATAATCAGTCTATAGGGAACGGAAATGCAAGGGCACAAATCCATTCTATTGCTGGGGCGTGAGGACCACACCGAGGCCATGCGTGTAGCGGCCGGGCTGACCATCTTCGGGCACCGGGTGCGGCTGGTTTTTATGACCGGTCCGGTGGCCGAGACCCCGGATAACGCACGCCAGGCAGAACTTCTCGAGCTTTCAGACATCCAGCCGGAGAGCACGGTCGAAGGGCAGGGGCTGCCGCATCTGAGTGCTGCGGGCCTGTCCATGGCCATGATCGAGGCCGATGCCGTCATCAGTCTGTAGGAGGGAAGAGGGCATGAACATCGCGGTGCTGAACACGGGCTTGTTTCCGGACAGAAAAATGATGGAAGACGCGCTATCCGAGCTTGAGGCATTTCACAACGTTTATAGATGTGATGTGACCGGAACGGCGATGTCCGATGGGGAGTGGAATCAGGTGCTGGATGAATTGTTGGCATCCGATGTTGTAGTTACCCTTTAACGAGGTGAGGAGACGTGTGATGAAAAAACCGTTATTGTTTGGAATTGCGCTGTTGGCCAGTGGGGCTGCCTACGCCTCATCTTCAGCTCCGCCGTTGGTGGATGCTAGCTGGGTGGCGACACATGCGTGCAAGTCAGGAGTCGTGCTGCTCGACATTAGAAACCCGATTGGTGGCGGTGGAGACCTGACCGCCTATCTGCGTGGCCATATTCCGTGTGCGGTGTACAGCAACTATGCGAGTGGCGGCTGGCGCATCAAGGTCGACGGCGCGCCTGGCCTGGTGCCGCCGGTGCCGGCACTGGAGAAACTGATCGGCGGACTGGGAATAGGAAACGACGCACATGTGGTCATCTATACGGATGGCAACAATGCGACCGACATGGGTGGTGCAGCGCGTGTGTTCTGGACCTTCAAGTACCTCGGTGACAACAACGTATCAATTCTGAACGGTGGTTACACCGCCTATGTCGCCGCGAAGCATCCGATCCAGGCCGGGTTCAACAAACCCAGCGCGACGACCTTCGTGGCGCACCTTCGTCCGGAACTGCTCGCCAGCGAGCAGAACGTGCAAAGTGCCATGAAGAGCGGCATTTCACTGGTGGACAACCGGCCGTCGGCCCAGTATTTGGGCATTAACCGCAACATCGTCGATGTGCGGAGCGGTACCATTCCGGGTGCCCGCAACCTGCCCGAGAACTGGATTACCCGCAACGATGGCGGTATGTTCCGTTCGCCGCAGAAGCTGCGGGCCCTGTACAAGGTCGCCAAAGTACCGACGAAAGGCAGGCAAATCACGTTCTGCAATACGGGGCACTGGGCGGCGCTCGGATGGTTTACGAGCTATGAGCTGCTCGGCAACAAGCAGGCGCGGATGTACGCGGGTTCCATGTCTCAGTGGTCGCGCAATAAGTCGCTGCCGGTCGTGAAGAAGGTGAGTGACTGACGCTGCTGTTGAACCGTTGTCGCTGTGTGGCCGTGGCGATCCTGTTGGTCGCCACGGCCGTCTGTTCCAGTGCCACCGCGGGGGGGAGCGCACCCAGCGCTTCGCCGTTGAACTCGCGGTCCTGGCCATCCGCAGCCACCGGCTTCTCGGCGCTGGGCTCACATCCGCGCAGCGCGTTCGGTTGCGTGCCAAGATAGGCAGTGCGATTGGCGTGCTGCCGCTACTGGCACGCGGCTATCTCGAAGAGCAGCGGCACGCGAACGACCGGCAGCTGCTGGCGCAGTTGCGACAGTTGCAGGTTATGTACGCGCGTGGACATCTCGCCGCGCTCGCGACTGATATCGATCACCTCTCGCAACATTATCCCCTGGATACGCGCGGCCTGCTGCCGCTGCCAGCGACCCCGCTGGCGTTGAACGCCGGACGCACGCTGTACAAGAATCTGTGCATGGCCTGTCACGCCTATCCCGATCCCAAGTCACCCGCCCCCGCACCTGATCTGTTCACGATGGCGCGCACCCTTCCGCCGCTACAGCTGGTCGCCAGTCTGCTGGGTGGCGTGCGTGGCACGTCGTCGACGACGCTGGTGAATCCGCTCAGCAATCAGAACATTGCCGATCTGGCGGCCTATCTCAAGGACGGCATGGTGCTCAAGCCCTGATTCAACATTTCGAGGCGGGCGATCCGGGTTGGCCGCCTTAGAACCGTCGGTGCATGCCCGGGGTTCATCGCAGCTTTGAGCCGAAAGCGGGTTGCTGCCGGATAGTGACACGGCCCGATCGAAATTCGCTGCAGTCGAGGCGGACGCGCTTGTGGCCGATGATCTGGCGCTGAGCGTTGTGGCCTGCTATCTGGCGGTCTGTGGTTCCACGGCCAGCGCCGAACGCGTTTCCCCGCGCTTGACCGGAATACTCGGAATTTGGCCGGATGTGTGGCGTCGCAGCAACGCTGACGTTGTCGCTTCGGCGAGCAGGCGGAAATTTCCCCGGGAGCCTTGAGTCATCGGGAGGCAATCGCGCGATTTGCGTATTTCAGCGGCATCGTTTCCCTGGTGATACGCGGATATTCGACAGCGCGTTGTTCACGGGTATATATTTCAAAAAAGAGAC
>JAJXUP010000191.1 GCA_021782795.1 Pseudomonadota bacterium | reverse complement strand
CTGTGCGTCGCGCGGCGTGCGCAGGATTGCACAACGGATACGCTCGAAATCCCTGCCGATCGAGGCGTTGCCGGCAACCAGCCGTGCGCGCGTCAACGCCTGATGCTCCCATGTCCAGGCATGGTGGCGCTGATAATCATCGAATGCCTCCACGCTGCTGACCAGCAACCCCGATGCCCCATCGGGGCGCAAGCGCAGGTCGGTATCATACAGCACGCCTGCCGGCGTCATTGCCGTAAGCCAGGTGATGATGCGCTGCGCCAGGCGTGCATAGTGCTCGGCAGCATCCGGCGCATCATCGCGGTAGAGAAACACCATGTCCAGATCGGAGGCGTAACCGAGTTCGCGTCCGCCCAGCTTGCCATAACCGATGATGGCAAAATCCGGGGTCTGGCGGTGGCGCTGGCGCACGCCGGCCCAGGCAAGCGGCAGCACCGCCTGCAGGACCAGTTCTGCCAGCCGCGTCAGATACCCGGCCAGCGTCGGCAGTTCCAGCCGGCCGGACACGTCCTGGGCCAGCCAGTGGAAGGTGTGCTGCTGACGAAAACGGCGCAGGATGTCCATCTGCCGCTCGGTGTCCTGCGCTGCATCGGTCAGCCGCATCGCCAGCATGTCGCGCATGGCCTTCCAGTCCGGCACTTCGTCGAGCAGGCGGTCATCGATGAGTTCGTCGAGCAGGATCGGATTGCGTGCCAGATACTGCGCCGCCCATTCACTGGCTGCACACAGGTGGGCCACGCGTTGCAACGTGGCCGGGAACTCCTCCATCAGCGCCAGGTAGGCCGCGCGACCGGCAGTGGCTTCGAGCAGATCCATCATGCGCGCCAGCGTGGTGTCCGGCGGCGGAAAACGCACCGCTTGCTGCAACAGCACTGGCGCCAACCGGTCGAAACGTTCGCGGCTCGATTCCGGCAAACGCAGATAACCCACGCTTCTGCGCACCTGGATCAGGCGCGCGTACACCGTGGCCGGATCGATATAACCGAGCGCCGCCAACTGTTCCACGGCATCCTGGTCCTCGACCAGACCGAGCCACAGAGCGCCGAGTGGATGGATCTCGTCCTGTTCGCCGCCACGGGAAAATATCTCGCCGAACCAGTGGCTGACCCGGTCGCGGTGGCTGTCGAGCGCCGCCATCAGACTGGCTTCGCCGGCATAACCCATGGCGGTGGCAATGCGCTGCCGGTCTTCCATCGTGGCCGGCAAGATTTGGGTCTGCGCGTCATCGAGGTATTGCAACCGGTGTTCGAGATTGCGCAGGAACACATAGGCCAGTTCCAGTTCCTGCACCGCGGCGGGTTCGAGCAGACCCCGCGCGCCCAGCACCGGTAGCATGCCGAGCGTGGAACGCCCCTGCAACGCCGGTTCCTGGCCGCCACGGATGAGCTGGAACACCTGCACGATGAATTCGATTTCGCGGATGCCGCCCGGTCCGAGCTTGATATTGTCACTGCGATCGCGGCGCACCACATCGCGCCGGATTTGCGCATGCAGCGCGCGCAGCGCAGAGATGGCGCCGAAATCGAGGTATTTGCGGTAGACGAACGGCCGCACGATGGCAAACAGCTCATCCAGCCGGCTGCCGGTGATCGCCCGCGCCTTGATCCACGCATAACGTTCCCATTCGCGCCCGTGCGCGGTCAGGTAATCTTCCAGCGCAGCATAACCCATCGCCAGTGGTCCCGAGTCGCCCCACGGCCGCAGGCGGGCATCGACGCGAAACACGAAACCATCGCCAGTCGGCGCCGCCAGCGTACGCGCCACACGCTGCGCCAATGACACGAAAAACTGGTGGTGCGACACCGGTCGCGGGCCATCGGTCTGCCCTTCTTCGGCATACAGGTAAATCAGGTCGATGTCGGAAGAGACATTGAGCTCGCTGCCGCCGAGCTTGCCCATGCCGACGATGGTCATTTCGATGGGCATGCCGGCAGTGTCCCGGGGCAGGCCATGAACTTCGCCCAGCCAGCGCGCATGGTGTGCCAGCGCACAGTCCAGGGCGATTTCGGCCAGCTCCGTACAGCCCTGCATGACTTCCTGCAATCCGCCACTGCCAGCCAGATCGCGCGCCATCCACTGCGCCAGCATGCGCCGACGCAGCAGCCGCAGCGCGCGATCCAGCGTCGCCGCATCCGTGATGGGCTCCTGTGCCAGCCACTCGCGCATCTGCTGCGCTTCCCAGGGCCGCGCGACCTGCCCGGCAAGCGCCGCTTCGCTGATCACTCCCGACTGCAACAGCTGATTGAACCAGCGGGAGAATTTGCCGGTCTCATGCAATATCGATTCGCCATTCATGCCATGTCCGCCCGCCAGTCCATCCATTGCCAGTTTCACCGCGTCCCGTCCGTATCGTCCCTGCTGCGCAGCGCGCCGCGCGGTGCGGCGCAAATTCGATTAAAATAGCGCAAAATCACCAAAGCCACCGCCTGGAGTCATTCATGTCGCACATCGAGTCCGTCCTGCACGAAAACCGCTCGTTTCCGCCGCACCCGTCATTCGAGGCACGCGCCAACGTATCCGGCGCCGCGCACCACCAGGCGCTGCACGAACAGGCGGCCACCGATCTGGACGGGTTCTGGGGCGACCTGGCGCGCAGGCATATCGGCTGGCACACGCCGTTCACCCGTGTGCTCGACGAATCCGATGCGCCATTCTACCGCTGGTTCGACGATGGCACGCTCAATGTTTCCTGGAACTGCATCGACCGCCATCTTGCCGAACACGCCGACCGCACCGCTCTGATCTTTGAGGCCGACGACGGCGCGGTCACCCGCGTGAATTACCAGCAACTGTACGAGCGTGTCTGCGTGTTTGCCAATGCCCTCAAGAGGCATGGCATCCACAAGGGCGACCGGGTAGTGATCTACATGCCGATGAGCATCGAGGCCGTAGTCGCCATGCAGGCCTGCGCACGCATCGGCGCCATCCATTCGGTGGTCTTCGGCGGGTTTTCCGCCAAATCTCTGGCCGAGCGGATCATCGACGCCGGTGCCCGTCTGGTGGTGACCGCCGACGCCAGCCT
>JAJXUP010000190.1 GCA_021782795.1 Pseudomonadota bacterium | reverse complement strand
CCCAGTCAGGCCGAAAAACCGGCTTTCCGCCTGCAACCCGATGCGCAATTCACCTGCGCAGCGCTCCGCCCACCAGAATCCGGCATTGTGCCTGGTTCTGGCGTATTCGCGGCCAGGGTTGCCCAGCCCGACGATCAGGCGAATCGACATGACCCGGCCTCCGGATACAGGTGGATCAACATCGGCTCATCGGCGGTGCACACGGGCAACGGTTTCAGCGTCGAACCACAGGGCAGACCACCAGACGCCGGGCCTCGTCGCACACCTGGTCCGCGTTTCGCACTGCGGATGAACCGGAACCGTTCCTAGCCTGCCGCTTCTTCGGCCTGCGCGCCGCGCGGCAGCACAATGGTGGCCACGACCGGGTTCTCGCCCTTGAGGGTAGCCACCGACTCGACGCCGGCAGGCAGCTTGATGTCAGCCACATGCAGGCTGTGACCCGCCGCCATCTGACCCAGGTCGACTTCGATGAACTCAGGCAGACTGCCGGGCAGGCAACTGATTTCAAGTTCGGTCATGACGTGGCTCACATTGCCGCCTGACAGTTTCACACCCGGCGCAATGTCGGCATTGACAAAGTGCAGAGGTACGCTGATATGCAGTTTATGGGTGCTGTCCACGCGCTGGAAGTCGATATGCTGCACTTCGCTGCGGAACGGATGCATGACGAAATCGCGCAGCAGCACGGATTCCTTGGCACCATCGAGCACCAGCGTCAGCACCGAGGCGTGAAACGCTTCACGCTTGAGCGCATGAAACAGCATGTTGTGATCCAGTTCGATGCTGACGGCCGGCTTGTTGCCACCATACAGCACGCCAGGCGTCTTGCCACTGCGACGCAGGCGGCGGCTCGCACCCTTACCCTGCACGTCACGTTTTTGCGCGATAACTTCCATGTTTGCTCCAGTCTGTGATTCAGGCCTTGCGACCTTTGATATACATTCTGCCCCCGCGACCAGGCGGCAGACGTTGATTGCAGGCATCCTGCCCGCAAATTCCTATTCCATGAACAACGAACTCACCGAATCCTCGTTGCTGATGCGGCGGATGGTTTCAGCCAGCAGACCCGCCACAGAAAGCTGGCGGATGCGCGGACTGGCCTTGGCATCCTCGCGCAACGGAATGGTATCGGTCACCACCAGCTCGTCCAGCGCGGACTGGTTGATCCGCTGCACTGCAGTGCCGGACAGCACCGGGTGGGTGCAGTAGGCCAGCACGCGTCGCGCACCACGGTCCTTGAGCGCCTGCGCGGCTTCGCACAGCGTGTTGGCGGTATCCACCATATCATCCATGATGATGCAGGTGCGGTTGTCCACATCGCCGATGATGTTCATTACCTTGGCCACATTGGGCCGCGGCCGACGTTTGTCTATAATCGCCAGGTCCGATTCGAGCCGCTTGGCCAGCGCACGCGCCCGCACCACACCACCAATATCCGGCGAGACCACAACCAGCTTGTCATACGACTGCTTCCACACGTCTCCCAGCAGGATCGGCGAAGCGTAGATATTATCGACCGGGATGTCGAAGAACCCCTGGATCTGGTCGGCATGCAGATCCATGGTGAGCAGTCGGTCGATACCCGCGCCGGTCAGCATGTTGGCAACCACTTTGGCGGTAATGGCAACACGCGCCGAACGTGGCCGGCGATCCTGGCGCGCATAGCCAAAATAGGGAATTGCTGCCGTGATGCGTCCAGCGGAAGCGCGACGCAGGGCATCGACGATCACCATGATTTCCATCAGGCTGTCATTGGTTGGCGCACATGTCGACTGCAGCACGAATACATCCTTGCCGCGCACGTGCTCAAGCAGCTCGACCATGACCTCACCGTCGGAAAACCTGGCAACCGTCGCCCGCCCGAGATGAATATTCAGGTGGCGCACCACATCTTCCGCCAGCCGGGGATTCGCATTCCCGGAAAATACCATCAAACTATCGAAGCCCACCGCTCACCCCGGCAAAAAACAAAAGCGTGTAATCACCCATTACACGCTTCGATTCAGGAACCACGCACTTACATTGCGCCATCCTGGCGCACAGTATCCATGGCGACGCCAGCTCACACCGGGCCCACCGCTGCAGGACCACAAACCGTTCACGGTGTGACCCCACACATTCTGGCAGGGGAGGCAGGGATCGAACCTGCGAATGTCGGAATCAAAATCCGATGCCTTACCACTTGGCGACTCCCCTGTTGTCTTTCCAACAGCTGCCGGTCAACCGGCCCAATCATACTGCGGGTGCGAACTTAGTCCGCGCGCCACAAAGCCGCGCATCCCTGTCGGCAGGCCGGCAAGCACCTGTCTTGCCCGCGCCTCATTGTCAAAGCAGGCGAAAACGCAGGCTCCCGATCCGGTCATGCGCGCCGGAGCATACTGCGACAGCCACTGCAGCGCTTCCGCCACCGCAGGAAATTCAGCACAGGCCACCTGTTGCAGATCGTTGCGCGTACGCGCCATGATCGCTGCCAGGGACAGGCACTGCGGCTGTGCCGACACCCCTCCGGAAAAGTCCGGCTGCACCCCTCCGGAAAAGTCCGGCTGCACCCCTCCGGAAAAGTCCGTAATTCTGACGCTTTCGCTGTTTCTTGTCAACCGCTGGCTGGCGAAAATGCGCGCGGTGGAAATTTCCACTGGCGGCTCCAGCACCACATACCAGCTTAACGGCAGGCAAACCGGCTCCAGTTGTTCGCCGATGCCGCGCGCAAATGCCGACCGACCAAACACGAACACCGGCACATCGGCGCCGAGGCGCAACGCCAGCGACTGCAAACGCTGGCGTGACCAATCGAGCTGCCACAGCCGGTTGAGTCCGAGCAGCACCGCCGCGGCATCCGAGCTGCCGCCGCCCAGTCCGCCCCCCATCGGCAACCTCTTGACCAGGCCAATATCAACACCGCTGGTGCTCCCGCTGGCCTGTTGCAACAAGCGCGCGGCGCGCACGCACAAGTCCTGTTCCGCCGGCACGCCCGGCAGGTCGTCATTGCGGCAGATCTGTCCATCGCCGCGCAGGGCGAGGGTT
>JAJXUP010000046.1 GCA_021782795.1 Pseudomonadota bacterium | reverse complement strand
ACATGCCTTATCGGCTTGATGTCAGGCACCAGCCTGGATGGTGTCGATGCCGTGCTGGTCGAATTCGGCCCCCGGTTTCCAGCCGGTCAGCAACTCGCCAGCCACTACCTGCCCTACCCCGCAGACTTGCGCACCCGGCTGCTAAACCTGCACCAGCCAGGCTACGACGAACTGCACCGCGCCGCTGGCCTTGCCAATGAACTGGCCTCGCTGTACGCCCAGTGCGCCGCAGCACTACGTCACCCCGACGCGCTACCGATTGCCGCAATCGCTTGCCACGGACAGACCATCCGTCATCGACCCGACTGCGGCTATACGCTGCAACTGGTCAACGCCGCGCTGCTGGCCGAACTCAGCAGAACCCGTGTCATCGCCGATTTTCGCAGCCGCGACATCGCAGCAGGCGGGCAGGGCGCGCCTCTGGTTCCCGCGTTTCACGCCGCAGCCTTCCACGATCCCGCGAACGACCGCGCCGTGGTCAACATTGGCGGTATCGCCAACCTGACCCACATCGCGGCAGATGGAGGCATCGGCGGGTTCGACTGCGGCCCGGGCAACATGTTGCTGGATGCGTGGTGCGCACGCCACACCGGCCAATCTTATGACCGAGGCGGCGTCTGGGGCGCCAGCGGGCAAGTATTGCCCGAACTGCTCGCCCGCTTGCTTGCGCATCCGTTTTTCACCGCCGTCCCACCCAAGAGTGCCGGGCGGGAACAATTCAACCTGGACTGGCTCGACCACCTGCGCACCGGCCATGAACGCCCACAGGATGTACAAGCCACATTGACGCAACTGACTGCGCTCACGATCGCGCACGCACTGCGGGACCACTGCCCGGCAACCCCCCGGGAAGTGTACGTCTGCGGCGGAGGTGCGCACAACGATGCGCTGATCGGACAATTGCGGAAAGAACTGCCTGCCGTACAGATCGCACTCACTGACACGCTCGGCTACCCCGCCGACTGGCTGGAAGCACATGCCTTTGCCTGGCTAGGCTGGCAAACCCTGCTCGGCCAGCCCGGCAACCGTACCGAAGTCACCGGGGCACGCCACCCGTGCACCCTGGGCGCAATCTACCCTCCGTGACGCGGAAATGAAACGACCCGGACTGGCCGGGTCGTTGAATTCCTGAGGTAACGCCGACAGAAGTCGGCGGCCACACTTATGCGGAAAAAGACGAACCGCAACCACAGGTCGACGTGGCATTCGGGTTCTTGATCACGAACTGGGCGCCTTCCAGGCCTTCCTGATAGTCGATCTCGGCACCCACCAGATACTGGTAGCTCATGGGGTCGATGAGCAGCGTCACGCCACCTTTGACCATGCTGGTGTCATCTTCGTTGACCACTTCATCAAAGGTAAACCCATACTGGAAACCGGAACAGCCGCCGCCGGTCACGAACACGCGCAGCTTGAGATCAGGGTTGCCTTCCTCGGTAATCAACTGCGCCACCTTGGCGGCGGCACTGTCGGTAAACATCAGCGGAGCGGGCATTTCGGTTACTGCATTCATGGTTCTGCTCCTGAAAACGGTTAGAGAACATGCATTATCATCGCATGAAAGTCTTGCGTCAATAGTCAGACCGGCAGCTCATGGCAACAGGCCGGGCGCTTCCAGCGCCAGGGTTTCAGCGTAACCGAACATGAGATTCATGTTCTGTACTGCCTGCCCCGCCGCCCCCTTGACCAGATTATCGATCACCGCCAGCACGACCACGGTTTCGCCGTCCTGCGGGCGGTGCCAGGAAATGCGACACGTGTTGGCACCACGAACGCTGCGGGTTTCCGGGTGGGATCCAGGCGGCATGACATCCACGAACGGTTCTCCGACATAGCGCTGTTCGAACAGTGCCTGCACGTCCACGGATCGGTCCACCCGCATGTACAGCGTCGCATGCATGCCACGAATCAGCGGTGTCAGGTGCGGCACAAACGTCAGATCAACCGGTTTGCCGACAATCCTGCCCAACCCCTGGGCGATTTCGGGAAGGTGACGATGCCCGCTGGCACCGTAGGCCTTGAAATTGTCGCTGGCTTCGGCGAACAGATAAGGCAATTCCGTCTTGCGACCGGCGCCGCTGACGCCAGACTTGCAGTCCGCCACCAGCATGCCGGTATCAGCCACACCGGCTTCGAGCAACGGCAGGAAACCGAGTTGCACGACGGTCGGATAGCAGCCGGGATTGGCCACCAGCCGCGCACTGCGGATCTGCTCGCGGTTGACTTCGGACAAGCCATAGACGGCTTCGGCCACCAGTTCCGGACAGGCATGTTCCATGCCATACCAATGCTGCCAGACCGCAAGATCGCGGATACGAAAATCCGCCGCAAGGTCGATCACGCGCACGCCAGCCGCAAGCAGCTCACGTGCCTGCTGCATGGCGATGCCGTTGGGGGTCGCAAAAAACACCACGTCGCAGCGATCGAGCCCCGCCTGCTGCGGATCGGAAAACGCCAGATCAATATGTCCGCGCAGGCTGGGAAACATCTCCGCCACCGGCATGCCGGCTTCCTTGCGCGAAGTGATGGCCGCCAGTTCAACCTGCGGGTGACGCGCCAGCAGGCGCAGCAGTTCCACCCCGGTATAACCCGTTCCGCCAACGATTCCGGCCCTGATCATGATGCCTGCTCCAGATATGCAATACGCGGCACATATGATACACGAGAATCGCGTCAGGCCACGGCGGACATGCTGGCATCACGCCTTTGCTGGCTACACCGGCAGTGCATGACCTTTTTTCTCGACCAGCCGCAGCATTGCATCGACGACATCGGCATCAAACCAGATACCGCGATGGCTGATGATTTCCTGCACGGCAGCATCAATGCCCAGCGCCGGCCGGTAGGGTCGATGTGACGCCATGGATTCCAGCACGTCCGCCACCGCGAGGATGCGCGCTTCCGGCAGGATCTGTTCTCCTTTCAATCCATACGGATAGCCACTACCATCGATGCGCTCATGGTGTTCGCGAATGATTTCCGCGACCGGCAAATCGAACTTGATGTCCATGAGAATCTCATACCCTTTTTCGGCATGGATTTTCACCATCTCGAATTCCAGTGGCGTGAGGCGGGTCGGTTTCGAAAGAATTTCGACCGGCACGGCAATCTTGCCGATGTCATGCACCAGCCCGACCAGTTCCAGATGATGACAGCGGTCCTCCGGCCAGCCCATCTCGCGCGCAATGGCAGCAGCAATCAATCCGACCCGCTGTTCATGCCCTGCAGTGTACGGATCGCGCATCTCTACCATGGTCGCGACGGCGTGCAGGGTTTTTTCCATGGATTGTTCGAGCTGACTCACGTAAGCTGCGATTTTCGCTTCAGCACGTTTCCGTTCGGTAATGTCCTGGGCGAACACGCTGATGGCAGTCCTGCCATTCCACACGCCCAGACTCGCATGAATCGCCAGGTCGACGACGGTATTGTCCCGCGCATGAAACGGCAACGTAAACGACTGGCTGTGTTCCCCCGCGAGCAGACGCGCACGGGCATCCAGCACCATGCGCCTTGCCTGCGCATCATCACCGAAGAACTCCAGTGAATCCCGCCCCAGCAAATCTTCGCATTTCCATCCCAGGATCTCGCACAACCGTGGATTGACATACACGATACGGCTGTCCTGGGTGACGTAGATTCCGATCAGCGACTGCTCGATCATGCCGCGGAAACGCCGTTCGTTTTCCACCAGTTCGGCCTCGGCATGTTTGATCTCGGTCAGATCCAGCCACTGCACAATGGCATCATCGCCAATTGCGGTCATGATGCCGCGAAAGGTTCGGCTGCTGCCATCGCGGCAATGCAGCAGAACTTCCGGCGACTGGACAACATGCCCTGCACCACCCGCAGCCGCCTCGGGCAGATCGTTCTGATTCCATTGCTGCCACAGGGTCTGACGCATCGCGGCGTCGGGATACACCTGCCGGAACCAGGCCGTCTCGTCAGGCACATCCGCCAGTTCGTACCCCAACGACCGCGTAAGCGCCGGATTGACATAACGCAACGTTCTGTTCGAAATCGACTCGATGAACATCGGCACCGGCGAAGCATCAAATGCCCGCCGGAACAGGTTCTCGCTCACCTGCCGCTCGGCTTCGGCATGTTCCTTGCGGCGTTCCGACTCAGCCGCCTGAAAAGCCAGTGAGACGTTACGCACGGCCTCTTCCAGCAGCAGGCGGATGTCTTCGCTGAAATACCCCTTCCTGTCCGAGTAGAATGTGAGCGCGGCCACGGCCTTGCCGTCCACCAGCACTGGCACGGCCGCAGAAGCATGGATGCCATGCGCCTGGGCGATCTCGTACCAGGGCGCGGTGGCGGGGTCATGCTGAAAATCGTCCGAGCTGATGATTTGTTTCTGAACCATGCACATCCGTGTCGGTCCGTGGCTGGTAGCCAACGCCGGGTTGGTGGTGATGACCAGCTGGCGGATGTAATCCACGGCCACCCCCGATGCGGCAACCGGCCTGACCAGCCCGGCCGCCTCATCCAGCAGCCCCGCCCAGGCCAGAATGAACCCGCCATCCCGCACTGCACCCTCACAAAAGGTCGTCAGAATGGCCTCGGGGGTATGCTGGCTGAAAATGGCCGTGTTCGCGTGGTTGAGGAAACGATACAACATGTTCAGGCGCTCGATACGCTGCTGCGCCTGCAACTGCGGCCCGATGTCATGCACAAAGGAATGAAAGGTTTCAGTCGCCGCATCGGCCAGATAGCTGCTGCTGATCTCGACTTCCAGCAGCTCGCCGTTTTTCCTGCGCCACTGACTGCGTTGCCGATCGCCCTGCGCTTCACGAATGCGCGCAATCGACTGGCGCACCTGTTCATCGTTCCAGCCGACATGCAGCAATGTCAGCATCCGGCCCAGCAATTCCTCGCGCAGGTAACCGGTCATCCGCGTCATCGCATCGTTGACTTCGATGATGCGCCCGGCCGCATCGTAAACCACGTAGGCGTCGATCGATGCTTTCCGGGCCGCATTGTAACGTGCATCCTTGCGCGCGTCGGCCGCCATGGATTCGGCCTGCTGCCGGCGCCATGCCAGATAAACCAGCAGCACCAGCAACAGCAGCACCAACCCTACCCCGCCAAATACCAGATCGCGCAACAGCATTACCGGACGAACGACTTCTGCGCGGTCCATCTTCACCAGCAGAAACCAGCGCGTACCCCCGATGGGTACCAGCACCCCCAGCACATCGACACCGCGATAATCCGTACCCGACACCGGGCCCGCAGCCGGATTGCCGGCATCCAGCCGGGCTGTCAGCCACCGACCCACAGCAGGCGCAGAACGAGCGAATCTGAGCGGACTCAGGTACACCACGTGTCCCCGACGCTGTTCCACGAACAGCGTTTCAGCGCTTGTCATGGGTTCCGGCCATGTGGACGTCAGGCCGTACAGCGCATCCGCATCCATCTGCAAATAGACGATCCCCGCCACCGCCGGTGCCACTCCACCCGCACCGGCTATCGGGCTTGCCACGCCAAAATACTGTTTGCCATCGGCCGCGCGGAACACGTCCACCAGAACAGGCCGCCCTGTTACCCGCACCTGCCTGATTGCATCCAGCACTGCCGCATCGACGGGCGTCTCATGACAAGCAGCCAGAGGGTGCAAGTTCCGGTCCATCACCACGATATTGGAATAGCCGTAAGCCTTGGCCACCTGGCCGATGAAACCCGCCAGGGGTTCGTTCGCCCGGGGTCCCCGGTCACGCTTCCGGGGAGAAACGAACGCCAGCGATCCAGCCGCACGCAACGCGACCACTTCCGCATCAGCCCGTCGCTCTTTCAGAAAAGCCTCAATCCGGCTGCGCTGTGCCAGGGCGACCGCTTGCAGATTGTTCGAGGCTTTTTGTTCGTAATGCGCCGTAAATTCGCTGAAGGCCACGACCACGCCGACAAGGAACGCCAACAGCACCAGCAGCAGCGCGGCAAACAGTCTGTTTTGAGAATTATGTGTATGCATCATCCGCTCCAGACGAAGTCATCACCGGACCGAACCTCCCACACCCCGCGAGCCTTGTTGCGCCCTGCAGCGAATCTCATGATACACGAGAATGACGTGCCGGCCGCACAGCCTCCTGGCCGGAAATACAACGTTCGGTTGACCCGATGTGCCAGCCAGGCATGACTGAATCTCCTATAATGAACCTGACCGCATCCTGAACCGCGACCGCACTTTCAGGCGGAACGATGCGCGATTGACGGGAGCATCATCATCAACGGCATCATGAAAATCGGCTTCAAGCTGCTGGTCAACGACAGGGGAAAGTTTGCCGCCCTGCTGGTCGGCATCACCTTTGCCGCGTTCCTCATGGTCATGATGACCTCCATGTTTGCTGGCATCCTCATCCGCTCCTCGGCCACCATCCTGAATGTCGGTGCTCCGGTCTGGGTGCTGGATCCGGCCGTCAACACTCCGGTCAGCAGCATCCCCATGCCCGACTACGTGCTCGATGCGGTGCGCAGCCTGCCCGGCGTGCAATACGCGGTGCCACTCTATTCGGGTGGCGCACAGGTCAAGTTGCGCAACGGCACCTATCAGGCAGTCTCGGTGATCGGTCTTGACGACACCAGTCTGTATGGCCGCCCGGAACTCGTCTCGGGGAAAATCGACGATATCTTTGCAGAAAATGCTTTTATCGTTGTCGATGACGCGGAATTCGTCAAGCTCGGCAACCCGACGATCGGCACCCGGTTCGAACTCAACGATCACCTGGGCGTGGTCACGGGCATTGCCCGGGTCAGCACTGCCGGACTGTTCGGCGTACCGACCCTCTATACCACCTACACACGCGCCATCACCTACATTCCGTCCACACGCTTCACCATTTCCTACATCCTGGTACAGCCGAAAAACTCTGGCGCCATTGCACGCATCAAACAGCAGGTGGCCTCCCTCGGTTACCAGGCACTCACGGAAAACGAATTCATCGACAAGGTCTCGACATTCTACAAATACCAGACGGGCATGGGCATCAACGTGCTGCTGATGACAGTAATCAGCTTCATTGTGGGCCTGTCGATTTCAGGCCAGACGTTTTACACGTTCATTCTGGAGAACCTGGAAAAATTCGGCGCCCTCAAGGCAATCGGCGCCAAAGGACACGAACTGGTGCTGATGATCCTGTTCCAGGCCACGCTGACTGCCATGACCGGCTTCGGCCTGGGCGTCGGTCTGGCAGCCCTGATCATCACCCTGGCCAGGCTGCGCCTGCCCGACTATGCCGCCATGATCACGTACACCAACATTGGCCTGGCATTCGTAATGGTGGTGCTCATCGCCGCCATTTCGAGCTACATCGGCGTGCGCAAGGTCATCCGCATCGAACCGTTCGACATCTTCAGGAGCTGACATGGGCAGACTGGCAGTCAGGGCAACTGCCCTGGTCAAATGGTTCGGCGCAGGCGACGCCCGCACCTATGCCGTGCGCGACGCCAGTTTCGATGCTTTTTTTGGCGAGATCCTCTACATTGTCGGCCCATCAGGCAGCGGCAAGACCACGCTGCTGAGCATGATTTCCGGCATCCTCAGGCCGGACGGGGGCACGGTCGATGTCGACGGAAAGAACATCTGGTCACTGTCGGCCGACGATATTGCCAGTTTCCGCCTGAACACAATCGGCTTCGTGTTTCAGGACTATCACCTGTTCCCTCGCCTGACAACCGCCGAAAACGTCGCCATCCCGCTGATTCTGAAGAAAATGGAATGGTCGCAGGCGCTTGCCGTTGCCACGCGTTATCTGGAAATCGTGGGCCTGAAGGAACGCGCGCAACTGCCACCGGTAAAACTGAGCGGCGGCGAACAGCAGCGGGTCGCCATCGCACGCGCAATCGCCAGCGAACCCGACATTCTTGTGCTCGACGAACCGACTGCCTCACTGGACGGCGAAACCGGGCGCCGCATCGTTGAATTCATCAGACACAACATCCTGAATGACCACCGTTGCATCATCATCGTCACCCATGACAACCGGATTTTCGAATATGCCGACCGCATCATGAACATGGAAGACGGCAGGATCATTGGCATCAACCGAGAGGATCCCCATGAAAACTAGACTGTTGTTCCTCCTGGCCGTGCTCGGCGTGCTGGCCGGGTTGACCGCAGCCCATTTTTCCGGACTGCACAAGCAACCCTTGCCGCCCGCATTCATCCCCGCCGCCAACCCGTACAGCGATGGCATTTACGCTAACGGTATCATCGAAAGCGATCAGATCAGTGGCGCCAACATCAACCTCTATCCTGAAGTCTCGGCGACGGTGACCGGCATTCCCGTGACCGAGGGGCAACAGGTGCGCAGCGGCGACCCGGTGCTGCTACTCGACGATTCCATCCAGCGCGCCACCACCGAACAGATCGCCGCCCAAACGCAGGCAGCGCGTGCGCAAATCGCTCAGGCCAAGGCCAGCCTGAAAAATGCACAGGACCAGTTCGACAAACAGCGCCATTCCTGGCAGCTTGACCCGGAATCCGTCAGCAGCGATGCGCTCGACAACGCCAGAAATGCCATGCTGATCGCACGCTCGGCCCTTGACGTCGCCAAAACGCAGGCCGTGGCGCAGGAAAAAGCCCGGCGCGCGGCCCAGGCCCTTCTGGCCAAATACACTCTGCGCGCCCCGCGCGACGGCAAAATTCTGGCCATCAATACCGCTATCGGCAGTTATGTCTCATCGACACAAGGCGTCTATGACACCTACACGCAAGGTTATGGCCCGGCGATTGTGTTGGGCGCAGAACAGCCCTATCTCGACGTACGATGTTATGTGGATGAAATTCTTGTCAACCGGCTCCCGGCTCCTGCCAGCATGCGTGCCAGAATGTTCGTTCGCGGCACCAGCCTCAGTCTGCCGCTTGAATTCGTACGCATTCAGCCTTATGTCTCGCCCAAGATCCAGTTGTCCGACCAGAGGACCGAACGAGTCGATGTGCGTGTACTGCCGGTGATTTTCCGTTTCAGGAAGCCGACACACCCAGCGATCTACCCCGGCCAGCTGGTCGATGTCTATATTGGAACCCGATAGTAGAGGAAATCCATGCGTCTCGCTGCTGCATTACCTCATGTGTCTCGATCCAAATACGCTCGCGCGACGGCGTTGTGCCTGTCGGTACTCGCGGCCGGGTTGCTGTCCGGATGCGCGGTCGGCCCCGATTTTGTCCGTCCCCAACCACCACAGACCGATCGCTACACTCGCACGCCACTGCCCACCACTACCGTATCCGCCGGCGGCACCGCCCAGCGATTCACACCGTCATCGCAGCCGGCGGCCGACTGGTGGAAGCGCTTCGGCTCGCCACGGCTGGACGCACTGGTGGCCGCGGGATTTGCCGGGAATCCCGGTGTGCAGGCCGAGCTGGCCAGTCTGCAACAGAGCCAGGACAACCTGCGCGCCGGCTATGGCGTGTTCTATCCCCAGGTGAATGCAGATTTCAATGCCAGCCGGCAGGCATTTTCTCCGGCCCGTTTCGGCAGCAATGCACCGCCCAGTCTGTTCAATCTGCTGACACTGTCAGCCTCGATAAGTTACGCGCTCGACGTCTTCGGCGGTCAGCGCCGTACCATCGAGGGTCTGCAGGCACAGACCGCATTTCAGCGGGCCACCGTCGAGGCCACCTATCTGACCTTGTCCGGCAACCTCGTCAATGCCGCCATTGCCCAGGCGGCTTACCTCGATGAAATCGATATCACGCAACAGGTCATCACGCTGCAACAACGACAACTTGCGCTTACCCGGACTCAGGCACAGGCCGGCACCGTTCCTTATACCAGCGTGCTGGCGCTGAAATCCGCGCTCGCCGCAAGCGAGGCCACGCTGCCACCGCTGCGGCAGAAACTTGAACAGTCCCGCCACCTGCTCGCCACCCTTGCAGGCCACGCGCCCGCGCAATGGACCCCACCGACAATCCGTCTGGACGAGCTGACCCTGCCGCAGGAGATCCCGGTCACGTTGCCCTCCGTGCTGGTGCGCCAGCGCCCGGATATCGTGGCCGCCGAGGCCAGCCTGCATGCCGCCAGTGCTGCCATCGGCGTGGCCACCGCGGCGCTGTATCCGGCATTCACACTTGATGCAGGCTATGGCCAGAACAACACTTCATTCGGTAATCTGCTACAGAGCAATGCCACGTTCTGGAGTTTCGGTCCTGATGTCAGCCTGCCGGTGTTCGATGGCGGAACGCTTCGGGCCAAACAGGCAGCCGCCTCAGCCGGGTATCGTCAGGCGCTGGCCAGCTACCGGCAAACAGTACTGGCAGCGCTGGGGCAGGTAGCCGATGCACTTCGCGGCGTACAGCACGACGCAGAAACCGGGCAGGCTGTATTTGCAGCGCGTCACGCCGCACAGGCTACACTGCATCTGTTGCAGGTCAACCGCCAGGCCGGGCTGGTCAGCAGCCTGCAGGTCATCGCCGCCGACCTTCAGTACCAGCAGGCCAGGCTGACATGCATCCAGATCCAGGCCCAACGTCTGCAGGACACCACAGCCCTTCTGGTCGCACTCGGGGGCTGGTGGAACCTGCCCGCCTGATTGGCGCACGTCGCCGGATTGGTGGATGGGGGACCAAGGACGCAGGCCCACTGTCGTGGAGCGGGCCACAACATGCAAAAGGCCGCCCGAAGGCGGCCTTTTGCATGCGGCAAACCCCGGCAGGAATCAGCGCTTGGAGAACTGCTTGGCGCGACGCGCCTTGCGCAGACCGACTTTTTTCCGTTCGACTTCACGCGCATCGCGGGTGACCAGACCGGCTTTCTTCAGCTGCAGCTTGAGCGTTTCATCATACTCGATCAGCGCGCGGGTAATGCCGTGTCGTACTGCACCGGCCTGACCCGTTTCGCCACCACCATTGACGTTGACCATGATGTCAAACGCCGACAGATTGCTGGTCAGCTCAAGCGGTTGGCGCACCATCATGCGTCCGGTTTCCCGCGAGAAATATTCGTCCAGCGGACGCTCGTTGACAACGATCTTGCCGCTGCCGGCCTTGATGAACACGCGAGCCACCGCATTCTTGCGACGACCTGTTCCGTAATAGTAATTTCCGATCATGGCTTATCCCCTGATTTCCAGGACTTTCGGCTGCTGCGCAGCATGCGGATGGGTTCCGCCAGCGTAGCACTTGAGTTTCTTCAGCATGGCATAACCCAGCGGCCCCTTGGGCAACATGCCCTTGACAGCTTTTTCCAGCACGCGACCGGGAAAGCGCTGTTGCATGCGCGTAAAGTTGGTTTCGTGGATTCCGCCCGGGAAACCGCTGTGGCGGTAGTATTTCTTGTCCAGCGCCTTGTTGCCGGTAACCTTGAGCTTTTCGACATTCACCACCACGATGAAATCGCCGGTGTCGACGTGAGGAGTAAATTCCGGCTTGTGCTTGCCGCGCAGGATACGCGCCGCTTCGGCCGCCACATGGCCAAGCACTTTGTCGGTCGCGTCGACGACATACCATTCACGCACGACTTCATGCGGTTTGGCGGAAAAGGTGTTCATTCGAAACCTCGGCGAATTCTTGTACAGGGAAAGCCGCGCATCATAATCCAAAACGCCCCCCGTGTCAAACACAAAACCGGCGTATCGCCATATCCGCATCATACGACATACACCTGCATCAAATTGCCAAATCACGCGCCATGTATTACATTCAACGACAATCGCTTCACTTCCCCCGCACTCCATGCCCATCCAGATCAAAACCCCCGAAGAAATCGAAAAACTCCGCATCGCCGGTCGTCTGGCTGCCGAGTTGCTTGACTACATCACCCCATTCGTCCAGCCCGGTGTCACCACCAACGAACTGGACCGGCTGTGTCACGACTACCAGGTCAATGTGCAGCACTCCATCCCGGCCCCACTCAATTACGCGCCAGGGGGGCACATGCCCTACCCGAAGTCGATCTGCACTTCGGTCAATCAGCAGATCTGCCACGGCGTGCCGAACGACAAGCCGCTGAAGAACGGCGACATCGTCAACATCGACGTCACGGTCATCAAGGACGGCTGGCATGGCGACAGCAGCCGCATGTACTGCGTCGGCAATGTGAGCCCGCAGGCACGGCGACTGTGCGACATCACCTGGCAGGCACTGTGGCACGGCATCGCCCAGGTACGACCGGGCGCCACGCTGGGTGACATCGGTCACGCCATCCAGACATTTGCCGAAACGAACGGTTACAGCGTCGTCCGCGAATTCTGCGGCCACGGTATCGGTCGCAAGTTTCACGAAGAACCGCAGGTGCTGCACTACGGCCGTCCTGGCAGTGGAGTACGGCTGCAACCGGGCATGGTATTCACCATCGAGCCAATGATCAATGCCGGCCGGCGCGAAATCCGCCAGATGCCTGATGGATGGACCGTTGTCACCCGGGACCGCAGCCTGTCCGCGCAATGGGAGCACATGCTCACCGTCACCGAAACCGGTTATGAGGTGCTGACGGTATCCGGACACACGCCACCCCCGCCAGATTTCATCACCGCAACAGACGCACCGCCCGCCCCGTGAACGCTCCCGAGCCCGTCCTGCCTGGCCACTGGCGCGACAAGCTGCGCGCTGATCGTCAGTCATTGCAACAGGCGTTCATGAACGGCCTGCCGGTACGCCAGCTGCTGGCGCGACAGTGCAGCCTGACCGACCGCCTGCTGCGCGACCTGGCCCGGTCGATCGGCCTGCCTGCCAACGTGGCGCTGGTTGCAGCCGGAGGCTATGGCCGCAGGGAACTGTTCCCCTGGTCGGACGTCGACCTGCTCATCCTGCTGGAGCGTGCTCCTTCGCCAGAAGAACAGGCGGTGATCGAACGCCTGATCGGGCTACTGTGGGATGTCGGCCTCGAAGTCGGTCACAGTGTGCGTACCCTCGACGAATGCCTCACCGAGGCCGACCATGACCTCACGATCCAGACCAACCTGCTCGAATCGCGCCTGCTCGGTGGCCATGCCGCGCTGTACCACCGCTTTCGCCACGAGTTTCTTGCCCGTCTCGAGCCGCGCAGCTTTTTCGAAGGCAAACTGTCGGAACAGGACCAGCGTCATGCACGCTATAACGACAGCGCAAGCCAACTCGAACCCAACATCAAGGAAAGTCCCGGAGGGCTTCGCGACCTGAACAACCTGCGCTGGCTGGCCCAGGCCACCGGTATCGGCAGCCACTGGCGCGACCTGACCCACGCCGGCCTGCTCAACCCGACCGAACTGCGCCAGTTGCAACGTCTGGAACTGCGCCTGTTTACCCTGCGCGCGCAGCTGCACTACCTGGCCGGTCGCCGCGAAGACAGGCTGCTGTTCAACTACCAGCACCAACTGGCGGAGCAGTACGGCATCGAATCCACCACCACCCGGCGTGCCAGCGAACTGCTGATGCAACGCTATTACCTGGCAACACGGTTCGTGGCACAGATGCGCGATATCCTGCTGCCCAGCCTGCGCGCCCGCGCGTTCGGCAACCATCAGCTGCCGCTGGTGCCGCTCAACGAACGTTTCCAGGTACGCGACAATCTGCTCAAGGCCATCGACGACCAGCTCTTCGAACGTGAGCCACATGCCATTTTCGAGAGCTTCCTGCTGCTGCAGCAGCACGCCAGCCTGTCCGGCATGAGCGCATCAACCCTGCGAGCGCTGTGGCGGGCCCGGCTGCGCATCCGTCAGGCATTCCGCCGCGACCCGGTCAACCACCAGCTGTTTCTCCAGATTCTGCGCACACCCCGTGTACTGACGCGTACGTTGCGTGCCATGAACCGCTACGACATTCTTGGCCGCTACATTCCGATGTTCGGCCGCATCGTCGGCCAGATGCAGCACGACCTGTTTCATATCTATACGGTGGATGAACATATTCTCACCGTGCTGCGCAACCTGCGTCGGTTGACGATCCCCGAACTCGCACACGAATACCCCATGGCCAGCCGGCTGATCGGCGGTTTCGACAAGCCCGAACTGCTGTATCTGGCGGCCCTGTTTCACGACATCGCCAAAGGACGTGGCGGCGACCACTCGGTACTCGGCATGACCGATGCCAGACAGTTCTGCCAGCAGCATGAGCTGGCGCCAGAAGACACCGCGCTGGTCGTATGGCTGGTGCGCGAGCACCTGTCATTTTCCGCTACAGCACAAAAGCAGGACCTGTCCGATCCGGACGTCATCCAGAAATTCAGCGAGCGCATCCCTGACGAACGCCACCTGACCGCACTTTACCTGCTCACGGTGTGCGATATTCGCGGCACCAGTCCAACGGTGTGGAATGCCTGGAAAGCCAAGCTGATCGACGACCTGTATCATGCCACGCGCCGCCACCTGATCGGCGATGCGCCACCGC
>JAJXUP010000189.1 GCA_021782795.1 Pseudomonadota bacterium | reverse complement strand
TGGTTCCACACGCCGGTCATGCGTGGCACAGACAATCAGTGTTCCGTCTGCGGCACACCTTCGCTGGCTTCGAGCAGGTACCCAAAGCCGCGGATAGTGCGAATATTGACACCAGCCGATTCCAGCTTGACGCGCAGGCGCGACATGTAGACCTCGATGGCGTTCGGGCTGATGCTCTCATCCCAGTTGCAGACGGCCTGCAGAATTTTCTCCTTGCTGAGCACCTGCCCCTGACGCAACAGCAGGTATTCGAGCACTGCCCATTCGCGCGCGGTCAGCATCAGCTCGTTGTGGCGCACCCAGGCCCGCCGGGCCACGGTGTCGAGCATCAGGTCTCCACAACCCAGCTGGGACGAGTTGACCAGACTGCTGCGCCGGATCAGGGCGCGCAACCGCGCCTCGAATTCGTTGAGCACGAACGGTTTGACCAGATAGTCGTCCGCACCAGAATCCAGTCCACGCACCTTGTCGGCAACGTCATCACGTGCGGTGAGTATCATCACCGGACATGACTCTCCACGCGAACGCAGTCGCTTGAGCACGGAAAACCCGTCCATCCCCGGCAAGCCGATATCAAGCACCACCAGATCAAAATGATCCACCGTAAGCGCATGGTCGGCCTGCTCACCATTACTTGCACGGTCGACCGCGTAGCCGCTGTGTTCCAGCACGCGCATCAATCCGGCCGCAAGCAATTCATCATCCTCAACGATCAATACCCGCACAACCGCTCTCCATGGGATAGAACATACGGAAGACAACTTTTTTCCCAACAGGTTGCACCGTGCCAGCAAAAACCCGCTGACCGGCAGCAATGTCCCGTCCGGATGCAAACCAGGGTGAAGCTGGTCGATAAGCCGGGTTCTGTCGCGGACAATCATTCATCTAGGCACCCGGTTACCCGGATGCTCAAGCAGCCTACCCGCAGGCTCGGCGAGCAACGTCACAGCCTGCCTATTTGGCCTTGCTCCGGATGGAGGTTACCGCGTTTCACGTCCGCCTTGCGGCATACTCGTCTCTGTGGCCCTGTTCCTCACCTCACGGTGGCCGGCCATTAACCGGCATCCTGCTCTGTGGAGCCCGGACTTTCCTCTCCCCCGGTTACCCGGGGCAGCGATTGCCTGACCAGCTTCATCCGGCATTCTAGCAGGCAGGATACTGTCTGTCGCGCGCATCAGGGCTTGCCATACCATATCTTGATCTCGATCTGGCTGCGCACTGCACGACCGTCCTTGCGACCAGGCTCGAAACGCGCACCGGAAAACGCCTGCTGCGCTGACCGGTCGAACACCCCGGCCGGCTCGGAGGCACGCACCTGCACCGACAGCACCCTGCCGGCCTCGTCAAGCCTGAGCCGCAGCAATACCCAGCCACTGACACTGGTGCTGGTCAGCATCGGCGGATATCTGGGCACGATCGGCATCACCGGCCGGGGCAGCACGTCGAGTTGCCGCGTAGTGTAGAACACGGGGTCTGCAACCGGCGCAGCATCGATCACCGCCAGTGGCGCAGACGCACCCCCCGTTCCGGCCGACCGCTTGACCACAGGTACAGCGGCGGCGATGGCGCTCTCCGTATGCGTAGCAGATGCAACACTGGGGGGCGTCGTGCGCAACTGCGGCCGGTCACCCAGCCGCACCTGCATCAGCGGCGCATCCTGCTGCGTGGTGCCCGGCCCACCGTTGCGCAAACCAACCAGGCCGAGAAATGCAGCGTGCGCACTCAGCGACAGCAACAATGCGCCAACGATGCGCCGGGCCGCCGGCGACAACTCGGGTTCACGATAGGCAGGTGACATGGGGCGGGACGACAGCGAATCGACTGCGCCAGCCGTCGGACGACGTTCTCGCCGGTTCAGTGCAGCGTGCGCGGCATCGACAGGACGAACGAGGCGATTTCCGCATCGAAATGAACACCATCCTCGGCCACCATCTGGTAACTGCCGCGCATCGTGCCGACCGGAGTGTTGAGCGCGGTACCGCTGGTATATTCAAATGCCTCACCCGGTTTGAGGAAGGGCTGTTCGCCCACCACGCCCAACCCCCGCACTTCCTGCACCCGGTTTTCGGCATCGGTAATGATCCAGTGGCGCGAGATCAACTGCGCGGCAATCGAGCCAGTATTGACGATCGTGATCGTGTAGGCAAAGACGTAGCGCTCCTGAGCCGGATCAGACTGCTCAGGCAAATACGCGGTTTGCACCGTAATGGTCACGTGATGTTTGCGTTGGTCCGCCATGATGTATTCCATCCAGTACGTGCTGCCATCGCAGCACAATTCAGGTAAAATCGTTTTTTCACATACACCCTGAGCAGATCCACCCAAGGAGCCGTCGTGTCCAGAACATTCCGCATCGCCCCCAGTATTCTATCTGCAAACTTCGCCAAATTGGGACAAGAAGTCACCGATGTGATCGCTTCGGGCGCAGATATCATTCACTTCGACGTAATGGACAACCATTATGTTCCCAATCTGACCATCGGCCCACTGGTGTGCGAATCCCTGCGCCCGGTTACCGATGCCATCATCGATGTGCACCTCATGGTGAAACCGGTTGACCGCATTATCCCCGATTTCGCCAAGGCCGGCGCCAACATCATCACTTTTCACCCGGAAGCCTCGGAACACATCGACCGCAGCCTGGCGCTGATCCGTGATTCCGGCTGCAAGGCCGGTCTGGTGTTCAACCCGGCCACACCGCTGAACTACCTCGACCACGTGATGGACAAGCTCGACATGATCCTGCTCATGTCGGTCAACCCCGGTTTTGGCGGGCAGAAATTCATTCCTGAAACGCTGAACAAGATCCGCGCCGTGCGTGAACGCATCGACGCGTCCGGCCGCGACATCTGGCTGGAAGTCGACGGCGGGGTCAAAACGGACAACATCGCCGAGGTCGCCCGTGCCGGGGCCGACGTATTCGTCGCCGGCTCCGCGGTATTTGGCGCTGGCCGTGATTCGGATGCGCACCATTACGACAGCATCGTGGCGGCTCTGCGTGCGGAACTTGCAAAGGTCGCCTGATGGAGTTCCCGCTACATATACAAGCTGCGGTTATCGACCTGGACGGGACGCTGCTGAACA
>JAJXUP010000188.1 GCA_021782795.1 Pseudomonadota bacterium | reverse complement strand
CCACAACGGCTCAATACGGGTGCCGATGTGATTAGCGTATATGGCAATGTTCGCCTAAAGTTTGCGGGAATTCGGCCGTTAACCAAGCCAGGATTCAGGAGAAACAGTCATGGCTATTGAAATCAACGGCTTGCCGTCGCCCCAGGCCAAAATTGCCGGCGAGGGGTCGCAGACCAAGGCCGGACAACAGGAAGCCGGCGCCCCGCCATCGGGGCAGACAAGTACACCAATCGCCGACACGGTCAGCCTGACGGGTACGGCGACGCACCTCAAGACCTTGGAAGCGGTGATGGCATCATTGCCGGTCGTGGACAGTCAGCGCGTGGAGCATCTGCGCCAATCTATCTCGAGCGGCACATATCGTGTCGATAGCCAGCGCGTTGCCAGCAAGCTCGTATCCTTCGAAAACCGGTTGCACGGCAAGGGGAAGACCTGACCTGCATGACACAACCCGGCTTATCCGAACTGTTCGAGGCTGCACTACGCGATACCGCGCTGCTTCTGGCCACATTGCAGGAGGAATTTAGGGCGCTATCCGGGCCCGATGCCGTCACGATCGAGAAAATCGTTGCTCGCAAGCGCGAACTTGTCGTGAGGCTCGAAGATGAGTCGGCCCGGCGTGCGGTAACGCTGCGTACCGCCGGCTACGCTGACGACACGGCAGGTATGCGAGAGTGGCTGAGCCAGGCCGACAACACACCCGACCGCCGGATTTTGCGCCTGTGGCAGGACTTTACTGTCATGCTGCGCAAGTGCCAGCAGCAGAACCAGATCAATGGCCGTGTGATTGATGTCAACCGTCGCCGTATTCATGATGCGCTATGCATTCTCCGCGGGACTGAATTCGATTCCGGACTTTACGATCCGCGCGGGTCAACTCAGGCGCCCGGTGCGTCACGCCCGATCACCACAGCATGATGACAGAAATGAGATAAGGCCATCCTGGCCGTGCTCGGTCTGCCACAAGGAGCCGACCACCGGCATGCGCTGTGTTTCGAGTGCATGGATGCTGCTGATCACACTGGAACCACCTTGATCGACGAGCTGCCAGATCCCTTCCAGGAGTACTCACCTGAGATTGAGAGGATCTCCTTTGCACCGCAGATCGCGAGCCTGCTGCGCCGCCTCCAGGAAACCCGCTCCCTGCTGAGCGTCACCGTAGCTGGATCAGACGAGCTGTACAACAGTGCGATCGTGGAGGTCGATGCCGAGTTCGGCTACGTGCTGCTCGACGAATTGACACCTGTTGAAGGCCATATGCGCCTGTTGCAAAGCCGGGCACTGCATGCGCATGCGCGCCTGCGCGGCGTTGACATCAGCTTCGCCGGCGCACTTCAGGAAGCCGGCGAAAAGGACGGAATCGCCTTCTACAGGCTGCCTATGCCGACCCTAGTCAACTACCGGCAGCGACGCGCCAACTTTCGGGCCCGCGTGGGCATGGCTATTCCGGTGCCGATAGGTCTTGGAAACCGGCATATCGCAGAACTGGATGGTACATTGTACGATATTTCCATCGGTGGTGTTGGTGCGCTTGTTCGGGCTGGAAGCATAGCAGAGCTGCGCCAAGGCTCGGTATTCGAGCGGTGCAACATCCGTTTGCCGAAAGGACGTGAGATCACCTGTGGGCTGGAAATCCGCTATGTCAGTCATGACGAACGCCGTCATGCACTGCGAATCGGCGGACGTTACGTCGACCTTGGTCGCGCTCAGGAAAAAATAATCGAGCATTTCGTGGCTGCGCTGGAGCGCGAGCTTCTGCGCAAGATGCCGAAGGACTGAGGTGCCGGCTATCAGCTGACACTGATCGGCCGGCCCCGCATGCCGCCCACGAAACAGACGGGCATCGATTTTGTGTTGTGCGCACGGCCGAACCGTCCCTGCCTGTCGACAACGATCACACCACCCTGGGACTGCGTAACGCGCTGCAGCAGCGCAATCGCTTGCCGCGCGGCAGACTGGGGCCCAGTCCTTCCCTGAAGCAGGTCCACCGCGGATTTGCCCATGACGACCCGGATGATCGCCTCACCGACTCCGGTACAAGATGCAGCGCCCATGGCGTCGGCAAAGGTCCCGCAGCCAATCAGCGGCGTGTCACCGACACGCCCCGGCAACTTGCCAAACGTGCCGCCCGTCGAAGTCGCCGCCGCGACCACTCCTCGGACATCCGCAGCCACCGCACCCACAGTTCCCACTGCTGCCTGCCAACGACGCAGCTGCTGTGTCACAACCAGCGACGCTTCGCTGCAGCTTCGTACCCCCAATTTCCTGGCGTAACGGACCGCGCCATCGCCGACAAGCAGCAGATGGCGCCCGTCCTCGAGAATGCGGCGCGCCAAGGCCACGGGGTTCCGGATATGCCTTACGGCGGCGACCGCTCCAGCCCGCATGCTACCGCCATCCATGATCGCCGCGTCCAGCTCCACGTGACCTTCGGCATTTAGCACCGCGCCGGTTCCGGCATTAAAGGATGGATTGTCTTCAAGAATGACTACCGCCGCCTCGACCGCATCCAGGGCTGTGCCGCCGCGTCTCAGGATGTCCCAGGCGGCCATCGCAGCCTCCCGACAGCCCACCAGGGCACGCGCACCGCGTCGTGGGTGCCAGCCAGCACCACCGTGCACCTGAATGGCAGGGAGCCGGGCGCTCATGACAGGCAAACCGGGCTCATCGGGAGCAGCCGATACCGACTCAATCCAGCCCACCTGCATGCAGCCAGGCGACGCGTTTTGCCCTCCGGACCGTGGGCTGACATTGTGATTACTCACCAGTCGATAATATAGTCTACAATCGTGGAACCAATTGACGCAATGTCGGTCGATCGTGACATGAAGCTAGACGGTCGAACGCTCGATCACATGACGCTCGAACAGATCCGCCGCATGGCGGTGCAACGGGTTCGCGAGGGTGAAAGCCCCACGGGGGTGATCGCCTCGTATGGGTTCTGCCGCACGACGATCTACAAGTGGATGAAGGCTGCGGCGGGACGCGGACACGGTCTGAAGGCGTTGCGCTCCAGCCGTGGCACGGGGCGCCCACGCCGCCTCACCCCCGCGCAGGAACGGCAAGTCTTCCGCTGGGTCAATGGGCG
>JAJXUP010000045.1 GCA_021782795.1 Pseudomonadota bacterium | reverse complement strand
TGCCGAGCAGCAATGCGGCCAGCGCCAGCACGGGTGTATCGCCAAAGCGCACATACGGCGTGGTGCCGGTATAGCCGCGTACCTGGCCGTCGAGCGTTGCGGCAGTGAATAACGGCAGTGTGGCCGCCAACCGGCCATCCGGTGTGATGATGGCGGTCAGGCCGGTATTGGTGGCACGCAGCATGTAGCGTCCTGTTTCCAGTGCCCGTGCCTGCGACATCTGCGCATGCTGCCATGGCGCGGCGCTGCGGCCGAACCAGGCGTCGTTCGTGATATTGATCAACAGGCTGGCTTGCGGCAAAGCGTGAATGATTTCGTTGCCGAACACATCTTCATAACAGATGTCCGGAGCAACACGGAGGCCATCGACACGCAGTGGTGGCTGAAAGGCGCTGCCGCGGGAAAAGTCGGCCATGGGCACCTGCAGCAATTGCAACAGTGATCCGAACAGCGATTGCAGCGGCACATACTCGCCAAAGGGCACCAGGTGATGTTTGCGGTAGATTTGCAGTGGCGAGGTGCCCAGGCTGTACAGGCTGTTGAAGTAATGCCCCTGCCGGTCGCGCTCGGGGATGCCGACGAGGATGTCGGCCTGGCGCATGCGAGCGCTATCGGCCAGCACCTGCAGATACACCGGCGGGATCTGGTCGTACAATAACGGAAATGCCGTTTCCGGCAGTACCACCAATTGGGCATGGCTGGCGAGCACCATGCGCTCATAGCGTTCGAGTGTGCTGGTGAGGTGTTCCGGTTGCCATTTGACATCCTGGGCAATATCGCCCTGCAGCAGCGAAACCGTCAACGGCGCGGTGTCCGGGTGCGTCCAGTGCACCTGCTGCAGTCCCAGTCCGGCAATCCATAACGCAACCAGTGCGGAGAGGGAAAGACGCGTGGGTGCTTGCAATGCGGCAGCACTCCATGCCGTGAGCAGCGAAAGCAGGAACACGCCACCGATCGGGTCATAACCGGCCAGCGGCGAGGCCGGCACCTGGGAATACCCGAGCAGCAGCCAGGGGAAGCCGGTAAACACCCAGCTGCGCACCCATTCCTGCAGAACCCAGCCGGCGGCGAGCAGCAACGGTGCCCGCCAGAAAGTGCGTGCGGCGAGCCAACCAGCCAGCGCGGGAAACAGCGCCAGAAACGCACTGAACAGAGCAACGGCCAGCGTGGCCAGCCACGCACTCATGCCGCCATACTCGTGCAGACTGGTGTAGAGCCAGCTGATGCCGCTGGCAAAATAGCCCATGCCATAGCACCAGCCCAGCCAGGCCCCCCGGGCGGGGTATCGCCGCCACAGATGAAACAGCAGCGCAAGGCTCAGCAGCGGCAACCACCAGAGCCCGGTCGGCGCAAAGCCGAACACACAGACCGCACCGGCCAGGATGGCCAGCAGCGTCGTCACGACCGGTGAATCAGCGCGCAGCGGCAAAGTCCAGCATCCGTTGGATCGGTCGACGCGCCAGTGGAATCAGCTCGGCATCCAGTTCGATTTCGTTGCTGCCTGTTTCGAGGACCTGTGCCAGATTGCGCAGGCCGTTCATGGCCATCCATGGGCAGTGGGCGCAACTTTTACACGTGGCGCCGGTGCCGGCGCTGGGGGCTTCAAGCAGCAGTTTTCCCGGTGCGGCCAGGCGCATCTTGTGAAAAATGCCGTTGTCGGTGGCCACGATGAACGCAGGGTTGGGCAGATTACGCACGGCCTGGATCAGTTGTGTGGTCGAGCCTACCACATCAGCCTGTGCAATCACGCCGGCTGGCGACTCGGGGTGTACCAGTACTGCCGCTTCGGGATGCGCGGCGCGCAGGGCTTCCAGTCCCTGTGTCCTGAACGCCTCATGCACGACGCAAGCGCCGGGCCAGATCAACATGTCCGCACCGGTCACCGACTGTACCCAGGCGCCAAGATGGCGGTCGGGCGCCCACAGGAGGCTGTCCCCCTGTGCATGCAGGTGCTGCACGATGCGAACCGCGATCCCCGAAGTGACCACCCAGTCGGCGCGGGCCTTGACCCGGGCGGAGGTGTTGGAATAGACGACCACCTTGCGCTCGGGATGTTCGTCGCAGAAACGCGAGAAGGCTTCGGGTTCGCACGACAGGTCTAGTGAGCATTCCGCATGCAGGTCCGGCATCAACACGCGTTTTTCCGGGTTGAGCAGTTTCGCGGTTTCGCCCATGAAGCGCACTCCGGCCACGACCAGTGTCCGCGCCGGGTGGGCATGGCCGAACCGTGCCATTTCGAGCGAATCGGCCACGCATCCGCCCGTGTCTTCGGCGAGTTCCTGCAGGTCGGCACTGGTGTAATAGTGCGCAATGAGCACAGCGTCCTGTTGTTTGAGCAGGCGGCGGATGCGATCGAGCAATGCGGCACGCTCACCGGGTTCAAGCACCTCTTCTTCGACGCTTGGAGCGATGATGGGCGGAATGGCGGGTAAATGGATGGGCGGGGTCAGGGTGGCGGAAGACATGGTGTACTCTCGCTAGCGGTAGTATTGCAGGGTGCCGGGTTGTTGCAGACGGTACAGTCGGGCCGGTTTGCGCTGGCCGCTGCTGCGGACATGACCGGTTTCCTCGACCAAGCCGAGCGACAGGATGTGTTTGCGGAAATTGCGTTTGTCGAGCGCTTCGCCACGGATGATTTCGTGTACTTTTTGCAGCTCGCCCAAGGTAAAGGGTTCCGTCATCAGGCTGAACGCCACGGTGGAGTATTCGAGCTTGGCTCGCAGGCGCTGATGTGCCAGCGCGATGATGTCGCCGTGATCGAATGCCAGTGATGGCAGTTCACTGAGCAGGAACCAGCCGGTTTCGCGGGCGTCCGAGCCGGCCGCCGGGGCGAGCATTTCGGAGGGCGCCAGCGCAAAATAGGCTACGCTGATCACACGCTCGCGCGGGTCGCGATCCGGTTGGCCGAAAGTGTACAACTGTTCGAGATAAACGCCGTGGATGCCGGTTTCTTCCGCCAGCTCGCGCAGCGCGCCCTCTTCCAGGCTTTCATCCGGTTCAACGAAACCGCCGGGCAGCGCCCATTCGTTTTCGAAAGGCGGCGCTCCGCGCCGTACCAACAGTACGGCCAGCCGGTCGTCTCGCACCGTGAACAGAACCGTATCGGTGGTGACCGCAGGATGAGGATAGGGATAGCAGTACGGCATGTCGGCGGCCCGCATGAAGTGTAAAAAGTACACCTCAATGATAGGTTCAGGCGAAATTCATGTCAATGAAAGTTTGCGCCGTTGGACGTTCGGGATGACGGACGTCGGAAAACCGGAACGTTCGCACCGCGGAAGTACGATCAGGGTTGCGTTCCCGGCGCGTCAATTTGTATGATGCAGGTCTTGTCTGCCTCTCCTGCCCCGATGTCACTGATCGAATATCTGCACCTGCTGCTCGAAGTCATGCTGCCGATGGCATTGCTGGTGGCGGCTGGCGCATGGTGGCGTCGCAGTCTGGGTGAAGACGGCGTGCGTGCCGTGCGTGGTTACATCAGCAGCATTACCATCCACCTGTTCGCGCCGGCCCTGCTGTTCGCTGCAGCGGCAACGGCCCGACTCGACCGCGAATTGCTGTCGGTGCCATTGCTGGTCGGCAGTGGTGTGTTATTGTCGGGTGCGCTGCTGGTCGTGCTGTTGCGCTGGCTGACCCGCCGTGCCCAGTTACCGCGCACTTCGCTGGCCGCGTTGATGCTGTGCGGCATGTTTGGCAATGTCCTGTTCATGGGTTATCCGCTGCTGCATTACCTGTATGGCACCCCAGGGGCGCAGTATGCGGCATTTTCCGACATGGGCGCGTCCACGCCGCTGCTGTGGAGCCTTGGCGTGTGGGTGGCCACTCACATCGGCCAGCAGGTGCGTGACCCGGGCCATCCACTGGTCAATTGGCTCAAGTTGCCGCCGGTGTGGTCATTTGGTGCCGGGCTGCTGCTTGGGCAAAGTGGTCTGCCGATCGATCCGCTGGTGCATGCTGCGCGGTTCATCGGCCAACCTACGGTACCGGTCATGCTGCTCATGCTCGGCCTGTCGGTGCCATGGCGCCGGCTTGCACCCACGCGCTGGGTGGGAATGATTGTCGGCTACAAACTGCTGGTGCTGCCGGCGCTGGTGTGGCTGATGGCGCGGGCGCTGTATGGGCCATTGCACCAGGCCCAGGTCGGCGCAGTGATCGAAAGTGGTGTGCCGACCATGCTGATGGCCCTGGGGCTGGCCGATCGTTACCGGCTCGATGTCGAAACCACAGCACTGGCTATCGCTTGGAGTACAATTCTGTTCGTGTTCAGTCTGCCATGGTGGCTGGGCTGGCTGCATTAAAGGAAAACACATGAGCCTAATCTTGCCGCCAGGAATGACGCGCGCCACCCCACTGGAGAAGCAGGTCACGCTCGTCACCCGTTCGGGTGAGCGCCTAAGCATGCCGTTCACGCTTCAGGACGAGCTCGGACGCGACAGCGCTGCCGCCTGGATCAACGAACTTAACGCAACCATTCGCAACAAGCTCAATGAGCCGGTGCTGGGTGAGCTTGCCGGTCTCGCCGCTGACATCGAGACACTCAAACGCAAGATTCTGTACATCGCCGGGTTTCACGATTCGATGTTTGGCACCTTCAATCGCCAGAGTACCCTGCCGGAAAACGAACGCGCCGAATTCATCGAGCTGTTCCTGCTGGCGGTCGCCAGCGTGATTCCCGGAATGCGTATCGAGATCAATCTGCTGTCCGGGCGGGTTACCAGCGACGGAAACTGAGTCGTGCACATACATATTCTTGGAATTTGCGGGACGTTCATGGGCGGCGTCGCGGCCCTGGCGCGCGCAGCCGGTCACCAGGTGACCGGCTGCGACAGTCAGGTCTACCCGCCGATGTCGGACCAGTTGCGGTTGTTGCAGATCGACCTGATCGAAGGGTTTGGCGAAGAACAGCTTCGACTGCAGCCGGACCTGTTCGTCATCGGCAATGTGGTGAGCCGCGGCAACCCGCTCATGGAGGCCATACTTGACCGTGGCCTGCCCTACATCTCCGGGCCACAATGGCTTGCGGAGCACATCCTGCGCGACAAGTGGGTACTCGCTGTTGCCGGTACCCACGGCAAGACCACCACCAGCGCGCTGCTGGCGTGGATACTCGATGTCGCGGGGCTCAATCCCGGATTTCTCATCGGTGGTGTGGCGAATGATTTTCCGGTTTCGGCACGGCTCACGGATTCGCCGTTTTTCGTCATCGAAGCTGACGAGTATGACACGGCTTTCTTCGACAAGCGGTCCAAATTTGTGCATTACCGGCCACGTACGTTGATCCTCAACAATCTGGAATTCGATCACGCAGACATCTTCGCCGATCTGGCGGCCATTGAAACGCAATTTCATCATCTGGTGCGCACCGTTCCGCGTCAGGGGCGGATATTGGCGCATGACGAGCCCAGCCTGCGCCGGGTGATCGCGCGCGGCTGCTGGACGCCGGTCGAGTGGCTCGGTGCGGCGGATGGCTGGCATGCTGCGGGCGATCCTGCCGCGTTCGAGGTGCGTCTGGGTGAGGTGCTGCAGACCGGGGTGCACTGGGGGCTGCTTGGCGAGCACAACATGGCCAACGCTCTGGCGGCGATTGCGGCAGCCCGGCATGCCGGCGTGCCGCCGCAGGTGTCGGCCGAAGCACTGGCCCGGTTTTCCGGCATCCGTCGCCGGCTCGAGGTCCGTGGCACGGCCGATGGTGTGACGGTATATGACGACTTTGCTCATCATCCGACCGCGATTGCCGCTACGCTGGGCGGTTTGCGGCGTAAGGTTGGCACCGCGCGCATCCTTGCCGTGCTCGATCCGCGTTCCAATACCATGAAGCAGGGCGCGCTCAAGGATGCGCTGCCAGCCAGTCTGGACGAGGCCGACCTGGTGTTCTGCCATGCGGCCGGGTTGGCCTGGGATGCCAGGGCGGTATTTGCCGGCATGGGCGCCATGACACAGGTGTTCGATGCCATCGAACCGCTGGCTGCGGCGGTGGTGGCCAGTGCCCAGCCGGGTGACCACGTGCTGGTGATGAGCAACGGTGGTTTCGGCAACATTCACGAACGCATCCTGCAAGGGTTGCGCGCGCGGGCGTCTGCAGCAGGCGGGTCTGCCGGCTAAACCGGGCTGGACGGGATGCGGGATTCGTCCCAGATCTCGACGGCGCGACGCCAGAAGGCTTCCACACTGCCGACGGGTTCCATGGTCTGGCCGAGTGCGACCATTGCCTGTTGCAGGTCGGTGAGCGGATCGTGTTCGCCGACCGGGGCTGCGCGGGTTTGCTTGGACAGTTTCTGACCGAGCGTGTTGTACACCAGGGGGAGATGACCGTAGCGTACCGGGGGCAAGCCAAGCAGGCGTTGCAGGTGGATTTGTCGGCCGGTCGAATCGAGCAGGTCGGCACCACGCACCACCTCGGTAATGCCGCTGGCGGCATCGTCCACGACTACGGCCAGCTGGTAAGCAAAATAGCCGTCGGCGCGCAGGATGACGAAATCGCCGCCGCACTGGCGTGGGACCTGTTGTTGCATGCCACAGTAGCGGTCGGCGAAGGTGATGGGCCGGTCGTCAACACGCACCCTGACGCTGTGTCGGCCTGAAGGCGCGAGTGCGCGCTCACTGCAGCCGCCGCAGCATGAATCGGTGCCGTCCTGTGCCCGTTCGCGGCGGCTGCAGGTGCAGGCGTAGGTCCAGCCGCCGTTGCGCAGCATCTGCAGCGCATCGTGGTACGCGTCCAGACGTTCCGACTGACGGATCACCGGGCCGTCCCAGGTGAAACCCAAGCGTTCGAGCTGGCGCAGAATGGTGGCTTCAGCCGCCGGCGAACAACGCGGCGTGTCGAGGTCTTCCATGCGCAGCAGCCAGCGCCCTGCCCGGCTACGCGCGGACAGGCAGCTGCCCAGCGCTGCGACCAGAGAGCCGGCGTGCAGCGCGCCAGTGGGTGATGGGGCGAAACGCCCGATGACGGCGAGATGCGAATTCATGTTTCCCAAGCGGGCAGTGTAACGCATAGCGGGTGGTCACGGGTACCACTCGCACGGGCACCGCGTCAGGTGCGGCGCGGGTGACCGGAGATGACGTGATGGTAGAACTCCGACATCTGCCGCGCCATGCTGCCTGCTGTCCACGATAGCGCATGTTCGCGCGCTTCTGTGCTCAACTGGCGACGCAATTCGGTGTCAGTGAGTACGTGCGCCAGCGTTTCGGCAAACGCCACCGGATTGTCCGTGGCTACCCGGCAGCCCTTGCCGGCAGCGAGGATGTCGCGCGTGCCCATGATGGCGGTCGATACCACAGGCAGGCCGAGTGCCATGGCTTCGAGCAGTACCAGTCCTTGCGTTTCGGTGCGCGAGGCGAACACGAAGGCATCACCGGCGAGGTAACAGGAAGGCAGTTCGGTCGAGCGTTCGAGGTAGCCGACAAACAGCACGTTTTCGCTCAGGTTGAGCGCATCGACCATCTGCTTGAGCCGCGCTTCGGCTGGCCCTTCTCCAGCGATGATCAACAATGCATCGGGCAGATTGTGTCGCAGCTGCGACAGCATGAGCAGCAGGAATTCGATGTTTTTTTCGAAGGCGACGCGCCCGACATAGACGATGACCGGGCGGTGCGGGTCGATGCGGTATTTCTGACGAAAAGCGTGCCGGTCGCCACCGCGAAAATCCGACAGGTCGATGCCGGTGGGAATGATGCGGCTGAGTGTCGATACGCCGTAACGGCGCAGCGCATCATCCATCGCCTGCGAAGGCAGGATCAGGCCGTCGATCTGGGCGCACTGGCGGCGGGAAAAATGGCGTGCCACATAGCGCATCAGCGAACGGGGCAGGAACGGGATATAGTGGTACAGGTACTCTTCAAAGAAGGTGTGGTAGGTTTCCACACAGGGAATGCCGAACTGGCGTGCCAGTTTGAGACCGGTATAATGGGCCTGGAATGGGGTATGCACGTGTACCAGGTCGAACTGCCGGCCTTCGAGCTGGCGCGACAGCGCGCGCAGTTGTGCGGTCGACATGAAGCGGTCTTCGGGGTCGAGCCACACTTTGCGGCCATTGATGCGCAGGATGTCGGCTTCCCCGGTTTCATTCATCTGGTAGGCCGGCGCAACCAGCGTAACGTCGTGTCCGTGCGCCTTGAGCTCGCGCCGCAAGGTCATGATCGAGGTGGACACCCCGTTCACGCGCGGAAAATAGACATCGGATACCATCAAAATGTTCATTCAGCCAATCCTGCAACCAAGTTGTATTCGATTTGTAACAAAATCAGGTGACGTACTGATGACAGCTGCTGACATGCATGCTGCCCTGCCCTGCCCGGCATCATCGTCCGGCAGGCGGGCACCAGACGGAGCGCCATGCTGCATCTGACCTTGCGCCAACTGCAGGTGTTCGACGCGGTGGCGCGCCACCTCAGCTTCTCGCGCGCCGCGCGCGAATTGCACCTCACCCAGCCGGCAGTGTCGATGCAGGTGCGCCTGCTTGAGGAAAGCGTGGGCTTGCCCCTGTTCGAGCAGCTCGGCAAGCGGATCTATCTGACCGAGGCCGGACGCGAGATGCAGCAGTACGGCCAGATCATCGCCACCCAGTTGCGTGAAGCTGAAGCGGTGTTCGAGCAGATGAAAGGCCTTGAACATGGTGAACTGCGCATCGCGGTGGCTTCGACGGCAAACTATTTTGCCACGCAGTTGCTGTCGCGGTTCTGTCAGTGCCATCCGGGCGTCGAAGTGCATCTCGAAGTGAGCAACCGTGCGGATCTGCTGCTGGCGCTGGAACAGAACCGCATCGACCTGGTGATCATGGGACAGCCGCCCGAGGGGTACGACCTGGAGGCGGCTTCGTTCATGGAAAATCCGTTGGTCCTGATCGCTTCTCCGCGCCACGCGCTGGCCGGCCGGCATGGCATCAGCGTGGAAGTGCTGGCAAACGAAACGCTGATCCTGCGTGAACCGGGTTCGGGTACGCGCGGTGCCACCGAACGGTTTTTCCAGTCGCACGGCCTGGTGCTGCGCAGTGGGCTGGTCATGAACACCAATGAAGCGATCAAGCAGGCCGTGCAGGCGGACATGGGGCTGGCGGTGGTGTCGTTGCATACGGTGACGCTGGAATTGCAAACGCAGCAACTGGTCGTGCTCGACGTGCTGGGGTTTCCGCTCAGGCGCAACTGGTTTGTCGTGCATCGCCGGCTCAAGCGGCTGTCTCCGGTGGCGCAGGCATTCAAGACGTTCCTGCTTGCCGAGGGGCGTCAGGTGGCACAACTGTTGCAGCCGGGGCCTGTCCCGGGCGCTGCCGGTTAGGCCGTGCCCGGGACAGGCCCCGGTGGGCCGCGTGCACCGCATCGCCTGCCGCGCGCCGGCCGGTCCGCGTTTCGTTAACGGGGGTCGCCTGGACGGCCGATGCTGCGCGCGTGCTGGCTGCGTACGCGGGCGATGAGTTCATCGAGCGTCTTGAACAGCGCCTGCTCGCTGCCGGTCATGGCGACCGAGGTGACATAGCGGCCGTCGACAACGAAACTTGGCACCCCGGTGATCTGCGAATCGCGCGTGAGCTGCGCTGCCTGCGTCACCTTGGTCTGCACGGCGAACGAGTGGTACGTGTTGGCGAAGGTTTGCGGGTTCATTCCCATTCGTCCCGCCCAGGCGAACAGGCTGAGTTCCGAGGACGAATCCAGCCCATCGAGGTGGATGGCGTTGAACAGGTCGTCATGGTATTTGTCGGCCACACCCATCAGTTTCAGGGTGTACCAGGCGCGCGCTTGCGGCGCCCAGGTTTCGTTGAGCACGGCTGGAATGCGCCGGATCGCCACATCGCGCGGCAGTCCATGGATCCAGTCGTTGAGCGCCGGCTCGAGTTCGAAGCAGTGCGGGCAGCGGTACCAGAAAAATTCCGCCACTTCGATGCGGTTGCCGCTGGTGGTCAGCAACGGTACGGCCAGTTGCACGTAATCCTTGCCGGGTTCGGCTGCGCGAGAGGCCGGCGGGATGGCCAGGGAGATGATCAGCAGACAGGCGGTCATGAACAGGTGGGACAAACGCATGCGATTTTCTCCGTACGGTGGATTAACTGTCGCTTGAAACGGGCGCATCGCACCCCCCGCGCTGTTGCACGCCCGTCCGGTTTCGCTCAGACCTGCGTCCGTGAGGCCGCGTCGTTGCCGGCCGGTCTGCACCGGAACCCGTGAGGCGAATTCAACCGTGTGACGGGCGCGCGCAGCCTGGATGCTGATCGCCACATGATCTGCGCCCTGCAACTGATCGTGCTTCGGCAAGGTATCCAAACGGGTTGCCGGGTCGCGTCAGTGGCCGGCCGGGGTTGCGGCTGTGCCGGCAGAAACCGGTGTGGCAAGGATGCCGTTCTGTTGCAGCGATGTCTGCACTCTGGCGAGATCGGTGGCGTTGAACGGTCCGAGGCGCACCCGGTGGCGCGTGCCCTTGTCGGGCAGGTCGACGGTCTGGATCGAGGCTTCGAAGCCCATCAGGGCCAGCCGGGCCTTCAGGTCATCGGCCTGGTTTGCATCTGCAAACGAGCCCAGTTGCAGCCAGGTGGCGGGCCTGGCTGCCGGCGTCGGGACGGAAGGTGCTGCAGGCGTGGGTGTGGCCGGACTGGCCGCATTGTTGCCCGGCAGGATATGGTAGAAATCATAATGGCTGTCGACCGGAGCGGCCTGGGTTGCCGGATCGATAATGGGCTTGCTGCCAGGGGTGATTGCCGGTGCTGCCGTGCTGGGGGCGGACACGCTGCGCTCGGTGAACGGGTTGTTGCGCCCCAGCCACAAGGCGATGAGCACAGCGCCACCCAGGCCGACCAGCAGGCCGATCATGATGCCGGACCAGATGCCTCCAGACCGGGTGGAAGCGCTGTCGCGCGAGGAAGATGCTCGAGCCATGGGGTTCTCCTACATGTGATCCGGACTGGAAATGCCCAGCAGCGTCAGCCCGTTGCGCAGCACCGTACGTGTGGCGGCAATCAGCGCCAGTCGGGCAGTGCGCAGCGTTTCGTCTTCCAGCAGGAATTGTTCGGCATTGTAGTAGGCGTGCAGTGCGGCAGCAATTTCCTTGAGGGCGTAGGCCAGCAGATGCGGTGACAGCTCGCGGGCCGCAGCACTGATGACACCGGGATACTCGGCCAGCCGCTGCAGCAGTTCTCGCTCGTGGGCGCTGACCAATGGCGAGCAGTCCGCACGGACGAGTTGTTCCACATCGCCGCCCCACTGGGTGAGCACGCTGCTGATGCGCGCATGCGCATACTGGATGTAATACACCGGATTGTCATTGGAGCGCGATTTGGCCAGGTCGAGGTCGAAATCGAGGTGTTGGTCGGATTTGCGCAGAATATAGAAAAACCGGGCGGCGTCGTTGCCGACTTCGTCACGCAGTTCGCGTAGCGTGACGAATTCGCCCGAGCGGGTGGACATGGCGGCTTTCTGGCCATTGCGGTAGAGCACGGCGAACTGCACCAGCGACACGGTGAGTTGGTCAGGATTCTTGCCCAGGGCTTCGAGTGCGCCGCGCACGCGCGGAATGTATCCGTGATGGTCTGCGCCCCAGATGTCGATCAGCCAGCTGAAACCGCGTTCGAATTTGTGCAGGTGGTAGGCGATGTCGGAAGCGAAATAGGTGTACAGACCGTTTTCGCGTTGTACGACACGGTCTTTTTCGTCACCGTAGCGCGTCGAGCGGAACCAGAGCGCACCGTCCTGTTCGTAGAGGTGGCCGTGTTCCTGCAACACCTTCAGCGTGCGTTGCACCACGCCCTGATCGAACAGCGTCTGTTCGGAAAACCACTGGTCGAATTCGACGCCGAATTCGTGCAAGTCGTTACGGCAATCGTTGAGCTGTTCGTTAAGTGCGAAGGCATGGAAATACAGGTAGCCGTCACCCAGTGTCTGCTTGGCCTGTGCGATCAGATGGTCGAGGTGGGCGTCGGCTTCAGTGGCCGCATCGGGAGCGGTCGCATACAGCGGCGCTGCGGCGTGGCGATAGCGGGTGCCGTGCTGGCTGAAAATGGCTTGCGCCATCTGGCGGACGTAACCACCCTGGTAGGCGTTGGCGGGAAACACCAGCGTTTCGCCGCAGCATTCGAGGTAGCGCAGCCAGGTGGACAGGGCGAGGATGTCCATCTGTCGCCCGGCGTCGTTGACATAATATTCGCGCGATACCCGGTAACCCGAGGCGGCAAGCAGGTTGGCAAGACTCGCGCCGTAGGCTGCACCGCGGCCGTGGCCAACGTGCAGTGGGCCGGTGGGATTGGCGGAAACGAATTCGACTTGTACCGACCGCCCCTCGCCCTGGCGGTTGTGGCCGAAGCGCTCGCCGTGTTCCAGGACATGCGGCACGATCTGTTGCCAGGCAAGCGGGTGCAGAAATACATTGATGAACCCGGCGCCGGCAATTTCGGTACGGGCCACCAGCGCCGACGGCGGCAGTGCCGCCTGCAGTTGCAGTGCCAGTGTGCGTGGCTGTACGCGCAGCAGCTTGGACAGTCTGAGCGCCACACTACAGGCATAATCACCGTGGGCGGCTTCGCGTGGGCGTTCGATCTCCACCAGCGCGGGATCGGCATCGGCGGCCACTTCCCGCAGTGCAAAATGAAACAGCGAGGCAAGGTGGGCTGGGATATCGATGGTGTTCGTCAAGATGCAATCCGGGTACGAGATGGCAGCATTATAGCCAATGCCGGCAGGGAAGGACAAAACGATTCAAATCTGCTGCGGGTCGACATCAAGCCGCCAGCGAACTTCACGCACGCGCAACGGTTCGAGCCGGCGCATCCATTCGGCCAGCCAGCGTTGCAGCGTCGGACGGTGTGCTGCCTGGGCCAGCAACAGCGCGCGTTCATAGCCGGCCTTGCGTGCCAGGATTTCGGCTGTCGGGTCGAACAGCTCGATGCGCTCGTGCGTCGGGGCGCAGGCACGTGCGGCTTCAAGGAACTGCAGCGCATCCTCCATATGCGGCGCTTCTGCCCGCAGCGCGGCCTGACAGGTGAATGGAGGAAATTCTGCCGCCTGGCGTTCGACGAGCAGGGCGTCGGCGTAGCCGGCGAAATCGTGACGGCCGAGCGCCTGGAACAGCGGGTGGTGCGGAAAGTCGGTCTGTATCCATACCTCGCCGGGCCATTGCGCCCGCCCTGCCCGTCCGGCCACCTGCATGAGTTGGGCGAACAGGTGCTCGGTGGCGCGGAAATCGGCGCTGTAGAGCGCAGCATCGGCATATGCGATGCCCACCAGCGTCAGCGCAGGGAAATCGTGGCCCTTGCTGAGCAGTTGCGTACCCACGAGGATGTCGGCCTCACCGGCATGGATCGCTGTCTGCATTGCCTCCCACGCTGTCGGGCTGGCGGCGCTGTCACGGTCGACGCGCAGGATGCGCGCCTGGGGAAAGCGCGCGTTGAGCGTGTGTTCGAGCCGCTGGGTACCGAAGCCGCCCGGGTGAAGCGGCTGGGCACATTGCGGACAGGTCGGGTCGACCTCGCGCTGGTAACCACAGTGGTGGCAGCGCAACAGGCGTGACTGACGGTGGAGCACCAGCCGCGCACTGCAGCGCGGGCAGCCGGCTGCCCAGCCACATTCGCGACAATACAGCGCAGGGGCGTAGCCGCGCCGGTTGATGAATAACAGGCTTTGCTGTCCCCGCGCCAGATTGTCCCGCAGCGCTGTCTCAAGCGCCGGAGTGAGCCCTTCCACCGGTTTTTGCGCGCGGGTGTCAATGAGGCGTATGGCAGGCAGACGTGCGCCGGCGATGGCGCGCTGTGTCATGTCGATGCGCTGGTAACGTCCGATGCGCGCGTTGTGCCAGCTTTCGAGCGAAGGGGTGGCCGAGCCGAGTACCACCGGACAGCCAAGCCGCTGTGCGCGTACCACGGCAATGTCGCGCGCGGCGTAGCGCAATCCCTCCTGCTGGTTGAAGGCGGGGTCGTGTTCTTCATCCAGAATGATGAGCTGCAGCCTGGGCATGGGGGTGAACAGTGCAAGCCGCGTGCCGAGCACGATGCCCGCCTCGCCGGTGGCGGCTGCACGCCAGGCACGCAGCCGTTGTGTTTCGCCAAGTTCGCTGTGCAACAGCGCTACCGGATCGCGACCAAAACGGGCATGGAAACGGCGGGTCAGTTGCGGCGTGAGGCGGATTTCCGGTACCAGCACCAGCACCTGCCCCCCCTGCTGCAGAATGCGCTGCGTCCATTGCAGATAGACTTCGGTTTTGCCGCTGCCGGTCACCCCATACAGCAGGAAAGGCTGGAAGCGACCGAATGCTGCTACGACGGTGTCCACCGCAGCCTGCTGTTGCGCATTGAGTTCGGGTGCAGGGTGCAGCACCTCGTCCGTCGCCGCTGCGGCGGTGCGGATCAGCCAACCCCGTTGTTGCCAGACGCGCACGATGGCGCGCTGGCTGGATGACAGTGTGCGCAGGCGTTCGGGGCTGAGCACCGGAGTGGCGAGCAGGAGTTCGCGCAGCGCCCGCTGCGCGCGCGCGCGCGCT
>JAJXUP010000187.1 GCA_021782795.1 Pseudomonadota bacterium | reverse complement strand
CAGACAATGCTGCGGGTACGCGCGGTGTAGCGCATCAACAAGCTGCCTCCAAGCTCGTCCACCGCGAATACCGGGCCGCCGCGTGCACCGCGCGATTCGCTTCCGCCTTCGGTATTTGGCGGAATCGTCATGGCGTCCGGCGCCATAAGCGCACGCACGTAGTGCGGCGCAGCATCGCGCATCAGGATGTAGGCGATCTCGTGATCGAGCACCGCATTTTCTCCGCCTTCTGCCGCCGGCGACACACAGTGAATGAGAAATGCACGAATCGGTTGCTGCATGGTGTTGTAGTAACCATCGGTGTGCCACAGCAGGCGATGGTTCGAGTACGGTATGTAGCCACGCCCGGATTTGCCCGGAACCACCTGCAGCGACGTTACGCCATCATCATCGGCCAGCGGGTTGGCGTCGAGGTGTCTTAGACCGAAGCGCTCACCCAGCGCGTGGGCAATGTTCTTGTCCGCATCGGTGCCGACGTCGCTGGCGTAAATCACCATGTTCGTCTTGCGGCAAACGCGCAGCATGGCCTCGATTTCTGCTTCAGTCACAGCACGCGGGTCGCGGATGCGCACCATCAGATCTTCAGGACGCGTTGGATAACCGTCGAGCTTCCAGGCGCGCCAGCGCCGATACGCCGACTCATCGTCCAGGGAAAATGGTCCAGACGACGCGGTCTGTGCGCCAGTATCCGGCATGGCTGGTCGGAAGGGCTTTTCCAATCTGTGAAGACTCCTGCGTCAGTGGCTTGCCGTCATGTGTCTGACATGACTCAACGCTAGCATGGTGGCGTGGTGCTGATTTTACGGAGAATGCTGCGTTTCGCCAAAGGTGCAAAAAACTAAATGGAGGTCCGCCCAACCCAGCCATATATCTCTTCGGGAAGGGCTTGAAAAACGCAGAATGCACGTGTAACTAGTTGTTCTACCGAGAAAATGGGATTAGTTTTGCCACGGAAGGCTTTCCCTTATTATAGTGTCTTATATCCCCATAGGGGGGTAAGGCACTCCGCACCTCCCTCCCCAATGAAGGATGTATTTAGTTCAAGTCGCAACACTAGACTCGCCTCCCGAACATAAGTGCCAACTTGGCAGACGAGCGGTTGACCAGGCGGAGTCCAGTCTGAAGCGGGAGTCCACAAGGTTTCAACAGGGACAGATTATCTGCATTTCCCGTCGAGCTGCTGCAGTAATGCTGTATGAGTGACCGCATCAGTGATGATTAAGACGCTTAGTCTGCACTGAAAAACGCAGACAAGCCTAACGCAGGCCCTTGCCGTACGCACAGGAGACAGTATAGATGGCCACAAGCAAACCGAAGAACCCAGAGAAGCACTCTACTTTTCTCCCCAAAGAGAAAAAGTCGACCAAGCCGTTCCACGAAACACCCATGCTGGATCAGCTGGAAAGCGGACCGTGGCCCAGCTTCGTAACCGGCCTTAAGCGTCTTGCCCATGACAACAACATGATGGTGGACCTGCTCGGCCAGCTGGAACATTCATACAAGACCCGCCTGGGCTACTGGAAGGGTGGCACGGTCAGCGTATTCGGTTACGGCGGCGGCATTATTCCCCGCTTCTCCGAAGTCGCCAAAATGTTCCCGGAATCAAAAGAATTTCACACCATTCGCGTCCAGCCGCCCGCCGGCAACCATTACACCACCCAGATGCTGCGCAAGCTGTCGGATTCGTGGAACAAGTACGGCTCTGGCCTGATTGCCTTCCACGGCCAGACTGGCAACATCATGTTCATCGGCACGACGAGCACCAATACCCAGCATTTCTTTGACGAAATCAATGAATACGGTTTCGATCTGGGTGGCGCCGGTCCTTGCGTGCGCACGGCCATGTCCTGCGTCGGTGCAGCGCGTTGCGAGCAATCAAACTGCAACGAGCAAAAGATCCACCGTCTGCTGGTCAACAACTTCATCGACGACATGCACCGTCCGGCATTGCCTTACAAGTTCAAGTTCAAGGTGTCCGGCTGCCCGAACGACTGCATGAACTCGATTCAGCGTGCCGACATGGCGGTCATCGGCACCTGGCGCGACGACATGCAGGTTGATCAGAAGGAAGTGAAGTCCTTCGTCGCCTCGCGCGGACGCAAGTACGTCATTGACAATGTCATCAGCCGCTGCCCCACCCAGGCGCTGTCACTGAATGACGACGACACGCTTGACGTCGACAATCGCAATTGCGTGCGCTGCATGCATTGCATCAACGTCATGACCAAGGCGCTCTCCCCCGGCAAGGACAAAGGTGTCACCGTGCTGATCGGCGGCAAGCGCACGCTCAAGATCGGCGACATCATGGGCACCGTCATCGTCCCCTTCATGAAGCTCGAAACAGATGAAGAGTATGAGCAGCTGAAGGAAATCGCGGTCAACACCATCGACTTTTGGGCCGAAAACGGCCTGGAGCACGAGCGTTGCGGCGAAATGATCGAGCGTATCGGTCTGGTCAACTTCCTTGAAGGTATCGGCCTTGAGGTCGACCCCAACATGATTAACCATCCGCGCACCATCTCCTACATCCGTACGGACGAGTGGGACAAGGAAGCGGAAAAGTGGTTCGACCGCCAAAAGCAGGCTGCCGGCTAACCTGCGCCCGAGGCAACAGGAACGAGGCCCGCGTTGCGGGCTAATTTGAACGAATTGTCGATTGTTTGGAGGATCCATGGCTGAACAGGCCGAAATGCGTCAACCGATCGAGAGCGGATGCCCTGATGGCTTCCAGTACATGCACCCGCTGATGATCCGGAACTATGGCAACTGGAAGTACCACGACCGCCCGCGTCCCGGGGTGCTGCATCACGTGGCACATAGCGGCGATGAAATCTGGACCGTGCGCGCTGGTACCCAGCGCCAGCTCGGACCTTACGAAATCAACCTGCTGTGCGACATCATCGACAAGTACGCCGATGGCTACGTACGCTTCACTATCCGCAGCAACCTTGAAATCATGGTGGACAAGGCCGAAAAGGTCGAACCCCTGATCCAGGCGCTGACCGATGCTGGCTACCCGGTGGGTGGCACCGGCAACTCGGTGACGATGATTTCCCACACCCAGGGCTGGCTGCACTGTGACATCCCCGGCACCGATGCTTCG
>JAJXUP010000044.1 GCA_021782795.1 Pseudomonadota bacterium | reverse complement strand
TGTTGTGGACTGCGGCGCTGTGTCTGGACAGCCCGTGGTTCTACGCCGGGCTGCATGTACGGCATGTCGGGGCAGCCAGCGGCCTGTTGCTGTTTATCCTGGTGTTGCCGGTGTTTTCCTTTCCGTTTCGCGCGTTGGTGAGCATGCTGTCGCGTCGTGACGAATTTCAGGCCGACCGGTATGCAGCGCAGCAGGCCGGCGCTGCGGTCCTGATCGAAGCGCTGGTGCGCCTGTACCGCGACAATGCGGCTACGCTGACGCCGGATCCATGGTATTCGATGTTTTACGATTCACACCCGAATGCACAGCAGCGGGTGGCGCGTTTGCTGGCTTTGGCGCAGGAAAAACAGCCGGCATGATGAGGAGGAAGCCGATATGAACACGTGGAAATTCCGTACCATCCTGTTTCTGGCTGCGTTTGGCGTTGTGCCGCTGGCAGCGGCTGTAGTCGTGGTTCCTGTCAATCCTCAGAACGGCGAAGCATTGTATGAAAAGAACTGCATGGCGTGTCATGCGGCGAAATTCGGCGGCGATGGTTCGCAGATCTTTACCCGGTCTTCGCGTAAAGTGCAGAACATGACCCAGTTGCAGGCACGTGTTACCGCATGCAGCGTGAACAACAACACCGGTTGGTTTCCGTCTGACGAAGCCAGCGTGGTGAACTGGCTGAACCAGCAGTATTACAAGTTCAAATAACCGCAGCCGTCGCTTGCCTGGCCATGGCCGGCTGGCCTCTGCCGGTTGCACTGGCATGCGCGTCACTTGCCCGTTTTTGTCCGGGAACCCTATGTCGGATATGAATCAGGTTCGCCTCAGATTACAACAGTTTGTGCAATTGCGAGACTGGGCACGGTTTCACTCGCCAAAAAATCTCGTCATGGCGCTTGCGGGCGAAACCGGTGAACTGATCGAGCATTTTCAGTGGTTGACCGAGGAACAGTCGTGCCATTTGCCCGTGGATAAACTTCAGGCGGTAGCGGACGAAATTGCAGATGTGCAGCTGTATCTCATCATGCTTGCCGACAAGCTGGGCCTCGACATTTTCGTCGAATGCGAACGCAAGATGCGAAAAAATGCAGAGAAATACCCGGTGGAGCAGGCAAAGGGTCGGGCGGACAAGTATACCGGACTGTGAAGGCGCGGGCTTGCGCATCCAGGCTGTTGCGCAAACAGAAGGTAGCCGTATGTTGTCAAAAAAAACCGCCCGGCAGTGCCGGGCGGTTTGTGTTGTGTTACGTCTGGCACTGATCAGTTCACGCGGCGCTTGAACTCGTTGGTGCGAGTGTCGATTTCGATCTTGTCGCCGATTTCAACGAAAGCGGCCACAGGGACTTCATATCCCGTGGGCAGCTTGGCCGGTTTCATGACCTTGCCGGAAGTGTCGCCGCGCACGGCGGGTTCGGTGTAGATGACTTCACGTACCACGATGTGGGGCATTTCGACTGAAATGGCCTTGCCGTTGTAGAACATGACTTCGAGCGGCATGCCGTCCTCGAGGTAGTTGAGGGCGTCGCCCATGTTCTCCGCTTCGATTTCATACTGGTTGAAATCGGCATCCATGAATACATACATCGGGTCGGCAAAATACGAGTAGGTGCAATCCTTGTAGTCGAGTTGCACCACTTCGAACTTTTCATCGGCGCGGTATACGGCTTCAGAGCTTGCGCCCGTCAGCAGGTTTTTCATCTTCATCTTGACCACCGAAGCGTTGCGGCCGGACTTGCTGAATTCGGCTTTCTGCACCACCATCGGTTCGCTGCCGACCATGAACACATTGCCGGCGCGCAGTTCTTGTGCGGTTTTCATATCTGTGATCCTGTGGTTCTCAGGTAAAATGTGCGATATTCTACACCATGCGGGCAAATTTTGCTATTTGCGTCGCGAGGTCTTCCTGATTGGCCAACGTGGCGCACCAGGCTTGCAGATGCGTGAGCTGGGCGGGCAGGCTGGCGAGCCAGTCCAGTGCAGGCAGTTCGTCATCGTCCAGCCGGTTCCACGCGTGCCAGAAATGGCGCACGGTGGTTTGCAGTGTCGGCTCCGTCTGTGCCAGCATGCGGTCGAGCAGGGCATCGAGCTTGGCGGCGTGCGTGTCCTGGTCCTGTGGGTAAATGTTCCATACCAGCGGCCGGCCGGCCCAGATGGCACGTATCAGCGAATCTTCGCCGCGTACGAAATTGGCATCGCAGCTCCACAGCAACCGGTCGTAGTCGTGCTGGGACAGAAATGGCAGGCGTTGCAAATGCACGTTGCCGGTGTTGCCAGCGGCAAGCCAGGCCTCGGCTGCATCGGCGAGCGGGCTATCCGGCACGGCGCACCAGACCGGCCCCGGCGCGCGCGCCCAGTGTGCCAGCGCACGCGCCAGCGGAGCGTGGGCGTAACCGAACAGTGACAGACGCAGCGCACCGCTGGGCGGCGGCGGACAATTGATACGTTGCCAGAATGCGGTTTGAGCAGCCGGATCGGCGCGAAATGCGTCGCGACGTGCCAACAGGTCGTGTTCGCGCAGCAGACCACCGCTGCGTTCGGTGAAGCCGGGAAAGAAGAAGTATTGCACCAGTGGCAGGCGTGGATGCGGCGAGGGCAGGGTATGGCAGTCATCCACCCAGGCCTCTGCGCTGAGGTATTCCAGGTTGAGCCAGCGTGGCGGCGGTTGCTGGCGTGCCATGCGTTCGAGATGTGTCTCGGGCAGCTGACAGCCGAAAGCCGCGATCACCAGTGCAGCCGGAGGTGTGTCGGGAAATTCGGTCTGTGGCCAGAAGCGGATGTCGACCCCGGCAAACTGCTGGCGCAAGGTATCGATGCGGATCGCGGGTTCCAGCGCGGCCAGTGGCCGCAGGTCGTTCAACCACAGCCTGACCGGGAGATGGTGCTCGCCAGCCAGCTGCCGTGCCAGTCGCCAGCTGACTGCGGCGTCGCCGTAATTGTCGATGACGGTGCAGAAAATCTCGCAGTCGCTCAACCGCGCAGCCGTTCGCATTGCTGGACGAGTTTGTCGCGGGTGGCAGAGAACTGCTCGATGCGCTGCTGCTCCTGCGCCACCACGCTGGCCGGTGCGCGTTCGACGAAACTGCGGTTGGAGAGCTTGGCCTCGCATTTGGCGATTTCATTGCTGATGCGCTCGATTTCCTTGCCCAGCCGTGCCAGTTCGGCGCCGCGGTCTATTTCGACTTCGAGCATCAACCGGTAGTCGCCCGCAATGGCCACCGGAGCATCCGACACCGGCAGCGTGGGACCCACCGTCACCGCCGACAACCGCCCGAGTGCGCGTAGCCAGGCCGACAGGGGTTGCAGTGCGGCGGCGTCACCGGCGATGGCGAGCGGCACTTTCTGTGCCGGCGACAGGGTCATTTCGCTGCGCAGAGCGCGGATGGTGTTCACCAGTTGCTGACACAGGCCGATGGCCTGGTCGGCTTCGGTATCCAGCAGTGAGAGATCGGCGCGCGGATAGGGTTGCATCATGATGCTGTCGCCAGATTTCCCTGCCAGCGCAGCCACGCTATGCCACAGTTCTTCGGTAATGAATGGGATGAGCGGATGCGCCAGGCGCAGTGCGGCTTCGAGCACACGCACCAGCGTGCGGCGCGTGGCACGGGCCCGTTCCGGGCGGGCGTCTTGCAGTTCCACCTTGGCCAGTTCGAGGTACCAGTCGCAGTATTCGTCCCAGACGAACTCATACAGTGCGCGCGCGATCATGTCGAAACGGTAGTCGGCAAATGCCTGGGCCATGCGTGCCTCGGCGTGTTGCAGACGGCCGACGATCCAGCGGTCGGCAAGGCTTGGGTCAAGCGGCAGGCTGGCGTCGAGGCCGGTATCCTGACCTTCGCAGTTCATGAGCACGAAGCGGGTGGCGTTCCACAGCTTGTTGCAGAAATTGCGGTAGCCGTCGGCGCGCTGCAGGTCGAATTTGATGTCGCGACCATGCGTGGCCAGGCTGGCGAAGGTGAAGCGCAGCGCATCGGTGCCGAGCGCGGCGAAGCCGTCCGGGTAGTCGGTGCGCGTCTGCTTTTCGATGGCGCCCGCCTGCTGCGGATTCATCAGGCCGCTGGTGCGTTTGGCGATCAGGCTGTCGAGGTCGATGCCATCGATCAGGTCGATCGGGTCGATGATGTTGCCTTTGGACTTTGACATCTTGTTTCCGTGGGCGTCACGCACCAGGCCGGTGACGTAGACTTCGCGGAACGGGATCTTGCCGGTGAAGTGCAGTGACATCATCACCATGCGTGCGACCCAGAAGAAAATGATGTCGAAGCCGGTCACCAGAACCGATCCGGGCAGGAAACGCTCCAGTTCGGGTGTGTGCTGCGGCCAGCCCAAGGTCGAGAACGGCCACAGCGCTGAAGAGAACCAGGTATCGAGCACGTCTTCGTCCTGACGCAGCTTGCGACCACCTGCTTGCGCGCAGGCTTCGTCTTCGTCATGTGCGACATAGACGTTGCCGTCTTCGTCGTACCAGGCCGGAATGCGGTGGCCCCACCACAGCTGGCGTGAAATGCACCAGTCCTGGATGTTTTCCAGCCACTGGCGGTAAGTGGTGGTCCAGTTGTCCGGCACGAACCGCAGTTCGCCGCGGTCGACGACGTCGAGCGCGCGCGCTGCCAGTCCTTCGGTGGCGACGAACCATTGTTCGGTCAGCAGCGGTTCGATGACCGCGTGGCTGCGGTCGCCGCGCGGGACCATCAGCTTGTGTGGCTTGACCTGGGCGAGCTGGTTGAGATCGCGCAGTTGCGCGACCAGTTTCTCGCGCGCGACATACCGGTCGAGCCCCTGATATTCGGTCGGGCACAGGTCGTTGAGGCGAGCGTCGGGCGTGAAGATGGCGATTGGCGCCAGGTGGTGGCGCTGACCCACCGCATAGTCGTTGAAATCGTGTGCCGGCGTGATCTTGACGATGCCGGTGCCGAAGATGGGGTCGACGTAGTCGTCGGCGATGACCGGGATGCTGCGTTCGGCTACGGGAATGCGTACCGTCCGACCGATCAGGTGGCGGTAGCGTTCATCCTCGGGATGCACGGCCAGCGCGACGTCGCCGAACAGCGTTTCCGGGCGTGTGGTGGCCACTTCGACGAAACCGTCCGCATCATCGATGGCATAGCGGATGTGCCACAGGAACCCGTCTTCTTCGGCGGCAATGACTTCAAGGTCGGAGACTGCGGTACCCAACACCGGATCCCAATTGACCAACCGCAGTCCGCGGTAGATCAGCCCTTCACGGTACAGACGCACGAACACTTCGCGCACTGCTGCGGACAGACCATCATCCATCGTGAAGCGCTCCCGCTCCCAGTCGCACGAGGTGCCCATGCGACGCATTTGCCGGGTAATGGTGGAGCCCGACTGGGCTTTCCACTGCCAGACCCGCTCCACGAACGCTTCGCGTCCCAGGTCGAGGCGTGACAGGCCCTGGGCATCGAGCTGGCGTTCCACGACGATCTGTGTGGCGATACCCGCATGATCGGTTCCGGGTTGCCACAGCGTATCGTCGCCGAGCATGCGGTGGTAGCGGATCAGCGCATCCATCAGGGTGTGCTGGAAGGCGTGCCCCATGTGCAGGGTGCCGGTGACGTTGGGGGGTGGCAGCATGATGCACCAGGCTGGGCGGCGGTCATCCATGACGGGACGAAAATAGCCAGCCTGTTCCCAGTACGGATACCAGCGCGCCTCGATGTCGCGCGGCTCAAAACTTTTGGCGAGTTCCATGGTGCGATTGCTAACGGTCAAACCGCCGATTATACCGGTTGTTGGTCGGTATGGACGGAAATCCCGTGTTCGTGCAAGGTATCGCGTACGCTGGCGCGTACCAGTGTGGCGATCTGCTCCTGCATCAGGTGCAGGCTTTCGCTCAGAGCGTCATCGACTGCCTGTCGCACCAACGCGTGGGCGAGGGGCTGGAATTCGTCATGCAGCCGGGTTTCGATGCACAGCATGATATGGTGGGCCATCTGGTCGAGCGCCGCGGCGCTGACCGATTGTGCCGGCTGTGCTGCAGTGGGCTGGCGGGTTGCCGCCACGCTGTCGGTTGCGTCGGTTGCGTCGGTATGCGGTTGCGGTGCCGCATCGCCCAGTCGCACCAGATCGGTCAGTACCGGCAGTTCGTCTGCGGCGGTCGGAGGGGAGGGCGGCGGCGCAACCGGCGGCAACGGCGTCTGGTACTTGGCCATCAGTTGCTGCATTTTGTCGAACAAGGGTTCGCTCATCGTACAGATGCCATGTCGTGGTTGTGCAGGGCATAGCCACGTTGCTGGTAAAAACGCCAGCGTACGCGTGCGGCCTGCCGATCCAGTTCGTCCGTGGTAACGATTTCGATCAATCGTTCGAAGCGCGTGAAAAATCCCGGCGTCTGTTCCGACAGGTTGATCAGCACATCGCAATGCGGCAAGTCGCCGATGGCGCTGCCGAGCACGACAGGGGACTGCGGGGCATGCGTCGCGTGCGCGCGCGCGTGGGGCAGAAAAGCACTGGGCGGATGCGTCCACCAGTGCCGGTCCAGTGCGTCGAGCAGTGCCTCATTGTGGCTGTGCACCAGCACGCGCGACCCCTGGCGCCAGGCCTTGACCGCAATCTGGCGCGCGAGCTCGCTCTTGTCGTCTACGCCGGTGTAGAAATCCACCCGTGTCATTTCGCAGCGGCGTGGGCCGCAAGGAAATGCACCAGCAGTGGCACCGGACGTCCGGTACTGCCTTTTTCCTTGCCGGATTTCCAGGCGGTGCCGGCGATATCGAGGTGTGCCCAGCGGTAGTTTTTCGTGAAGCGTGACAGAAAGCAGGCCGCGGTGACCGAGCCGGCCGGGCGACCGCCAATATTGCCGATATCGGCAAAATTGCTGTCGAGCTGACTCTGGTAGTCGTCCCACAGCGGCATGCGCCAGGTGCGGTCGTGCGCGGCGTTGCCCGCCCGTTCGATTTCGGCCGCCAGTGGGTCGTCGTTGCTGAACAGCCCGCTGGCGTGGTGGCCCAGCGCAATCACACAGGCGCCGGTCAGTGTGGCGATGTCGATTACCAGTTCCGGGTGGAAGCGTTCGACATAGGTCAGGGCATCACACAGGATCAACCGGCCTTCGGCATCGGTATTGAGGATTTCGATGGTCTTTCCCGACATCGAGGTGACAATGTCGCCGGGTTTGATTGCCAGGCCATCGGGCAGATTCTCGCAACTCGGGATGACGCCGATGACATTGAGCGGCAGCTTGAGCTGGGCACATGCGCGCAGCGTACCCAGCACGCTGGCGGCACCGCTCATGTCGTATTTCATTTCATCCATTTCGGCCGCCGGCTTGAGCGAGATGCCGCCGGCATCGAAGGTGATGCCCTTGCCGACCAGCACCACCGGAGCAGCGCCACGCTTGCCCCCCTGGTACTGCAGCACGATGAGCTTGGGCGGCTGGCGGCTGCCCTGGGCTACGGCGAGCAGAGCGCCCATGCCCAGTTTTTCCATATCCTTGCGTTCGAGCACCTCGCATTTGACCGGCAGGTCGCGGGCGATCTTCTGTGCCTGCTCGGCAAGGTAGGTTGGTGTGCAGATGTTGCCGGGCAGGTTGCCAAGGTCCTTGGCCAGTTCGGCGCCATCGGCGATGGCCTGTGCCAGGTCGCACGCAGCCGCGGCCGATTTTGCCGACGCCGCGGGGACGATGAGTGCCAGTTTCTTGAGGGTGTGGCCGGGTGTGTCCGGTCCGGTTTTGAGTTTCCCCGGAACAAAACGCTGCGCACGTACCGCCAGCACCGCCTGTTCGATCTGCCATTCCACGCTGCGCAGCGCTACCGTCTCTTCGAACAGGTAGAGCGCGGCGATCGAGGCGCCACTGGAGCCCAGCGTGCTGCAGGCGGCCTGCAACGCACTGAGATAGCTTTTGCCATCGAGTTCGTTTGCCTTGCCCAGCCCCACCAGCAGCACGCGTTCGCTGTGTATGCCTGGCACGTGGTGCAGCAGCAGTGAGCTGCCCGCTTTTCCGTCGAGGTCGCCACTGGCGAGAATTTTTCCCAGATAACCATTGCTCAGGCTATCCAACTGCTGGGCAGTGGCGGATAATTGTCGCGATTCGTAGACGCCGGCAACGATGCATGCTGCGCGCTGTTTTTCGGGTTGGGTGCTTTTTATGGTGAATTCCATCGGACGCCTCGGCTATACTGTTGCAATCTGGTCTGGTGTACGCCCCCATTATTTGCAGTCTTTGTCCAAAAGTCAAAATACAAGTGGTTCGTCATGCTTTTTCGTCGCGCCTTGCTGCGTGAACTGATTTTCAATTATTTCGGCGTGTTCATGGTGTTGTTGACCATCACCCTGACCACGTTGTTCATCCGTCTGCTCGGTGATGCAGCACATGGTGAGCTGGCCGTGGACGCCGTGCTGGCTTTTCTCGGCTTTGCGCTGTTCAATTTTCTGCCGCTGATCCTGTCGCTGACGCTGTTCATCGCCATTCTGATGACGCTGTCGCGTGCCTACCGCGAGAGCGAAATGGTGGTGTGGTCGAGCTCAGGGCTCGGTCTGGGGGCATGGGTGAAGCCGGTGATGACATTTTCCATGCCGGTGGTGCTGACCATTGCCATGCTCAATTTCGTCATCATCCCCTGGGCGCTCGACAAGAAGGACGAATTTCGCCAGTTGCTTGATCGTCAGGACGAACTGTCCGTGATTTCGCCGGGCATGTTCACCGAGTCAAAACAGGAAGACAAGGTCTATTTTGTCGAGTCGCTGGCCGCGAACGGCGCGCAGGTGAAAAATGTGTTCGTGCAGTCGGTCGACAATCAGCAGCTCGGGATCACGGTGGCGCAGACAGGCGTTCACCGCCAGCTGTCCAATGGCGAACGCTATCTGGTGTTGCAGAATGGGCGGCGCTACGAAGGTGTTCCGGGTCAGGCGGATTACAAGATTTCCGAATTCGGCGAATACTGGATGCGGGTGCAGCAGCAGACCCTGACATTGCATCAGGATTTCGGCGCCAATGCCAAATCCACCGCCGAACTGGTCGCTGATCCGACGGCGGCCAACCTGGCCGAATTTGCCTGGCGTTGCGGTTTCCCCATCAGTGCGACGGTGCTGGCGCTGCTGGCGATTCCCCTCAGCTTTGTCAATCCGCGCGCCGGGCGCTCATTCGGCCTGATCCTCGCGCTGCTGGTATTCGTGATCTACAACAACCTGCTTGGCATCGTCGAAGCGTGGATCGCACAGCAGAAACTCGGTTTCGTGGCCGGCCTGGCGAGCGTGCATGGCGTGATGATCGTACTGCTGCTGTGGATGTTCTGGCAGCGGATCAGCATGCGCAGCCTGAGGTGGTGGTGATGCGCATCATCGTCCGTTATCTGACGGTCCAGATCCTGTCCTCGTCGCTGTTCGTGTTTGCGGCGCTGACCACGCTGTTCGCCCTGTTCGACCTGATCAACGAGCTGGATTCGCTCGGCAAGGGCGCCTACGGGTTCTGGCACATCCTGTTGTATGTGGGCCTGAACGTGCCTGGCCATCTGTACGAACTGCTGCCTGTGGCCGCGCTGATCGGCAGCCTGCTGGCGCTCGCCCGGCTGGTGAGCAACTCCGAATTCACCATCATGCTGGCTTCAGGTCTGTCGATGCGGCGCATCGCCGTGTACATGATGCTGATCGGGCTGCTGTTCAGTGCGCTGACGTTTGTGTTCGGTGAAATCATTGCGCCGGCGACGGATCGCTATGCCGAGCAGATGAAGTTGCGCGCCACGCACAAGCTCGTGGCCCAGGCGTTCCGTTCGGGGCTGTGGGTGCGCGACCACAACCAGTTCGTCAATGTACGTGAAGTGTCGCCCGATGGCGGGCTGCGCGATGTCAGCGTGTACGTGTTCGATCCCCAGTTTCATCTGCAGCGCATTTTTCGTGCTGCCAGTGGCCAGTTTCTGCACGACAACCTGTGGCAGCTGAGCGGGCTGGACGAGACCGATTTCCTGCAGAACGGCGTCCAGGTCAGGCACGGTCCGGCAACGGTGTGGCAGTCGGTATTGACGCCGGCCATCATGAATGTGTTGCTGGTCGCTCCGGAAAAGATGTCGGCGCAGGACTTGTGGGCGTATGTGGCGCACCTGCACGCCAATCACCAGCCGAGCGAGCGTTATGAAATCGCGCTGTGGAGCAAGCTGGTCTATCCGCTGGCGGCCCCGGTCATGCTGCTGCTTGCCATTCCGTTTGCATGGCACCGGCCGCGCGCCGGGTCGGTCAGCACGCGGGTGTTTGCCGGCATCATGGTCGGGCTGAGCTTTCATCTGTTCAACCGTCTGTTTGCCTACATCGGGTTGCTCAATGGCTGGCAGCCATGGATCAGCGTGTCGTTGCCCACGTTGCTGTTTCTGGCAGTGGGCGTGGGTCTGCTGTTGCGCGTCGAACGCCAGTAATGCCTCAGCGTGCCTGCACCAGACGGGTGCCGGCAATGCGGTCGTGCAGGAATTGGTGGTCGGCATCGAACAGCGCCCACAGCTGACTGATGCCAGGCAATGCAAGTGCCACGATGAAGCGCAGCGCGGCCTGTAACGGCAGCAGGCGGCCGCCATCGATGCGTTGCAGACGGATGCGCCAGGTTTTCATCGCAAGTGACTGTCCGTGTAACCACATCCAGCTGAAATAGACGCCCATCACCATGAACAGCCATGCCTGCAGCGCGCGTTGGAGCCATTCGGCATGCACGTTGCGGGTCAGGGTGATGAACAGGTAGTCGGCGACGAACAGTACGGCGGCGAGCAGCAGCAGTTCATAAAAGATGGCAGCAAGGCGTTTGGGTAGCGAAGCGGTTGGGGCATCAGACTGGGGCATGGGCAGGCTCGGCAGAATTTTATGGCGTCATTATCCACCAGTTTTGCGCGCTGGCGGGCGAACGGTTAAAATTGTCGACCAATTTTTTCTGGATCATCATGCGTATTGGTTCCTGGGTACTGAAAAACAATCTGCTGGTCGCGCCGATGGCGGGCGTGACCGACAGGCCGTTTCGCCAGCTGTGCAAGCGGCTCGGTGCGGGCATGGCTGTCTCGGAAATGGTCACATCGAATTCGCTGTTGTACGGCTCGGCCAAGACGCGCCGGCGTGCCGATCACGAAGGTGAAGTCGATCCGATTTCGGTGCAGATTGCCGGGGCCGATCCGCAGATGATGGCCGAGGCCGCGCGCTACAACGTCGAGCGTGGCGCGCAGATCATCGACATCAACATGGGTTGCCCGGCCAAGAAGATCTGCAACGTGATGGCCGGTTCGGCGCTGCTGCAGGACGAGGCGTTGGTCGCACGCATCTTGTCCGCGGTGGTGGCGGCGGTGCCGGATACCCCGGTGACACTGAAGATCCGTACCGGTTGGGACAAACAGCACCGTAACGCGCTGAACATTCTCAACATTGCCGAGAATTGTGGCGTACAGGCGCTGGCCATGCATGGGCGGACGCGCGCCTGCGGTTATTCCGGGCACGCGGAGTATGATACGATAGCGGCTGTCAAAGCGGTGGCCCGGATTCCGGTAATTGCCAACGGCGACATCACCACGCCGGAAAAAGCGGCTTACGTGCTCGGACATACGGGCGCCGATGCCGTCATGATTGGCAGGGCTGCGCAGGGACGTCCGTGGATTTTCCGCGAAATCGAATATTTCCTGCGTACCGGCCAACGCATGGCTTCGCCGCAGCTGGGGGAGATTCACGCGATATTGCGTGATCATCTGCATGATCTGTATGGATTTTATGGCGATCTGACCGGGGTGCGTGTTGCACGCAAGCACATTTCCTGGTACACGCACGGCCTGCGCGATTCGGCGCGATTCCGGCACGCCATGAATCAGTTGCAGACCGTGGAGGAACAATTGCTGGCAGTGGATACGTTTTTTGAACACTGCCGGCGCTACGGCGAGCATTTCGATGATGCCGCGATCGGGTCTGGACATCCGGAACAACCGGTGCAGGGTGAAATGGAATGATCAAACAGGGTGAAGTGGCGGCCTGTATCGAACTGGCGCTGGATACCTTTCTGAAAGACCTCGATGGGGAGGTGCCGAGCGGGGTGTATGACATGGTGCTCAGCTGTGTGGAACGGCCGCTGATTGAAAAAATCCTGCATTATGCCGAGGGCAACCAGACCCGCGCCGCGGAGTACCTGGGTATCAACCGCAACACGCTGCGCAAGAAAATGGCGCAATATAACCTGCAGTGACGTCGACGACGTCGCTGGACGCAACTTCAGGAACGAATCAAACATGGCTCATATCAAACGGGCGCTGATCAGCGTATCGGACAAGACCAGCATCGTGGCGTTTGCGCGCGGATTGCGCGAACAGGGGGTGGAATTGCTGTCGACGGGTGGCACCGCCAGCCTGCTTGCCGCAGAGGGCATAGCGGTGACGGAAGTGGCCGACTATACCGGTTTTCCGGAGATGCTCGACGGGCGCGTGAAAACGTTGCATCCGAAAATCCATGGTGGTCTGCTGGCGCGTCGTGACCGGGCCGAACACATGGAAGCCATCCGCGCAGCCGGGATCGAACCGATCGACCTGGTGGTGGTCAACCTGTACCCGTTTGTTGAAACCGTATCCCGGCCGGATTGCCGGCTTGCGGATGCCATCGAAAACATCGATATCGGCGGTCCGGCCATGCTGCGTTCGGCCGCCAAGAATTTCCAGCACGTGGCGGTGGTGACCGATCCCGCCGATTATCAGCGCGTGCTGGAGGAGATGAGGCGCAACCAGGGTTCACTGGCCACGTCCACGTGCTACGATCTGGCGCGCAAGGCGTTTTCTCACACGGCTGCGTATGACGGCGCCATTGCCAACCATCTTACCTCGCATGAGCTCAATGGCGAGCACAGCGCGTTTCCGTCACACCTGAGTCTGCAGTTCGAGCGCGCGGAAGTGCTGCGCTATGGTGAAAACCCGCACCAGCGTGGGGCATTTTATCGCGACGCGGTTCCAGCTGCCGGCAGTCTGGCCCGTTACAGCCAGTTGCAGGGCAAACCGCTGTCTTACAATAACATTGCCGATGGCGATGCCGCCTGGGAATGCGTCAAGACGTTCGAGCGGCCGGCCTGCGTGATCGTCAAACATGCCAACCCGTGCGGCGTGGCCGTCGCCACCGAGCCATTGCTTGCGTATCGCCATGCGCTGGCGACGGACCCGGTGTCGGCTTTTGGCGGCATCATCGCCTTCAATTGCGAGGTGGATGCCACGACGGCCGAAGCGGTGTGCGGCCAGTTTCTTGAAGTGCTGATTGCGCCCGGCTATAGCGAACAGGCGCGTGCCGTGCTGGCGCGCAAGGTGAATGTGCGCGTGCTGCTCGTGCCGCTGGCGCATGAATCGAATGTACTCGAATTCAAACGGATCGGCGGCGGACTGCTGGTGCAAGGCCCGGACAATCACAACGTGAGCCAGGCAGAACTGCGCGTGGTGACGCGGGTGCGCCCCGAACCGCACCAGTTTGCCGACCTGCTGTTTGCCTGGCGCGTGGCCAAGTTCGTCAAGTCGAATGCGGTGGTGTTCGCCACCGATGGCCGTACGCTCGGCATCGGCGCAGGGCAGATGAGCCGCGTCGATTCGACACGCATTGCCGTCGAGAAGGCTGGTCAGGCAGGGCTGTCGCTGCAGGGGTGTGTGGTGGCGTCGGATGCCTTCTTCCCGTTTCGCGACAATGTCGACGTCCTGGCGCAGTCGGGTGCGCGGGCGGTGATTCAGCCGGGCGGCAGCATGCGCGACGACGAAGTCATCGCCGCGGCGGACGAGCATGGCATTGCCATGGTGTTTACCGGATACCGGCATTTCCGGCATTGAGTGTAACGATATGAACGTACTTGTGGTTGGATCGGGGGGGCGCGAGCACGCACTGGCCTGGCGGCTGGCGCAGTCACCGCGTGTGGGCAAGGTGTTCGTGGCGCCGGGCAATGCCGGCACGCAACAGGAGAAGGAACTGACCAACGTTCCGGTCAGCGAGCCGCGACTGCTGCTCGAATTTGCACGCCGTGAACAGATCGCCCTGACCGTTGTCGGCCCCGAAGCCCCGCTTGCTGCTGGTATTGTCGACCTGTTCCGTGAAGCGGGGCTGAAAATTTTCGGACCGACGCAGGCGGCCGCGCAGCTGGAGGCGTCGAAGGATTTTGCCAAGGCATTCATGCTGCGTCACGGCATTCCTACCGCAGGTTATCGTACCTTTTCCGATGTACAGGCCGCGCATGACTGGATCGATGCCCAGGGCGTGCCCATCGTCATCAAGGCGGACGGTCTGGCGGCGGGCAAGGGCGTGGTCGTGGCGCACACGCTTGAAGAAGCGCACGATGCGGTGACCAACATGTTGCAGGACAACCGGCTCGGCGACGCCGGCGCGCGGGTGGTGATCGAGGAATTTCTGCAAGGCGAGGAAGCCAGTTTCATCGTCATGTGCGATGGTGAACACGTGCTGCCACTGGCGACCAGTCAGGACCACAAACGCATCGGCGATGGTGACAGCGGCGACAATACCGGCGGCATGGGTGCCTATTCGCCGGCACCGGTGGTGACGCCCGAAATACATGCCCGCGTGCTGCGTGAGGTGAT
>JAJXUP010000186.1 GCA_021782795.1 Pseudomonadota bacterium | reverse complement strand
TGCCTGGAGGATACGGTCGTTCACCTGTAATCCGGCACGCTGTGCGACGCCTCCGTCGACCAGCTTGCCGATGATGGGATAGACGGGTGGTTGATAAGGTTGCAGCCCGAGCTTCTGCATGAACTCGCCATCCAGGTCAGCCGCGGTCAGGGAGCTCATGTCCAGCATGCCATAGGTCTTCTCACCCTGGGCATTCTGTAACTCGAATTTTGCCGTTTTTTGCTGCAACACCCTATCCAGCAGGATCCAGCGTATCTCCTGCCAGCTCGGGGTCAATTGTCCGTCGATACTGAGGATCATCTGTTTGCTCTGCAGCCCTGCCGCCGCGGCCGGCGTGTTCGGCGGGATCTCGCCCAGCACCGGTTTGACGCCCGGCACGCCATGGATGAACAGGATGAAATACAGGGCGACGGCCAGCAGCAGGTTCGCGATGGGTCCAGCCACGACGATCGCCATGCGCTGCAGCACCGGCTTGCGGTTGAACGCGCGAGGAAGCTCGCGTTCAGGCACTACACCCTCGCGCTCGTCCAGCATCTTGACGTACCCCCCCAGCGGGATCATGGAGATCACCCATTCCGTTTCGCTGTTGCCAAAACGCTTTGTGTAAAGGGACCTGCCGAAACCGATGGAGAATTTCAGCACCTTCACGTCGCACAGGCGTGCAACGGCGTAATGTCCCAATTCATGAAACACCACCAGTATGGCAATTGCAACGGCGAATGCGACCAAGGTTGTCATTGTGCTATCCATTCCTGCGCTGCCACGCGCGCGGCTGCATCCGCGTCCAGCAAGTCCTGCAACGCTTCGACTTCGACACTGGTTATTTTACCCAGTACTGCCTCAATGAGCCGCGCGATGTCCAGGAATGAAATGCGCCGATCGAGAAAGGCCGCAACCGCCACTTCGTTTGCCGCATTCAACAGGGCAGGTGCGGTGCCGCCTGCCCGCAACGCCTGGTACGCCAATGCCAGGCAGGGGAAGCGGGCAAAATCGGGGGCGGTAAAATCCAGCCTTGCGACCTGGAACAGGTCCAGCGGTGCGACACCCGCCTCGATGCGCTCCGGATAGGCCAGGGCAAATGCGATCGGTGTGCGCATATCGGGATTGCCGAGCTGCGCCAGCACCGAACCGTCGACGTACTGCACCATTGAATGGATCACGCTCTGCGGGTGCACTACCACCTGGATGTCATCCGCAGCAGCGTTGAATAGCCAGTGGGCCTCGATCACCTCCAGCCCTTTGTTCATCATGCTGGCGGAGTCGACGGAAATCTTGCGTCCCATGCTCCAGTTCGGATGCGCGCAGGCCTGTTCCGGCGTGACGTGCTGCAAGTCCGATAGCGATGTGTTGCGGAATGGCCCGCCGGACGCGGTAAGCAATATCCTGCTCACTCCGCTCTGCTTCATGTCCCCCGCATAGCTGCGCGGCAGCGCCTGGAAGATGGCATTGTGCTCGCTGTCGATGGGCAACAGCACGGAGCCGCTGCGATGCACGGCTTCCATGAACAGATGCCCCGCAAGTACCAGGGTCTCTTTGTTGGCCAGCAAAATCTTTTTGCCCGCATGCGCCGCCGCCAGGGTGGATTGCATGCCCGCCGCGCCGACGATGGCTGCCATCACCGCATCGACTTCAGCCAGGGTAGAGACGCGCTCCAGTGCCCCCGCTCCGCACAGCACTTCGGTATCCAGTCCTGCGGCGGCGATGCGCTTGCTCAACCGTTCACTGGCGGCCTCGTCCAGCAGTACGGCATAACGCGGCTGGAAACGTTCGCATTGTTCGAACAGGAGCCCGTCCTGTTGTTGCGCGGTAAGCGCGATGACCCGGTATTTGTCCGGATGGCGCGAGACCACGTCCAGCGTACTCTTGCCGATGCTGCCGGTTGAGCCGAGTACCGCAAGTCGGGTAAGCTTGGTCATTCCAGCCTTTGCAGAATGAGCGCGATACCGGCGAATGGCAATGTGGAAGTCAGTGCGTCGATGCGGTCCAGCAGGCCGCCGTGCCCGGGCAGCAACGCGCCGCTGTCCTTGACCCCGGCCTGGCGTTTGACCGCGGACTCGAACAAGTCACCGATCACCGCCAGCGCCACCCACCACCATCCCGCGACGACGATGCCCGGGAACAGCGCATGATGCTTGTACAGTCCGCTCCCCCACCCGACGATGATGACATAGAGAGTCACACCGACCATGGCCCCGAGGACGCCCTCCCATGTCTTGCCGGGGCTGATCGTGGGGGCCAGCTTGTTCTTTCCGAAACGCTTGCCGGTGAAATAGGCCGAAATATCGGCCATCATCACCACCGTCATCGCGAACAACAATACCCAGGGACTGAAAGCACGCAGGTCGAGCATGGCCAAGCCGGTCGGCAACAGGACGATCAAGCCGACCAACCCCATCAGCCAGGGATTCCTCGGGCGCCACCCCAGCATCAGCCAGGCGGGAACAACCAGCACCCACAGCAACACGGCCATGGCATACCACGCCAGGTGCAGCAAATTCTGCCGTTCCGGTGCAACACTGTTATCGAACCACAACATGCCAGCCATGAGCGCCAGGGTCAGTGCCCAATAGGCAGTGGCGGCGCGTCCGTTCAATCCGGACAGCCTTGCCCATTCAACCGCGCCCTGCCACATCACGACCAGTATCAATGCCTGCCAGCCCGCAGTCGGCAGGCCGAACAATGCCGCAAGAAACAATGCGAACAGGATGATCGCCGTGATGACACGCTGCTTAAGCATTAGGCTTGCCCTCGCTCAATTGTTCACTGGTGCGCCCGAAACGGCGTTCGCGTTTCTGGTAAGAAAGGATGGCTGCTTCCAGTGCGGCCCGGTCGAACGCGGGCCACAAGGTATCGGTGAAATACAGCTCGGTGTATGCCAGCTGCCACAGCAGGAAATTGCTGATGCGCTGCTCGCCGCCGGTGCGGATGAACAGATCCGGTTCCGGCGCATAGGACATGGAAAGATATGGCATCAGCTCTTCCTCGCCGAACGCCGTCGCGCGATCGGGATGCGCCTGGCTCAGGGCATGCATGGCCTGCATGATGTCCCAGCGCCCTCCGTAATTGGCGGCGATGGTCAGCGTCAGGCTGGTGTTGCCGGCCGTAAGATGTTCG
>JAJXUP010000185.1 GCA_021782795.1 Pseudomonadota bacterium | reverse complement strand
GAACTGGTGCGCGTGGCGTGCGAGAGTGGGGCGCAGGCGATCGTGATGGGGGCCGGCCTGCCGCTCGATCTGCCCGAACTGACCCAGGATTTTCCCGATGTGGCGCTGATTCCCATCCTGTCGGATGCGCGCGGTATTGCCATTCTGCTCAAGAAATGGATGCGCAAGCAGCGGCTGCCGGATGCAATCGTCATTGAACATCCGCGTTACGCAGGTGGGCATCTGGGTGCGCCCAACGCCGACGACATCGGTCATGCGCGGTTTGATTTTCCTGGTGTGCTCGAATCGGTGCTCGAACTGTTCCGCGAATTGGGTATCGAGAAGGAACGTATTCCGCTCATTCCGGCCGGCGGTATCAACAGTCACGAACGCCTGCGCGAGCTGATCGGGATGGGAGCGTCTGCCGTGCAGATGGGAACGGCGTTCGCCGTGACCGAAGAGGGGGATGCTCATCCCAATTTCAAACGTGTGCTGGCGCAGGCGAAGGCAGAGGATATTGTTACCTTCATGAGTGTTGCCGGTTTGCCGGCGCGGGCGGTGCTGACGCCGTGGTTGCGCAACTACCTCCGCCGCGAGGCAAAATTGCAGGAATATGCCAAAAGCCGTCCGGACCGCTGCGCATCGGGTCTGCATTGTCTGACGCAATGCGGTCTGCGCGACGGTATTGCCCGTTCCGGTCAGTTCTGTATCGATTCCCAGCTTGCGGCAGCGCTGACGGGGGACGTGGAAAAAGGGCTGTTCTTCCGCGGCTCGGAGCCGCTGCCGTTCGGCGAAGAAATCCGGCCGGTGCGCGATCTGGTGCAGTTTATGCTCACCGGAGAGCGGCCGCGGTTGCACTAGCAGGCCGTTGAAAAAGTACTGCGGCACCCGTCTGCGGCGTTGCTGCGATACTCACTCCCACGCCTATCGATTTGATATGTCTGGTCGTTGCGTTTCTCGCGCCTTGCATCCGGGCGTCCTCGCTACCTTTTTCAACGGTCTGCTAGAGGCGCGTCTGGGGTCGGCGCAACAGCGCTGCAGTGGCAAGGTGCTGGTCGTGGTCGCTTGCGTGCTGTCCAGTGGGTGTCGGCCGGATGATCTGCATCATAACCAGCCGTGTTCGGCAAATGATGTCACGTCATGCATGGCGACGACAAAATGATCCAGTACACGTACATCGACCAGTGCCAGCGCCTGTTTCAGTGTGTCGGTCAGTACGCGGTCGGCCTGGCTTGGCGTGGCGGCTCCGGACGGATGGTTGTGCGCCAGGATCAGCGCCGCTGCATTGTGCGCCAGTGCGCGCTTTACCACTTCTCGCGGATAGACGCTGGCCTGGCCGAGCGTGCCGCGAAACAGTTCTTCCATGACCAGCACGCGATGCTGGCTGTCGAGAAAAATGACACAGAACACCTCGTGCTCGCGTCCGCCCAACAGCAAGCGCAGGTAATTGCGTACCTGGGCCGGTGAGGTCAGCGCGTCGCGCTCGCGCAGTGGTTCGGCCAGCGCGCGGCGTGACAGTTCCTGCATGGCCTGCAACTGGGTATAACGCGCTTCACCGAGTCCGGCAATGGCACAGAATTCGGTCTGGCTGGCAGCAAACAGGCGCGTCAGGCTGCCGAAATGCCCCAGCAGTTCACGGCCGAGATCGAGCGCGTTCTTTCCGGGCAGGCCGGTGCGCAGGATGATGGCCAGCAGCTCTGCATCGCTGAGCGCCTGGGTGCCGCGCTGCAGCAGTTTTTCGCGTGGACGTTCTCCTGTGGGCCAATCGTGGATGGGCATGCCTGGTCGTGGTCGGCTTCGCTGTTTCAATTGTTTACAATGATATCACATCGGGATGTCCGTGGCGATGCCATGGTGCGTGCTGGTATACTGACGGTCATCGTGATGGATGGAAGGTGCGGCATGTCGCTGCAGGGCAAGCGTATCGTGGTGGGAGTGACCGGGGGCATTGCCGCCTACAAGGCGGCGGAGCTGGTGCGCTTGCTTGGCGCCGCCGGCGCCGCGGTGCAGGTGGCGATGACGCCGGCAGCAACCGGCTTCGTCGGCCCGCTGACCTTCCAGGCGCTGACGGGACGTCCGGTCGCGCTCGACGAGCCGGTCGCCAACGGCCACGGCATGGCGCACATCGATCTCGGGCGCCAGTGCGATGCCATGCTGATTGCGCCCGCGAGCGCCGATTTCCTGGCGCGACTGGCGCAGGGTCTGGCGGGCGATGTCCTGTCGGCTGCATGTCTGGCGCGCGATTGTCCGCTGTTCGTTGCGCCAGCGATGAACCGGCAGATGTGGCGCAATCCTGCGACGCAGCGCAACGTGCGCGTGCTGGAGCAGGACGGCGTGCGCTGTTTTGGTCCGCAGAACGGTATTCAGGCCTGCGGAGAGGACGGCCCGGGGCGCATGATGGAGCCGGTGCAGTTGGTGCAGGCGCTGGAGGCGGCGCTGGCAACACATGTGCCCGAGGCAGGTTCGACACCGCAGGTGCTGGCGGGGGTACGTGTTCTGGTGACCGCTGGCCCCACGCTCGAGCGGCTCGACCCAGTGCGGGCACTCACCAACCTGAGCTCGGGGCGCATGGGCTATGCCGTGGCGCAGGCCGCGGCCGAAGCGGGCGCGCAGGTGGTGCTGGTCAGTGGTCCGACGTGTCTGGCCACACCGGCTGGCGTCGAGCGCGTGGACGTCGAAAGTGCAGCACAGATGCTGTCTGCAGTGGAGGCGCGCGTGGCGGGCATGCAGGTGTTCATTGCCGTGGCGGCCGTGTCGGATTACCGTCCGGCACGGACGCAGACGGAAAAGATCAAGAAATCCGCTGCGCCGCTGCGGCTTGAGCTGCTGCCCAATGAAGATATCCTCGGCCGGATTGCGGCGCGCGAGCAGCCGCCGTTCTGCGTGGGGTTTGCGGCCGAAACGGAACATGCACTCGAGTATGGCGAAGCCAAGCGGTGCGCCAAACGCGTGCCGCTGATGGCGGTGAATCTGGCCCAGGTCGCGCTGGGCAGCGAGGACAACGAGCTGACGCTGCTGGACGAGCGCGGTGCGCATGCGCTAGGACGGGCCGACAAGCTCGTGCTGGCACGGCGGCTGGTGGCGCATCTGGCTGGCATGCTCAACCGACCGGGTCAGGGAGCCCAACCCCATGAAACCAGTGATTGATGT
>JAJXUP010000184.1 GCA_021782795.1 Pseudomonadota bacterium | reverse complement strand
GGCTTCGGAAATCGTCTCTGGCGCGCTGCAGGATCACAAGCGAGCGGTCATCATGGGCACACAGTCGTTCGGCAAGGGATCGGTGCAGACCATCCTGCCACTGGGTAATGGCACCGGCATCAAGCTCACCACGGCACGCTACTTCACCCCCAGCGGCCGGTCGATCCAGGCCAAAGGCATCACGCCCGATATCGTCGTCGAGGAAGGCAAGGTCGTCAGCGACGGCGACAGCGACGGCGGCCTGCTCAACATCCACGAAGCCGACCTGGAAAACCACCTGGCCAACCCGAACCCCGGCACCAAAGGCAGTGGCAAGACCCCGCCGCGCATCGTTCCGCCCGAGTCTGCTGCCAAAACGCCGGCAGCGCCTGCCAATCCTGACGAGGTCGTGCACAAGAACGACTTCCAGTTGACGCAGGCACTGGACCTGCTCAAGGGCATCAACATTCTGGCCCACGACACCTCCCAGGCCAAGAATTGACCTGAACGGCAACGGCGCCGAGTTCCTGGCGCCGTTGCCGCCTCTACGCCAGGCTCCCGCATACCGTGGATGACGCACAACTGCTGCATTACAGCCGCCACATCCTGCTGGAAGGGTTCGACCTCTCCGGACAGGAACGGCTGCTGTCCAGCCGCATGCTGCTGGTCGGCGCCGGTGGCCTGGGCTCTGCTGCAGCCCTGTATCTTGCAGCCGCAGGTGTCGGTCACCTGACCATCGCCGACGCAGATGTGGTAGAAGCCAGCAATTTGCAGCGGCAGATCATTCACCGCTACACCATGCTGGGCAGCAACAAAGCGGTTTCCGCAGTCAGCGCCGCACGCGCGATCAATCCGTGGATCGAACTGGTCGCCCTGCCCGAACGTCTGGCTGCCGAACGGCTCACCGCGCTGGCCAGCGAACATGACGTGATCATCGATGCCAGCGACAATTTCACCACGCGCCACGACATCAACCGAGCCTGCGTGCAGCTGCGCAAACCTCTGGTTTCCGGCGCCGCGATCCGCTACACCGGCCAGCTCGCGACTTTCGACCTGCGCGACCCGGACAGCCCGTGCTACCACTGCCTGTTCGCCGATACTGGCGCGGGCGACGATACCCGCTGCAGTGAAACCGGCGTATTCGGGCCGCTGGTGGGCATCATCGGCGCAGCCCAGGCCGCAGAGGCCATCAAGCTGGTCACCGGCATCGGCCATCCACTCTGCGGCCGATTGCTGCAACTCGAGATCCGTGACATGCAATGGCGCGAATCGCAGTTCAGCCGCGATCCGCATTGTCCGGTGTGCAGACAGCATGCTGCTGGCTAGAAACGAAACAGCGTACTGTCCCAGCGGTGGATCGGCACCGGTTCGCCGAAGAGAAAGCCCTGATAGACGGCACAGCCGCCCATCGACAGGAATTCCTGCTGCAATTCGTGCTCCACACCTTCCGCCACCACCTCCAGCTTGAGAAAGCGCCCGACGGCAAGCATGGCTCGCACCACTTCGTCACCATGCGCATCCTGACCAATGTCTTGCACGAACGAGCGGTCGATCTTGATCTGCTCGAACGGCAGACGCTTGAGCAGCGACAGCGATGAATAGCCCGTACCAAAATCGTCGAGACTGAAATGAACGCCCTGGTCATGCAACATCCACATCCGTCGAATCGCCGCTTTCGTATCATGCAGAATCACCTGCTCAGTCAGTTCCAGCTTCAGCAACGCCCTGTCCACCTCCAGTTCCTGCAGCAACGCAAGCAGGCGGTCGGCGAACTCCGGATGATGAAACTGGCGCACGCTGATATTCACCGCAAGCCGCAACTGTCGCGTCAGGCCATTGGCTGACCATTGCCGCAACTGTTCACACGCCTGCCGCAACACCCATTCGCCAATCACCACAATGAGTCCGCTGTCTTCGGCCAGGCCGATGAACTGGCCCGGACACAGGGTGCCGCGCTCAGGTGACTGCCAGCGCAATAGTGCTTCGGCACCCACCAGACGACCGAATTGATCCACCTGGGGCTGATAATGCACCTCGAACTGACGCAATTCGAGTGCAGCCCGCAACTCCCGTTCCATGCCAGTACGCGAATCGATTGCCGCCTGCATCTGCGGATCAAAAAAGCGTGCGGTGTTACGTCCGGCGTCTTTGGCCTGATAAAGCGCCATATCGGCCTGCTTGAACAGCGTTTCCACACTGAACTGGCGACCGCGGAACAACGACAGTCCAATGCTGGCTGAAGTGGTGTATTCGGTGTAGCCGCCGCCGATGGAAAACGGATTGCCCAGCGCCAGCCGGATCTTTTCTGCCACGGCTTCGGCCCGTGTAGCCGCCACATCCGCCTGCTGGCCAAGATGCTGCAGCAACACGACGAATTCGTCGCCTCCCAACCGGCTCACCGTGTCATCCTGGCGCACACAGGTCTGCAAGCGTTGCGCCACGCCGACCAGCAGACGATCGCCTGCATCGTGACCTGCGCTGTCATTGAGGGTCTTGAAATGATCCAGATCGAGCATCATCAGCACGGCAAATTCATCGTTGCGATGGCTGGCGCTCTGGGCCTGCGCCAGACGATCGATGAGCAATCTCCGGTTCGGCAAGCCGGTGAGCACATCAAAATAGGCCAACTGACGGATCTCGTCCTCAGCCAGCTTGCGCGCCGTGATGTCACGTACCGTCACGCGCCGGCCACGGTAGATCCCTGCATCATCCACCACCGGCCGGCAACGGTGGCTGACCCACAGGGTATGCCCTGCCTTATGCACGATGCGGATTTCAAGTTCCTCGATTCGCAGATCGCCGTCACTCTGCCGGACATCCTGTGCATGCTTTTCCCACTGCGGAAGGTCTTGCGCGTGAATGATGCGGCGGACAAGGCCAGGATCGGTATAGAATTCTTCCGCACGGTAGCCTGTCACGCGTTCGACGGATGGGGTCATGTAGACAAACCCGGAATCCGGCTGAACCCAGTACTCCCAGTCGGAAGTCCAGTCCACCATGGTATGGAACTTGATTTCATTCTCGCGCACCGCGAGTTCGGCGCGCCTTCGCTCGGTTACGTCCTGTCCCACCGCCACCAGCAGACTCGGCGTGCCCACGGCGATTTCACGAAACAGCGAAATCCGCCAACTCACCGTACGCCGTCCACCCAACCTTCCGGC
>JAJXUP010000183.1 GCA_021782795.1 Pseudomonadota bacterium | reverse complement strand
GTACCTCGAGCAATCCTTGACCGTCATTGTGGAATGGATAGTGATCCAGGTCGCCTTCGACATGGAACTGGACATCCTTGGCATCGCCACCGAGCAGGTTGGTGCACACCCAGTCGTAGGCCGGCTCTTTGACGGCAAGCGGCAGATAGTGGCACACAGCGTTGCCGCGACCACGCAGCAGGCCGCCACTCAGGTTGATCAGGCCTCGCTTGCCAGGTAGCCAGGTATATTCGCCGAACAGATTGCCATCGAAATCGGCATTGGCCAGATTGATCTGCGACAGCTGTAGCTGGTAGCCGGATGACAATTTCTTCCAGCGCAACTGTCCGGTCAGGGTATCGAGCGCAACGTGCGGTTCGAACAGGATGTCCGGCAGGTCGACGTTTGTCTGCTGGCTGGCCAGCGTGAGCGAGCCACTGGTTTCATCGCCATCGATCTGTCCGCTCAGCCCCGAGACTCCCGGCTGGCCACCGGCGGAGGCAATGCCCAGGGTGCGGAATCGGGCGTGCAGATGGAATTTCTGTGGCCGAGGCAGTGCGCCGCTCCAGTCGGCGCGCAGGCTCTGTACCCAGCCAGATGGCGCATGCTGCGCAAGCCAGTTGCGCTGCCCCGTGTCCAGCGGCAGGTAGTGCCCCAGGCGGTTGAGCGTTGCCAGGTCAGCATTGTCCGCACGCAATTCACCCTGCGGTGCCTGATGCGCAGAGGCCGGCGCAATGCGCAGGTAAAAATCCAGTGGCGCAAGATAGACCAGATCGGCAGTGCGCAGGCTGATGTGATCGAGCTGCAGCGATTGCGCGCTGCCGAGCCGTTTCCAGTCAATCCCCCCGGACAGGTCGATCAGGTCGAGGCGGGGCAGGTCAGATGCAGCTTGCAGCGACAGTTGTTGCAGGATGCCGCGGGCACTGGCTTCGATGATCTGGTTGCGGGCGAATTGCAGCGAGGCGTCAACATCGCCGAAACCGCGCCTGATTCCCAGTGGCAGTGTGACCCAGGGTTGCCATTGTGCCAGGTCGGCGCGGCGCAGGCGCAGGCTGATCTTGCCGCTCCATGACGCAGGATCGGCGGGGGAGCGTCCGGTCAGGCTGCCCTGGATGTCGATCGGATGGGCGATCAGTGTCGGGGGCGTGGCTGACAGGTGAAAATTATGCCAGCGCTCGAAGTTGGTCAGGCTGAAATTGACTTCGTGGATGAACAGGGTGGGGGCCGGCCGCTGGTCGTCCTGCCATGATAGCGAAGCATGGTTGAGCTGGATCAGACGCTGGTGCAGCAGCCACTGCACGAAGGTGTGGTTTCCGTTCGGCCGGTTGAGCGGCAGACCTGCCAGCCAGATTGTGCCGTTGCGGTCGCGCCGCAGGGAAAACGCCTGGTTGCTCAGTGTGAGCCGTGCCAGCCGCAGTTCGCCGAACAGCAGTGTGGACCACGACATTTCGCCTTCGATGTCGGTGAGGTACAGCAGGGGGTGCTGCTGCGCGTCGGCGATCTGCAACGACTGGATGCGCAGCGACGGGTGCCAGCCCTGCCAGCCGGCGTCGATGCGTCCGAGCGTGACCCGTTCGCCTGATGAAGCGCTGATCGAAGCGGCGATGTCGGCGCGCCAGTGGTTGATATTGGGCAGGATCCAGAATTGCAACGCGAGCACCAGGCTCGATGCCGCGAGCGCGACAACGCCGGTCAGCCACAGCAGAATGCGGCGGATCGGCTGAAGGCGCGCGGAGGCCATCGGTCAGCTGGCAGTACGCAGTTGATCGAGAATCGCAGGATTTTCGAGCGTTGAGGTGTCCTGGTCGATGTCGGCGCCACGCGCCAGCGCCCGCAGCAGGCGACGCATGATCTTGCCGGAACGGGTTTTGGGCAGATTCTCGCCGAAACGGATTTCGTCCGGCTTGGCGATGGCGCCGATCTCCTGGCCGACCCAGCTGCGCAGTTCGCCGGAAATGCGCGCGGCTTCTTCGCCTTCGGGGCGTTTGTTTTTGAGCACGACGAAGGCAACGATGGATTCGCCCTTGATCGGATGCGGCCGGCCGACCACTGCGGCCTCGGCCACGCTGTGGTGCGCCGCCAGCGCCGATTCGATTTCCATCGTGCCCAGGCGGTGGCCCGAGACGTTGAGCACATCGTCGATGCGACCCATGATCCAGAAATAGCCTTCTTCGTCGCGATGCGCCGAGTCGCCGGCGAGGTAGGTCGTGCCACCGAGTTCGTCAGGGAAATAGGTCGCCTTGAAGCGTTCCGGGTTGTTCCACAGCGTGCGCAGTTGCGACGGAAACGGGCGACGGATGACCAGGAACCCCCCTTCGCCGGCTGGCAGCGACTGGCCCTGCTCGTCGACCACGTCAGCCACGATGCCCGGCAACGGCAAGGTGCAGGAACCCGGCTTGGCCGCGTGCGCGCCCGGCAGTGGTGCAATCATGTGCGAACCTGTTTCGGTTTGCCACCAGGTATCGACGATGGGGCAGCGCGAGCCGCCAACTTCTTCGTGAAACCAGATCCATGCTTCCGGATTGATCGGCTCGCCGACGGTGCCCAGCAGACGCAGGCTCGACAGGTCGTACTGGCGTGGCAGGTTGCTGCCCAGCTTGATGAGCGAGCGGATGGCCGTCGGTGCGGTGTAAAATGTGGTCACACGATGGTTCTGGATCATGCGCCAGAAACGCCCGGCGTCGGGCCAGGTGGGAATGCCTTCGAAGATCACTTCGGTCATGCCCAGCGCAAGCGGGCCATATGCGACATAACTGTGTCCGGTGATCCAGCCCACGTCTGCCGTGCACCAGAACACATCCGATTCCGGTTTGGCGTCGAATACCCAGTGCATCGACAGGATCGCGCCGAGCAGGTACCCGGCGCTGCTGTGCTGTACGCCCTTGGGCGTTCCGGTCGAGCCGGAGGTGTAGAGGATGAACAGCGGGTCTTCGGCGTTGACCCATTCCGGTTCGCACTGCGCTGGCAGGTCGGCGGTAAACGCTTCCCAGTAGATGTCGCGCTGGTCATGCCATGCGATCGGCAGGCCGGCGCGCCGGTAGACCACCACCTGTTCGATGCATCCGGTTCCCGGCAGGGCAAGCGCCTCGTCCACCACCGCTTTGAGCGGAATCGACTTGCCGCCGCGCAGGCTGGCGTCGGCGGTCACCACCAGACGGGCACC
>JAJXUP010000043.1 GCA_021782795.1 Pseudomonadota bacterium | reverse complement strand
ATGCATTGCAAGGCCCATCGTCGCGGCATTGGTCGCAGCCGACGGCAGGTTGACGTTGTACATCGGCCCGTTGGCCACCGCATTGGACAGAGCTGTGCTGCCATTGACCAGCGTGTTGGCATTGGTTCCCGTGGACGACAGTGCTCCCAGGGTGCCGCCATTGCTGGTGGTGAACGGCGTCGACACCCCGAACTTGGTTCCCAGCTGCTTGCTGAACTCGTCATCAGCCACCACCACCCGCGCCTCGATCATCACCTGACGTGCCGGCGTATCAATCAGCTTGAGCAGTTGCGCGATTTCTTCCTGCTTTTCCACCGTATCACTGACAATCAGTGTATTGGTCTGCATTTCCGATGTGGCTGTGCCGCGCGGCGACAGGATGCGATTGGGATTGTTGGCCGTATTGGCCATCGGCATGGCCGTTGCGGCAGCTGCCGTCTGCGCCTTGATCCCCTGAGCCTGGGCATCGCAGGTCACATCCTGGCCAGTATCGCCGGGCAGCGGTGGCAGCCCGAGCAGCGAGCGCGCTGCCTGGTCGGCTTTTTTGTAGTTGAGCTGGTACTGGCGCACCACGAGCGGTTCGAGTGCCTGGATGCTCTGGCGTGACTCCAGTTCGCTCTTTTCCTTGGCCAGCAGCTCATCCTTGGGCGCGACCCAGATCACGTTGCCGTTTTCGCGCTTGTCGAGACCCTTGCTCTCCAGAATGATATCGAGCGCCTGATCCCACGGCACATCCTTGAGCAACAGTGTCAAGTTACCGGTCACGGTATCGCTGGTGATGATGTTCTTGCCGGTAAAGTCGGCGATCACCTGCAGCACCGAGCGCACATCGGTGTTCTGGAAATTAAGCGACAACTTCTCGCCGGTGTAATGTGGCTTGCCATCCTGTTGCGCATTTGCCTCGGTCTTGGTGCGCACTTCGACAATGAACTGATTGTCGGTCTGGTAGGCAGAATAATCGTACTCGCCCTTCGGTTTGATGGTCATGGTGACCATGCCGGATCGGCCGACAGTTTCAATGCTGCTGACCGGCGTGCCGAAATCCGTGACATCCAGCCGGCGCTGCAGGTTTTGCGGCAGATCGGTGTTCATGAAGTTGACAATGAGCGCATCCCCCTGCTTGCGGATGTCGATACCGGTGGTGCTGTCTGACAGCGTCGTGATGACACGTCCGGAGCCGCCGTTACCTCGGCGGAAATCGACATCACGGATGACGTGCTTGTCGGAACCCGGCCCCCCGGTAGCAAAATGGGTGGTTTCATTGGTAACGGACCCTGCACCGGCCTCGTCGATCTGGACCAGCAACGAATTGCCGTCGATACGCATGGTGTAATGCGCCGGCTGCAGCAGGTTGAGCACGATACGCGTACGATCGCCGGCTTGCACCACATTGACCGAATGCAGCAATCCCTGATTGACCATCAGAGTATTCTTGCCCGTGCCATTGGATGTGTTGAACAGGTCAAACGCGATGCGTGGCGGCGTATTGACGGTGAAGCTCGCCGGCGTCGCGCGCAGGTTTTGCTGGAAGTCCACCTTCATCACCAGTTTGCCATTTTGCTGCGGCAGAAAGTTGATATTCGATATGGCATTGGTATCGGCATGCGCATGCTGGGTTGTCAGGGCGGCCAGCAGGAACAGCGCCATCAGCACGTGTTGTCCCATTCGAACGATTGCGGTTTTCATGCTTTGAACACTCCTCATTGTTCCTGCAAGTTCAGGGAGCTGTCCCGTTCGGACCAGTCACCCGCACCATCCTGCACGATTTCTTTCAATTTGACTTCCTTGTCGGTAATCGCCACGATCTTGCCAAAATTCTGTCCGAGATAATTGCCGACCTTGACAACGTAAATGGTATTGAGCGGAGTCTTGATCACCGCATAATTCACGCCGTTTCGCTGGATCACGCCGACCATTTTCAGCGTTTCGAGCGCAAAAGACTCCAGCAGCTCCTTCGGACGATTGAGGTCCGGCTGAATGCCACCTTCAGCCGAATTGAACTTGAGTTTGCGTGGCTTGAACGGATCGGACTGATCAAAATCATTGTAGACGAACGGCTGATACGGCTTGACTTCGGGCAGCGGTTCAACCCGGCCGCGCATGTGCGCACCGGCATCCTGCACGAACTGGTGGAGGTCATCCTGCCCGCCCATATGGCAACCGGCCAGCAGCATCAGTGGGACAATACGCAAGACACGCTTCATTTTGCCCCTTTCCTGCTGTTTTTATCTGCCAGACGCTTCTGTTCGGACAACTCATCCTCGTCCAGGTAGCGGTACGTTTCAATGGTCGCATTCATCACCAGTTGCCCATCCTTGTCGGGCGCGATGCTGATGTCGCGCAGCGTGGCAATGCGCGACAGTTGCGCCACATCGCTCGCAAAAGCACCGAAGTCATGATATGACCCGCTCACACGGATGCTGATCGGCAGCACGGCATAGAAGTCCTTCATGGTCTCGGTTCCGGGCTTGAACAGATCGAACCTGAGGCCACGGCCCAGTCCTGCCTGGTTGATATCGCTCAGCAGGGCGTCCATCTGTGACCGGTTAGGCAGTTGCCGCAACAATGCACCGAACGAATGATTGATTTCAACCAGTTGCTGGCGATAGGCATCGAGGTTGATCGCCTGGCGCTTCTTCTCCAGAAACGTATCCTTGAGCGTCTGTTCCTGTTGGCGCGCCGCATTCAGCGTACCCAGCTGGCCACTCAGCAGCAGCCAGTAACCCAACGCAAGCGTCAGCACGAACACTCCGGCCAGGATGCCCGAACGTATGCCAGCAGGAGCGTTGGCCAGATCCTGGAGATTGATGTTGTTCAGTTCATTCAGATCCATCGTTCAACCCGCCTTTCCGCCCGCGTGATGTCCTGCGCCGCTTCCCGTATGCGCGGTATCACTTTCGCTCTGGTCAGGCGAAACCATCTGCACATCCAGGCTGAATTCGTTGGCCTGGATATTCTGCACGCTGGCCGACTTGACCTCGATCAACGTCGCATTCTTCAGCCACGGCGACGAATCAAGATTGCGCATCAGTGTCGATACGCGTGCGCTTGACTGGGCATAGCCCGACAGATGCACGTTGGCGCCGTGCTGGTCGATCGACTTGAGGTACACTCCCTCCGGCATGAGCCGCACCAGCTGATCGAGCAGATGCACGTCATCGGACCGGTTCATCTGCAGGGTTTCGACCACCTGCTTGCGCGCCAGCAGATCCCTGGTCTGTGTCTTGAGTTCATGAATGTCGCTGATCTGCTTGTCAAGCAGGGTGATCTGCGACTTGAGATATTCGTTGCGGGAATTCTGGTTGTATATCTGCGCTTCGAGCGCCAGATACACCAGCACCACAACGCCTGCAGCAGCCAGCGCCGAGGCGCCCAGCAACAGGGAAAACTGCCGCAGTCTTGCGACCCGGCGCATCTCGCGGTATGGGAGCAGGTTGATGCGTATCATAACGAGTCGAACCTCCTCATCGCCAGCCCGCACGCCACCAGCAGCGCCGGGGCGTCCATCGCCAGCCGGTCAGCTGCCACACGTTCGGAACGCGCCATGCCGGCAAACGGATTCGCCACCATGGTGCTGGCTTCAGTGCGCCCCGCCACAGCCTCGTCGAGTCCGGGCAGAATGGCGGTACCGCCCGCAAGCACGATGTAGTCCACCTTGGTCCAGGAAGTGGATGCGACGAACATCTGCAGTGCGCGGCCAATTTCCAGCGCCAGCGTTTCCGTAAACGGTTGCAGGATTTCGAGACCATAACGGTCCGGCATCTCGCCCTTGCGTTTGAGTTTTTCCGCCTCTTCGTAGGTCATGCCGTATCGTCGCTGGATTTCCTGCGTCAACTGGTTGCCGCCAAACGACTGTTCACGCGAATACACCATGACATTATCGACAAAGACCAGAATGTGCATCGTGGTCGCGCCAATGTCGATCAATGCCACCGTCTGGCCCCGGCCACTGTCCGGAAGCACGTGCACCATGCCCTCGAACGCGGTCTGGCTGGCATTGGACTCCGTGTCCATGACCAGCACCTTGAGGCCAGCGGCTTCGGCAGCCGCCACACGATCTTCGATCTTTTCCTTGCGGCTCGCCACCAGCAGCACCTCGACATCCCCGCCGGGCGATGCACCCTGCCCCAGCACCTGGAAATCGAGATTGACCTCGTCCAGCGAGAATGGCACCACCTGGTTGGCCTCCGCCTGCACCTGGGTTTCCATTTCATCCTCGCTCAGCCCGGCTGGCAAGGTGATCTTCTTCGAGATCACGGAAGCGGACGGCAGCGCCATCGCGATGTGCCGCGAACGGGTGCCCAATTGCGACCAGGCCAGCTTCAGCGCATCGACGACTTCATCCATATTGGCAATATTGCCTTCTACCACGGCATCTTTTGGCAGGTTCTCGATGACGTAGCGTTCAATACTGTACCGTCCCCGTGCGGCTTCTCCCAATTCAACCAGCTTGACTGCTGTCGAACTGATATCGACCCCGACCAGAGGAGGTGTCTTGATTTTGAAAAGGTTGAATTGCAACAGGATTCCTTTTTTAATTTGATGGTTAGGAAACAAACCAATAATTCACGTTAAAGACTATCAGCAACATTCGCAAGTGTAAACTATTTTTTTTGTTTCTCAATGTGGACGCCGCATGAATTTTCTGCGAAGGCTCCACGGGGACAGATAAATGGCCGGCATGCCTGGTTTCATATCCGCCCCGGCACCGCAGACACTGTTATAATTCCCGAGGCTCATCCCACCTCTACATATGGATCACGCTTCATGTTCACATCGCGCTGGCAAGCCGCTCTGTTTGCAACCCTTACCGGTCTTGTCGTACTTGCACTCGCGCTGGGCGCACTGACCGTATCGCTCATCTGGCCGAACCTGCCGGACATGCAAGCGCTCACTGACTATCGGCCGAAACTGCCCATGCGCGTGTACACCGCGGATGGGGCGCTGCTGGCCGAATTCGGTGAACAGCGCCGCGCGGTGGTGACGCTGGCGCAGACTCCGATCATCTTGCAGCATGCCATCCTCGCCGCGGAAGACGACCGCTTCTATCAGCATGGCGGCATCGATGCCATGGGCGTGATACGTGCCGCCCTGAGCAACCTGGTGTCCGGTGGCGCCCGTGAAGGCGCATCGACCATCACCATGCAGGTTGCGCGCAATTTCTTTCTCACGCGCGAAAAAACCTGGACACGCAAGCTCAATGAAGCCCTGTTGTCGATCAAGATCGAACGCAACCTGACCAAGGACCAGATCCTCACGCTGTACATCAACCAGATCTATCTCGGCCAGCGCGCCTATGGCTTTGCCGCGGCAGCCGAGGCCTACTTCGGCAAACCGCTCGCCCGCATCGACATTGCAGAAGCCGCCATGCTCGCCGGACTGCCCAAGGCGCCTTCACGCTACAATCCGGCAGTAAACCTGCCACGCGCTCTGGCACGCCAGCACTACGTGCTGCACCGCATGCTTGAACTGCACTACATCACCCAGGCAGATTATGATGCGGCGATGGCCGAAAAGCTGCATGTGCGCAAGACAGCCGACGAACACTATGCCGTCAATGCCGACTATGTTGCGGAAATGATCCGCCAGGCCATGTATGAGCAATACCACGACGCCATTTACACCAGCGGCATGAAGGTGTACACCACGTTGAACAAGCGCGACCAGAACGCAGCCAACGACGCCCTGTGGCAGGGCGTGGAAGAATACGATCGCCGTCATGGCTATCGCGGCCCGGAAAGTTCGCTGCCCCTGCCCCCACCGGGACAGGAATCCGCCCTTGATGCCACACTGCAGGACATCCTGCCGGTACACGACCTGCTTCCGGCCGTGGTGTTGCAGTCCGACAACCACCGCCTGCAGGTCTGGGTTCGCAATCACGGACTTGCCACCCTCTCGGGCGAAGGCCTCCGACTCGCCGCACGCGCACTGGTCCCATCGCACGGCCATCCGGCCCTGCTGCGCCCCGGATCGCTGATCCGCGTCCAGCGCATGCCCGAGGGCGGATGGCGTATTGCACAACTGCCGCGCGTCGAAGCAGCGCTGGTGTCGCTTGATCCGCACACCGGGGCCATCCGGGCACTGACAGGCGGGTTCGATTACGACATGGACAAATTCAACCACGTGACCCAGGCCTGGCGGCAACCGGGTTCCAGCTTCAAGCCATTCATCTATTCTGCCGCACTGGAAAAAGGCTTCACACCCGCCACGCTGCTCGAAGACACGCCCATTTCCATCCCGGCGGAACAGACCGGCGGCGTACTGTGGCAACCCAAGGATTATGAGGACACCTGGAACGGCACCCTGGTCAGCATGCGCGATGCGCTGACGCATTCGCTCAACCTGCCGACCATCCGCATTCTGCAAACCATCGGCCCCGACTACGCGCAGAATTATGTACGCAGGTTCGGCTTCGACCCGCAACATGTGCCGCCATACCTGACCATGGCACTGGGGGCGGTCTCGGTCACCCCATTGCAGATGGTCTCCGGTTATGCCATTTTCGCAAATGGAGGATCACAGGTCACACCGTACATCATTGACCACATTACCGACCAGTATGGCCATGTCATCCAGACAGGCAAACCGGAATCACCACGCCGGGTCATCGACCCGCGCAATGCCTTCATCATCACCAGCATGATGCAGGATGTTGTGCGCCGCGGCACCGGCGCCAAGGCCGCCGAGCTTGGCCGCAACGACCTGGCCGGCAAGACCGGTACCACCAATGACCAGCGCGATGCGTGGTTTGCCGGCTTCCAGCCGGATCTCGTCGCTGTAGCGTGGATCGGCTTCGATCAGCCGCGCAGCCTCGGCAACGGCGAAACCGGCGCCCAGGCCGCACTGCCAATCTGGATGAAATACATGGCCGTCGCGCTGCGCAATGTGCCTCAAACGCCCTACACACCTCCCGACGGCGTGGTCAGCGTCATGATCAATCCGCTGACCGGGCTGCCGGTTGCACCAGGAGAAGCCGGTACACCGGAATATTTCTTCAAGGACGCCGTTCCGTCGACCCAGTCCGTCTCGGTACAACCCGTATCGTCGCTGCCGGCGTCGACCCAACCCGCGGCAGCGGCCGGTAGCAACACCAGCACGCCTCAGCCAGCGCTGCCCGAAGGCTTGCGCTCACAACCGCCGCTGCCTGCAACAGACATTCGCCCCCAGCCGCCACGACCATGAAACGCAATCCTACGCGAGAACTGGTCGCACAACTGGCCGCACAATTGATGTGTGAGCACGGCATGCGCGACTTTTCCGCTGCCAGGCGCAAAGCCGCGCGGAAACTCGGTATCGTCGACACGCACCACCTGCCGGGCAATGAGGAAATCGAGGCCGCGATCCGCGAATACCATGCGGTGTTTCATGCCGACACGCACCCGCAGTGGCTGCGGCAGTTGCGCACCAGCGCGTTGCAGACGATGCACATGCTGTCCGGATTCGACCCCTACCTGACCGGCAGCGTGCTTGACGGCAGCGCCGGCCGTCATTCCGACATCGACATCGAACTGTTCACCGATAATGAAAAAGACGTGGAAATGTACCTGCTCAACCACAACATCCCGTTTCGTCAGGCCGATTGCGGCCACAGACACGGGCGCAGACCGGTACCCTGCTTCATTCTGAACGGAACGTTATGCGACATCCGCGTATCGGTACGGCCGGCGGACGCCGTGCGCCACGCCGCCCGCGCCGGAGGAGAACTGTCGCGGCGTGCGTCGATGACACAACTGGCCAGCCTGCTTGCCCAGGAAACCTCCGACAGCGCATCGGCATGAAGCGCTGCGGGCACATCTGCCCGCAGCGGATATCACGTCAGGGCCTCAGCCCTCCGCGAGCCATTCCGCCGCCTGGATGGCGAAATAGGTCAGCACACCGTCTGCACCAGCCCGTTTGAAGGCCAGCAGTGCCTCGAGCACACACTTGCGCTCGTCCAGCCAGCCATTACCCACTGCTGCCTTGAGCATGGCATACTCGCCGCTCACCTGGTAGGCGAATGTCGGCACGCCAAACTCGTCCTTGACGCGGCGCACGATGTCCAGGTAGGGCATTCCGGGCTTGACCATCACCATGTCGGCGCCTTCCTGCAGATCGAGCGCGACTTCACGCAACGCCTCATCCGAATTGCCCGGATCCATCTGGTAGGTCTCCTTGCCGGCCACCCCCAGGCTCATCGCCGAGCCGACGGCATCACGGAACGGCGCGTAAAACGACGACGCGTATTTGGCGGCATACGCCAGGATGCGGGTATGGATCAGCCCGTGCTGGTCAAGCGTCTCACGGATCGCTGCCACCCGGCCATCCATCATGTCCGATGGCGCCACCACATCCGCACCGGCCAGCGCATGCGCCAGCGCCTGCTGTCGCAGCACTTCCACGGTGTCATCATTCATCACGTAACCCTGCGCATCGATCAACCCGTCCTGCCCGTGACTGGTGTAAGGATCAAGCGCCACGTCAGTAATCACACCCAACCCGGGAAATTCCTGCTTGATGGCGCGCACCACGCGTGGCACCAGCCCGTCCGGATTGGTCGCTTCGACCGCATCGGTCGACTTGAGCACATCGTCGATGACCGGAAACAGGGCTATGGCCGGAATCCCCAGCGCCACGCAGCGCCTGGCCTGCTCCAGCAAACGGTCCAGCGACATGCGCTCAACTCCCGGCATGGACGGCACAGCGACAGCATGGTCCGCGCCCTCATGCACGAACACCGGGTAGATCAGATCGCTGGCCGACAGGCTGTGCTCCCGCATCAGCCTGCGACTGAATCCGTCCCTGCGCATGCGGCGCATACGCACCCCGGGAAATGCCGCTTGAGCCCTCATTGATCATCCTTTCAAATTTTTCGGAACTTTTGCCACACGCCTGCGTCATAACCAGCAGATGGCCGTGCCATCTCCCGCTTCTCCTCCCTGAGCGGGCGTCTTGACACCAGTCAGGACACTTTGACCTCGGTTATCCTCCCCTTTAACCGAGGTTTTTTTCTGCCTGTCGGTTGCGTGCATCACGCACCCAGTTGTCCGCCACTGCGACGACCTCTTCCACACCCGACTTTTTCAGGCTGGAAAACAGCTGCGCACTGTAGGCATCCGACCGCATGGCCAGCCATGCGCGCACCTCCCGCAATGCCTTCGCCGCAGCCGCGTGACTGATTTTATCACTTTTGGTCAGCAGGCAATGCACCGGCTTGCCGGTGACGGCAAACCAGTCGAACATCGCCTGATCCAGCGCCGTCAGCGGGCGACGGATATCCATGATCAGCATGATGCCCAGCAGCGGCTCGCGTTTTTGCAGATAGTCGCCGAGCAGGCCGCGCCAGTGATCCTTCACCGCGCCCGGCACACGGGCAAACCCATACCCCGGCAGATCAACAAGATACAGTCCTTCACCCAACGAAAAGTAATTGATGTGCTGAGTACGCCCTGGCGTCTTGCTCACGTAGGCCAGGCGGTTGCGATTGGCCAGCGTGTTGATCGCGCTCGATTTTCCGGCATTTGAGCGGCCAGCAAAGGCAATTTCGCCCAGACTGTCCTGCGGCAGATCGCGCAGATGATTCACGGTGGTGTGAAATGTTGCAGTACGAAACAAATTCATGAAATTTATATCCCGATGTCATTATCAGGCTAGCACGTAAATCAAAATACGGATAGAATGAGGGCTTTGGGCATGTTTAAGGTAGAGGAGCTTACAATTGAAAAAGACCATGGCGTTTGTGGTACTCACGGCTTTGACCACGTTCTCCCTCGCTCACGCCGAGGACACGGCAAGCAAGGGCGATCCGGCCAAAGCGCAACAGTTGGCATCGACCGTTTGCGCCGCCTGCCACGGCGCCGATGGTAACAGCACCGCTCCTGACAAGCCAAAACTGGCCGGTCAGGGCGCCGCCTATATTACCAAGCAACTGATGGATTTCAAATCCGGCAAGCGCACCAACCCGATCATGCAGGGTATCGTGGCCAGCAGCAACCTCACCGATGACGACATGAAGAATCTCGGCGCATATTTCTCCGAGCAGATCACGAAGCCGGGCGCCGCCAAGGACAAGGATCTGGCTGAAGCCGGCGAGAAGATTTTCAAGGGTGGTGACGCCGCATCCGGCGTACCTGCCTGCATGGCCTGCCATGGCCCCACCGGCGCCGGCATCCCTGCCGAATTCCCACGCCTGGCCGGACAGCATAGCGAATACGTGTATACCCAGCTCAACAATTTCCGCCTCGGACAACGCGCCAATGATGGTGGTAAAATGATGCGCACCATCGCTGCCCGCATGACCGATCAGGAAATGAAAGCCGTAGCGGAGTACGTATCCGGTCTGCAGTAATCCGCCAGTCACACGACCGCCCGCGGTGCTGGCGGTCTGGCGAGCCGGCACCGTCCCGCAGGGAACGGCCGGTACCCAAGAGGGCGGCGCAAGCCGCCCTTTCATTTCAGGAAGCACACTAACCCATGAGCCAAGCCCACGCGACCATCCGTCGCTCGCTCTACGAACTGTTCAGTTCAATGCGGTTCGCCATCAGTCTGTTCACCCTGCTGGCCATCGCATCGGTGATCGGGACCGTGCTGAAACAGAACCAGCCTTATTCCGACTATGTGTTCGAATTTGGTCAGTACTGGTTTCTGGTCTTCAAGAGCCTGGGGCTGTTTGATGTGTACCACACCTGGTGGTTCATCGTCATTCTCGCCTTTCTGGTGCTATCGACCGGCATGTGCATTTATCGCAACACGCCGGGCATGCTGCGCGAAATGCGTAGCTATCGCGAACACGCCACCGAGCAATCATTGCTCCACTTCCACCACCGGGCCGAATTTCCGGTCAGCGCGGACAAATCGACACAACTGCGCGCATACCTCACGGCCCAGGGCTACCGTTACCGCGAAGCCTCCAGCCCACAGGGGCTATTGCTTGCCGCCAAGCGCGGCAGCGCCAACCGGATGGGCTACCTGTTCACCCACGCCGCCATCGTACTCATCTGCCTGGGCGGACTGATCGACGGCAATCTGCCGCTGCAACTGCAGCAAGCGTTCGGTATCAAGCGCATTGAAACCCGCGAAATTCCCGAAAGCCAGGTCCCGCCCGCGAGCCGGCTGTCGACCTCCAACTGGTCGTTCCGCGGCGATGTCACCATCCCTGAAGGCGACAGTGCCGACATCATATTCATCAATGTCGGCGACGGATACATGGTGCAGGAACTGCCGTTCCGCATCGCGCTGGACAAGTTTCACATCGAACATTATTCCACCGGCCAGCCCAAGACCTTCGCCAGCGACCTGCAGATCCTCGACAAGCGCACTGGCCAGCCCTTGCTCACCCGCACCATCAAGGTCAACCACCCGCTCATCTATGACGGTATCGCCATTTACCAATCCAGCTTCGGCGACGGCGGCACCCACCTGCACCTGCGCGGCTGGAACCTGCTCGACACCAAGGGCACGCCATTTCCCGTCGAAGGCAGTGTGCACGACAAGACGCGCCTGACCGACAGTGACCGGCAACTCACGGTGGAATTCACCGACTTTCACCCATTCAACATCGAAGACACCGGCGAGAACAGCCCGGCCAGCACCATGACCAAGCCGCTGTTCGGCGGCAATGCCGTCGCCGACAACCACAACCTGCACAATGTCGGCCCGAGTTTCCAGTACAAAATACGCAATGCGGACGGTCAGGCGCACCAGTACAGCAACTATGTGCTGCCAGTGCGTATCGACGGCCGCTGGTTCATGGTGTCGGGCGTGCGCAGCGAACCCAACCAGCCCTACAGTTACCTGCGTTTCCCGCTCGATCCCAACTCGTCGCTTGATGGCTTCATGCGCCTGCGCGCCGCCATGCTCAATCCGGCACTGTATCCCGAACTGTCGCGCCGTTTCGCGGCAAGCGTGCTGCCCGACGATCCCGCCGGGCAAAAGGCGCTGGCAGCCAACACGCAACGGGTGCTGGAAATGTTCTCTACCGGCGGTTTCAAGGCGCTGACCGATTTCATCGAAGCCAACGTACCGGCGGCACAACGTGACCGGGCCGCTGAAGCCTACCTCAAGATCCTCGAGTTCTCCGCCTGGCAGGCATGGAACATGATCGAAACCGAACAGCATGCGCCGGCCCCTGCCATGGACGATGCGACGGGATGGTTCCTGCGCGACAGCCTGAATACAATCAGCGATATCTTCTTCTATGGCTCCCCGGTATACTTGCAACTGTCCACGTACGATCAGGTGCAGGCCTCAGGGCTGCAACTGACACGCTCACCCGGCAAAAACGTCGTGTATTTCGGCTCGTTCCTGCTGGTACTGGGTGTGTTCGCCATGTTCTTCATCCAGGAACGCCGCGTGTGGCTGCTGATCAAACCCGATCGCATCCTGCTGGCCATGTCCAGCAATCGTCCGACTCTCGATTTCGAAGCCGAATTTACCCAGCACGAACAACGTATTGCCGTCATTGCAAAGGAACCCTGACATGCAGACTGCACAAACCTTGCCTGCCTTGCCAAACTTGCGCCAACTGAGACTGCTCGACTGGCTGTACGCCCTGATGCTATGGGGTGGCGCCGCCTATGCCTGGAGCCAGTACGGTCACTACATGGACATTTATGAAAAGTCGTTCCTCTTCGGCGGAGCAGCGGTATTTTCGGTACTGGGCTGGTTCTGGAAACCGGTACGCGTACTGCTGGTTGTGGTAGCAGCCGCCAGCCTGTTCGGCATTTCCGATTACCACGGCAATCTGGCGCGCGCGCAAAGCGCATTCTTTCTCAAGTACATATTGGCCAGCCAGTCCGCCATCATGTGGATGAGCACCCTGTTCGTGCTGGCCACCCTGACCTACTGGCTGTCGCTCGCCATTCGTTCCGACTTCGCGGCACGGGTCGGCAGCAGCCTGACCTGGAGTGCTGTAGCGATGGGGCTGATCGGCCTGATGGTGCGCTGGTACGAATCCTACCTCATCAGCCCGGACGTGGGTCACATCCCCATCTCCAACCTGTACGAAGTGTTCATCCTGTTCTCGATCATCACTTCGCTGCTCTATCTGTATTACGAGACGCGCTACTCTACCCGCGCACTCGGCGCATTCGTGCTGCCCGTGATCAGCGCCGCGGTGGGCTTCCTGCTCTGGTACACCTTCGACCGCCATGCGCAGAATATCCAGCCGCTGGTGCCCGCACTGCAATCTTACTGGATGAAACTGCACGTCCCGGCCAATTTCATCGGGTACGGCTCGTTCTCGCTCGCCGCCATGGTGGCAGTAGCCTGGTTGCTGGCGAACCGTGGCATCCTCGCCTCGCGCCTGCCCTCACTCGACGTGCTTGACGACCTGATGTACAAGTCGGTCGCGGTCGGTTTCGGCTTTTTCACCATCGCCACCATCCTCGGAGCCATGTGGGCTGCCGAAGCCTGGGGTGGCTACTGGTCATGGGATCCCAAGGAAACCTGGGCGCTGATCGTTTGGCTCAATTATGCTGCCTGGCTGCACATTCGCCTGGTCAAGGGACTGCGCGGCGCATTTCTCGCCTGGTGGGCAGTCATTGGACTGTTCGTGACCGTGTTTGCCTTCCTCGGTGTGAACATGTTCCTCTCCGGCCTGCACTCTTACGGCACGCTCTGACCCACGATCCCGGGCGGGGCGCCACGCGCGCCGGCCCGGGGTGCGCAACGCATCACCAATCCAATCCGCATGCCCTCGCGGTATTGATCGGACAGTGCCCGGGGCCGCTCAGGCCAGACCCGCAAATGCCTGATCGGCAGCCTCCAGTGTGGCTGCAATTTCAGCTTCACCGTGGGCGCTGGAAACAAAGCCGGCTTCATAAGCCGACGGCGCGAAATAAAACCCCTGATCCAGCATGGCATGGAAAAAGCGGTTGAACCGCTCACGGTCAGACTCAAGCGCTTCGGAATAATTGCGTGGCGGCGTGGCACGAAAATACATACCGAACATGCCACCGACGGACTGAGCAGAAAATACCACACCGTGCGCAGCGGCACGTGCGCACAATCCCTCGGTCAGCTGGCGCGTGCGCAGTGCCAGGCGCTCGTAGAATCCGGGCTCGCGCAGCAGATGCAGCGTGGCCAGTCCTGCCGCCACCGCCACCGGATTGCCCGAGAGGGTGCCGGCCTGGTAGACGGGTCCGAGTGGTGCCAGCAGGCTCATGACGTCGCGACGCCCCCCGAAAGCCGCCATAGGCATGCCGCCGCCGATCACCTTGCCGAACGTCGACAGGTCGGGAGCAATGCCGAAATGCGCCTGCGCTCCGCCCAGCGCAACACGAAAACCCGTCATCACCTCATCGAAAATCAGCAATGCGCCATACCGGGTACACAATTCGCGCAATGCCTGTAAAAATTCCGGAGCTGGCGCGATCAGATTCATGTTGCCCACCACCGGCTCGATGATCACCGCGGCGATCCGCTCGCCCTGCTGCAGGAATGCCGTTTCCAGACCAGCTATATCGTTGTATTCGAGCACCATCGTCAGTTCGGCGAGCGCGCCCGGCACACCGGAGGAATCGGGCTGGCCAAAGGTCAGCGCACCCGAACCGGCCTTGACCAGCAGCGAATCGCCGTGGCCATGGTAACAGCCAGCAAACTTGACGATGCGGTCGCGCCCGGTAAAACCGCGCGCCAGGCGCAACGCGCTCATGGTCGCTTCGGTACCGGAGCTGGTGAGCCGCACCATTTCCAGACTGGGCACCAGTTCGACAAGCAATTCGGCCAGATCCACTTCCGCTGCA
>JAJXUP010000182.1 GCA_021782795.1 Pseudomonadota bacterium | reverse complement strand
TCCGCGTGTGGCACGCCGACCCGTGGGAACTGCGCGGCGGATTCACAAACCAGCAAGACAATTGCAGCGGTTTGGCTTTCACCTCCGATGGGAGTCGATTGGCCTCGGCCTATACCGAGGGAACGGTCCGTCTCTGGCAGTTGGCCACCGAGACCGAGGAACGCTGCCTGCAGAACCTGGAGGAAGACCTGACGTCCTTCGCGATGTTGCCCGATAATCACACGGTGGTAACAGGCGGCTCCGGAGGGTCCCTTCGCCTGTGGGACATGGTTGGCGCCGCACATCGCCCGGTCGCGTACACGAATTGGACGGTATCGTTGGGTTTCAGTTCCCTGGCTACGGCCGACGGGCCGACCTTCGCCCGGGAGACATTGGGCGCGGCAGCCCGCCGGTTCGGTTTTGCGTTCACGCCGGACAGCCGAGGCTATATCGCGACCGACACCAATGGCTCGCTGGCACTCTGGGATGTGCGATCGATTCGCGTGACCGAACGCCTTACGGCTTTGGGCAGCAATCATTGGGGACTGGCTCTCTCGCCGGACGGCCGTTGGCTGGCCACCGGAAACACCTCGGGAAAGCTCACCGTCTGGGACTGGAGCACTCGACGCGAGGCCACCAATTTCGCCATGAATGCCGAGTGGTTCGGCCTGCTCCGGTTTTCACGGAGTGGAAATTTCTTTTTTGCGACGGTCGTGGACAACGCCTGGGATGGCCGGACGCGGATCTGGCGAACCGGTCAGTGGCAGGAGGTAACGCCGGCCACCATGCGCTCCGCCAACATCTGGTCGGCAGAGCTTGCGCCTAACGATCGCACCCTTGCGGTCGGCTACGGCGACGGGAGCATTAGACTGTTCGACTTTGCCACAGGGGAGCAGCAAGCCACCCTCAACAACCATGCCGCGCAGGTCAACGGGCTGCTGTTCACACCCGACGGTCGCAAGCTGATTTCATCGAGCCTCGACCGTTCCACCCGGATCTGGGATGTGTCAGCCGGTCGCGAATCGGCGATGCTGCATGGTCTGGTGGGGTTTGCCATCGCCTTAACGCCTGACGGCCGAAGGCTCGCCACGGGCGGCGAGTTGCCTGAAAGCGCGGTTAAACTCTGGGACCCAATTGCAGGTCGAGAGGTGCTGTCGTTGCCAGGGCGAGGCGAATTCTTCGGCCAAGTGGCTTTTTCGCCGGACGGAAGTCTGCTGGCAGCCATATCCTTGAGTGGCATCGCCAATTTGTGGCGCGCGCCCTCCTGGCAGGAAATCGAGGCGGCAGACAAAGCGGACGCGGTCCCGGCAGCTTCTCATTAGGCCGCAGGATTTAAGGCAATCCGGGTCGTTTGGCGGGCGGCTGATAGTCGCTGTGCCAATAGAGCTGCCAGAGCCGGTCCAGCTTCACCAACTCGCCATGCCCGTCGAAAAAGGAGACGTTGACCGCACCGGGAAGAGCCTGAGTTTGTGGCCATTCAGTGGGCACAGGATTGGGGCGGTTGCCGTGGCGCGGTACGGCGAAAGCACCTATACCGCGGCCACTCCACTGATCAATGGGAACGAGATCTGTGGGACAGGGATCTGCGGCCGTGGGGTTCGCGTAGGGACGGATCCCATCGCCGATAACAGGTGTGGCCGCGGGTTGGACGATGTCGCTTTCCTTCCGAAGGGCGGCGGCAGGAGGAGGATCAGTCCATGCGTCTGAAAGCGCAATGAACAACCATCCATTGAAACAGTAGCTACTCCAGCGCGTAGGATAACGGAGTGGGTATTCCACAGCGTTATAAGGCACAAAGGCCCATGCGGAGAATACTGAGCCGTTCTTTATGGGGCCAAAAGTGTCGGGGAACCCCTTCGCTGGGGCACTGGGACAAAGCCACACCCACCCGTTTCCCGGAATCCCGACAGGCCAGTTGTTGCTTTCCCCGGCGAAGTGCTCCCACACCGGAAGATGATGCCACCAGTCTTGCATGGCGTCTCCATATAGAAACGGACTGAACTCCTCTCTCATTAAGTGATAGCTCAGATTGTCCTGGCGCTGGTTGCTCAAGCAAACGGCTTGGTGCGCCTTCATTTTGGCCCGCGACAACGCCGGCAAGAGCAGCGCCGCGAGAATCCCGATGATGGCGATCACAACTAGCAGCTCAACCAGCGTAAAGCCACTGAACGCGAGAAGCCTTCGCCCCGACGGCCACCGTGGCGGCTTGGACCTGGTTTTTGACTGAAGGTTCATTCGCATGATCTCTTCCCATCGCCTGAATACTCGTGCCTGCGGAGTCGGGACGAACAGGACGCGGCACTTTCCGAGAAGGTCAATCCTGTACGCCCACCCGGTAGAAAAGTTGGCACCAGCCGGTCGCATTGGTTTCCGTGAACGTGGTGGTGTCGGCTTGGCCGGGAATATTCGTAACCAGCAGCGTAAATACCGGGCTCGCTGAAAGGTTGGTGCTGCGCTCAAGGAAATAATCCACCCCGGCGACACTATGCCAAGTGACCTTCAGATCGTTGCCATCCGCCGCAGCCGACAGCAGCCGCAGAACAGAAACCGCCTTGGTCGGATCGGTTTGGCAACGCCACTCCTGCCAGTTATTCATTCCGTCAGCGTCCTCGTCTGTAAAATCAGCGGAACCGTCAAAGGGCAACTCGTATTGCTGGAGCCAGGCGTACGAGATGGCCGAGTTCGGAGACTGGAACTCGTAGGCGCCGATGTCCACCGTGCCGCCGACGATACGAGGGTGGCCATCCAAATCAGTGGACCCAGGGACGAAGGCATTGCGGCCAGCATTGATGCAGGGAGAGTTGGATTGCAGGCGCAGGTTACCGCCCGCGTAACCCAAGAACCGCGGCGCATTGGTGATGTTGCCGACGCCGTTGTTGGGCATCGGCGTGGTGCAACAATAGTTCATCGGGGTGTACTGATCTTGGAGGTAGTTGGGACCATTGGTGGCGGTGTTGAAATAGAGGATGCAGTTGTTCAGCGTGCTGACATACGCCCCGCCGCCATCAGCGCCAGCAGAGTTGCCTGTCAGCGTGCAGTTCTTCAGCGTGCTATTGTACGCACCGCCCCCATAAGAGAACGCCGAGTTACGGGTCAACGTGCAGTTGTTAGAGCATTTCCATCAAACATGTAGCTTTACAGGGCGTGGGGGGGCAGGGCAGGATTGGGGTATGCGAGCCATT
>JAJXUP010000042.1 GCA_021782795.1 Pseudomonadota bacterium | reverse complement strand
CCTGGCATGCGGGCTGCTGCCCTGCATGCCCAGCCAGCCTTCCAGCAAATTGCCCGCCAGCGCCGGTCCGGACAGCATGGCGCACAAAACCACTGCAACCAGCAAACCCAGGCGCAGCTTCTGCTTTCCAAATGACATCAGCGCATGCATCCATTTCTCCCTGTTGTTCGCAATGCATATCCCGCGGGCATGATACACCATGGCCATAAAACCAACTGCGTGGTCAAGGTGTAAATGCCGTCTGTTTTTGTAGCCTTTGTCCTACAGCACAAACGTGAGGCCCCGAGGCTGGCTGAACCGGAACTGCAGCCTCGCATTCATTCAACCGCAAATTTGTGACAGGACAGTCGTCAGCCGACAGGTATTCGCGGCCTTCCCATCACAAGACTGACGCGCCAATCCGATACGAATTCGGGCACTCCAAACAATGGTGCCCGCTTTCATTCCGTCGTACCCATCCCGCATCTGCACCAGAAAAGCACTAACAGGCCGTTGAAAAAGGTGGCGAGGACGCCCGGATGCAAGGCGCGAGAAACGCAACGACGAGACATATCAAATAGATAGGCGTGGTAGTGAGTATCACAGCAACGCCGCAGACGGGTGCCGCAGTACTTTTTCAACGGCCTGCCAATCCTTGACAGCTGAAGCAACCGCCGTCAACCGAATCCCGGGGATCCGGAAACCAACGATGTCAGGGTTTCGCCCTGTCTCCGAAGCGCCGCCACCTGCAACCCGCCCCCTGTGCTTGACACGCATTTTGCGGTACCGCTAGACTGCCCATGCAACCTTGTGCCCGATGCACGGTTGTACCTCTATCCTGCAGCGCGAGACTGCGTGTGTTTTCTGCTGACTGCCCCATGAAACTGTGCCGCTATGGTGCGCCTGGCAATGAACGTCCGGCGCTGATTGACCCGCAAGGCCGGCTGCGCGACCTGAGCGGACACATTGACGACATCGGGCCGGAGTCGATTTCGCCCGAGGCCCTGCAATCCCTGGCCGCCCTGTCCACCGCGGACCTCCCGCTCGTCACAGGAACACCCCGTCTGGGCCCGCCGCTGCGCGGGGTGTCCAAGTTCATCGGCATCGGACTCAACTACCGCGATCACGCCCGTGAAGCGGGGCTTCCCCTCCCTGCCGAACCGATCATCTTTCTCAAGGCGCCAAGCTGCATTTCCGGGCCATACGACCCCATCCGCAAACCGGCACACTCAACCCGGCTGGACTGGGAACTGGAACTGGGCGTGGTGATCGGCAGCACGGCTCGCCAGGTTACCGAACAACACGCGTTGCAACATGTGGCCGGCTACTGCATCGTCAACGATGTGTCGGACCGCGGTTTCCAGTTTCAGAGCTCGCAGTGGGACAAGGGCAAAGGTTGCGACAGCTTTGGTCCCATTGGCCCGTGGCTGGTCACGCGCGACGAAATTGCCGATCCGCAGCGACTGACCATGTGGCTGGAAATCAACGGCGTGCGGCGACAGGCAGGAAACACGGCAGACATGATTTTTTCCGTGGCACAGCTCGTCGCCTATTGCAGCCGCTACATGACCCTGCTGCCCGGCGACATCATCAGCACCGGCACGCCAGCCGGCGTCGGCATGGGCCAGCAGCCCGAGCCCGTCTGGCTCGCCAACGGGGATCAGACCCGCCTCTGGATCGAGGGACTCGGTGAACAGAGCCAGCGCGTAGTATCCGACTGAACGGGCGCAATGCGGCGTTGTCGCAAGGCGCGCCAAAACAGCAGGTCAACCGATCGCAGATCCCTTTCTGACCCGCATCATGCTGGTGCGAGTGGCGTGCAGCATGAGCACCATCCTGGTGCGCGCACCATAACAGGGCAAACAGGCATATCAAGCGTATTTTTCACCCCCGCGATCAATACAACACTATGATTTGCAATAAAATTTAAAAAATTCCATTTGCCCGTTCACTGCACGGCATTGGCTGGCATTCTTATTGCTCACGTTGCCCCGCATACGAAAAACAACTGTGGGTACATCATGCGCAAACGCAAAACCAGCCAGACCCTGACCGATCTTGCCTATCTGTCCCGCTACATGAGCGGCCTGCTGCCGGATCAGAAACGCCTGACTGAAATACAAGCCGACTACGACAATCTGACCCTGCTGGGCCAATTGCTCAGTGCCGGTACCGACATCACCAGAATGCGGGAAAACTTCAGTCAGCTGGCCTCGCTGCTGCTCGATCAGCTTGCCCGGGAGCACTACAAGAAAGCCACGCTGAATCTGGGTTCTGGCGCCCGGGTTGCAATCGACGTACTTACGCGCAACCTGTTCGAGCGTACCGCAGACATCGGTTTTCTTGCCACCGATGAAGACATCCGCACCTTCGCCGAAGCGGTGGCAAACGGGCCATCCGCACGCGACGACAGCGAATGGCGAGCATTGCTGGGTGCGCGCTTTGCCGAGTACATCGCCAAATACTCGGTGTACCACAACATCATCGTGCTGTCTCCGGATGGCGAGGTGCTGTTCCAGCATGACGCCGACAATCTGGTCGAGGTCAGCACCGATCCATTCATCCGCGAAGCGCTGACTACAGATGCTGGCTATGTGGAAATATTCCGTCCCACCGATCTTCTGCCCGGCATTGACAGCCCGCTGGTCTACGCCTGTCGCATCATGTCCGCCGACAACCACCGACCGGTCGGCATATTGTGTCTGTGTTTCCGTTTCCAGGATGAATGCCAGCGCATTTTCGAAAGCCTGGTGGCCGAAGACGACTGGACCATCATCACCCTGCTGGATACGTCAGGGCGCATCATCGCCAGCAGCGACCCCTATCAGTTCCCCATCGGGGTGCGCATCGAACCGGTCAGCAGCGACGATTGCCGTATCATCCGCTTCAACGGGCGGGAATACCTGGCCACCTCACGCCACGCTCACGGTTATCAGGGGTATAGCGGGCCGGGCTGGTTCGGCCATGCCATGGCGCCGATCAACCATGCCTTTGAAATGTCCGAAGCCCGCGAACTGGATGACGTGGCCCAGGATCTGCTCGACTGCGTGCTGGAAACCACCACGCTGTTCAGCGAAGCGCTGCGCAACATTCCACTGCAGGCCGCACGCATCCAGCAGGAACTCAATCGCGCCGTCTGGAACGGTCATATCTGGCTCGCTTGCGACGCAGCCGCGCACAATGCCGAGTTCGCCAAGGTACTGCTGCGTGAAATCGGCAGCACTGGGGTACGCACACGCAATGTCTACAACGAATCCACCACCAACCTGTACAAAACCGTGGTCTCGTCGGTCATGTTCGATTGCGCTACCCAGGCTGCGCTCGCCATCGACATCATGGACCGCAACCTGTATGAACGAGCCAACGATTGCCGCTGGTGGGCGCTTGCACGCACATTCCGTGAAGAACTTTCCAGCCTGCGGCCGCACGACGACGCGCAACAGCAGCAGCTCACCACGGTATTGCGCACAATCAATGGCCTGTATACGGTATATGACAACCTGATCCTGTTCGATCGCACCGGCGTGGTCGTGGCCGTGTCCAATTCCGCCTACAGCAGCCTGATCGGCCAGCAACTCACTGAAGACTGGGTGCGCCCAACCCTCGGACTGAAAAACACGCAGAGCTATTGCGTCTCGAATTTTGCCGCGACGCAACTGTACGCCGGCCGTCACACCTATGTTTATTCTGCGGCGGTGCGCCATATGCACGGCAACGATCCGGTTGGCGGCATCGCCATCGTGTTCGATGCCACCCCGCAATTCCAGGCCATGTTACGCGATTCCCTGCCACGCCAGACCGACGGCAGCGTGTTCCCCGGCGCGTTTGCCGTGTTTGCCGAACGCGATGGCCGGGTCGTCTCAAGCACTGCGTCGGAACTGCCCCCCGGCACCCACCTGGACATCCCGGCCAGATTTCTCGAGTTGCAGCCGGGAGAAAGTCACTCACAGATCCTCGTGTATCGCGAACGCTACTATGCCGTCGGCGCCTGCATGCGCGCCGGATACCGCGAATACGACTCGGAAGGCAGTGCAAAGGCCTCCGATGTAGCCGGGCTGGTGTTCACTCCACTCTCTGAGCGGGTCATTGCCAGCGGCCAGTTGCCGACCGGACTGGAAGCGCCGCTGTCCAGTCAGCCGCCGGCCCGCACCCGCAGTGCCGATGCTGTCGACATCGCCAGTTTCTACATTGGTCACGACTGGTATGGGCTACCATCGACTGCAGTGGTGGAAGCCATCGACGTCGCCCAGCTGACGCTCATGCCGGGTTCCAGCGCGTGGACCCGTGGCTTCCTGATGTACAAGGACCGGGCGGTGACCATTTTCGACCTGACGGAAGTCGTCGTGACACGCAGGCCAGAGCAGGAACGTCGCCATCGCGAGACTGACAACATGCAGAAACCGCAAGTACTGATCCTGCGTACTTCCGATGACCGTGCCCGGTTCGGCATCCTCGTCGATCGCCTGGGAGACATTGCTGAAATTTCCGCCAGCCGCATCGAAGGCATGTCCGAATTCGTCACCAAGAGCGCTTCGCTCATGGAAAGCATCGTCAAACCGTTGCCGGGAGACAACGAACGACGCATTCTGGTCGTGCTCTCCGCAGACAAGCTGCTCAGGCGCCTGATCGGACGCGGGGTGGAATCCGGGATCACCGACCTGCCGGCGTCGGACGCGTCGTCACTCGCTGTGGGCTGATCGAGCGGACGGATGGCTCAACCCGAACCTGGGCGCACACCTGTCCCGTCCGGATCGAACAATTCGATCCAGTGGCTGACGGGGAGCTGCGCCTGACTGGCAAGATGCAACTGACAGCCGACATTGGCAGTGACGATGCGCCCCGGCTGTCCGGACTGCAGGGCATCGAGCTTGCGTGTCAACAGCCGCGCGGAAAAATCCGCTTGCATCAGCGAATAGGTGCCGGCAGATCCGCAGCACAAATGACTGTCAGGTGTCTGAGTGAGCCGGTAGCCGGCGCGTTCCAGCAGACGGGGCAACAGATCGGGCAATTGCTGGCCATGCTGCAACGTGCACGGAACATGCACTGCAACGGGCACATGCGTATCACGTGCCAGCCCGCCAAGGTCAACACCGTCGAGCACTTCGGCCAGATCGCGCACCAGCGCCGACACCCGCTGCGCCTTGTATGCATACAACGGATCGTCGGCGAGCAACTGATCATATTCCTTGAGCATCAGCCCACAGCCGCTTGCGCTGGCTACAATCGCCTCCACCCCGGACTCGACACCCGGCCACCAGGCGTCAATGTTGTTGCGTGCAGCCTGCCTCGCACCATCGGCATCGTCCAGATGCAAGGCAACTGCACCGCAACAGCCAGCCCGGGCCACGGCAATGGCCGAAATACCGACGTGGTCAAGCACACGCGCTGCCGCAGCATTGGTGCCCGGCGTAGCACTGTCCTGCACACAGCCCTGCAGCACCAATACCCGCCGGGAATGCCGCGCTGCGGGCCAGTCGCCAGCCACGCCGTCAGCAGGAAGCCTGGCGCGCAGATGCGCCGGCACCAATGGACGCAACCACCGCGCCGCAGCAAGCGTCATGGAAAACAGGCGGCGATGTACGAGCCAGCCGGCCAGTACGCGGCGTCCGAGACGCGCGTGCCAACGGCGCGGCACGTCCTGCGCCAGCTGCTGCCGACCGATTTCCAGCAGACGGGAATACTGCACCCCCGACGGACAGGTCGTTTCGCACGAACGGCAGGTCAGGCAACGGTCAAGATGCAAACGCGTGGCTTTTGCGCCTCCGGCGTCAGGTTGTGGTTGTTCCAGCCATTGCTTGATGAGATAGATGCGCCCGCGTGGCCCATCCAGCTCGTCGCCGGTCAACTGGTACGTCGGACAGGTCGCGGTACAGAAACCGCAGTGCACGCATGAGCGCAAAATGCTTTCGGCTTCGCGGCCTTCAGCAGTGTCACGCAGGCGAGGAGCCAGATGGGTTTGCATGATCAGAACTCCCGGTACATCCGGCCACGGTTCAGGATCCCGGCCGGATCAAACACCTGTTTGAGCCGTCGCGACAACACCAGTAACGCCGGATCGGTCGCAGCCATGCGTTCATTGTCCGCACCTGCCCCGCGCTCGCGCAAAGCGTGACCGCCCAGCCGCCGCGCACGCTCATGCACCCACTGCCCCGGTGCATCGCTCAACAACCAGCGCCGTGCGCCACCCCAGTCGATCAGCCAGTCTCCATCCAGATCGGGCTGCATTGCGCACGTCGGCAGCGACAGTCGCCACAACGGTCTGGCATCGCTGAAAAAGCTGTGGCTGCGTTCATTGACCGACTGCCAGAAATCGGGAGCCACCTCGGTTCCACCCACACAGCCCGCATGGTATGCCACGGCAGCCGGCGCGCCGGAGAAACGCAGGTACAGTCTGCCATCCAGCCAGCAGGCAGCCGATAGCGGCACCGGCTGCGCCGCCAGACGTTGCATGCGTTCCAGTGCGGCATGCGCATCGATGGCCAGTGCGAGCGTCACTTCTGTCGCCGGGCGCGGCAACACTTTCAGGCTGATGTCCAGCAGCACGCCGAGCGTGCCACTGGCCCCCGCCATCAACCGGCTGACGTCATATCCGGCGACGTTTTTCATCACCTGCCCGCCAAACCGCATCCTCTGGCCGCGCCCATCGATCAGGCTGCAGCCGAGCACATGATCGCGTGCCGATCCTGCCCAGGGTCGGCGAGGCCCCGACAGGTTGCATGCGATGGTGCCGCCAAGCGTGGCGCCCGGCCCCAGGCGAGGTGGCTCGAACGGCAGCATCTGGCCATGTCGCGCCAGTTCGGCTTCGATCTGCGCCAGTGGCGTGCCAGCCCGGGCCGTCAGCACCAGTTCGCCCGGCTGGTAATCAACGATGCCGCGATGACCTGTCACCCGCAAGGGTTCGCCACACACCGCAGGACCAAGTTCGGCCTTGGTGTCACCGCCTACGATGCGCAGCGGTGTGCGTTGCGCGAACGCCTCGGCAACGCGGTCGCACAGCCTGTCGCCAAGGTCGCTGTCCTGTTCCGGATCGACAAGCCGGGGCATCAGAAACGCTCCAGTCCGGCATGCGGCAACTGGCCCGCATGCACATGCATCGTCCCCAGTTCGGCGCAACGGTGCAAAGTCGGTACAGCCTTGCCAGGATTGAGCAGCAGATCGGGGTCAAATGCCTGTTTGATGGCATGAAAGCACGCCAGTTCGGCCGCGCCGAACTGCAAGCACATTTGGTCGATCTTTTCCACGCCGACACCGTGCTCGCCAGTAATGCTGCCACCCACCTGCACGCACAGGCCGAGAATATCGGCGCCGAACGCTTCGGCGCGCGCCAGCTCATCTGGCTGGTTGGCATCGTAGAGAATCAGCGGATGCAGGTTACCGTCTCCGGCATGGAACACATTGGCTACCGCGAGCCCATAACGTTGCGACAATCCGGCAATGCCCTGCAACACGTCCGCCAGCCTGCGGCGCGGTATACTGCCATCCATGCAATAATAATCCGGTGCCAGGCGCCCGACGGCAGGAAACGCCGACTTGCGCCCTTTCCACAGCAGCGCACGTTCGGTTTCATCGCGAGCACGGCGGATTTCGCTCGCACCGGCTTTGCCCAGCACGGCTTCCACCCATCCGGTCTGCTCGATCACATCCGCGACCGGGCCATCCAGCTCGCACAGCAACAACGCCGCCGCATCGGTCGGATAGCCTGCATGCACAAACGCTTCCGCGGCACGAATGGCCGGATTGTCCATCATCTCCAGCCCGGCCGGAATGACCCCGGCCGCGATGATGGCGCCCACCGCATCGGCAGCACGGGCGACATCATCGAACGCGGCGAGCAGCAACTGGCTGCACTCCGGCCGCGGCAGCAACCGCAAGGTGACTTCGGTGACCACACCCAGCAGCCCTTCGGAACCCACGGCCAGTGCCAACAGATCATACCCGGGACTGTCGAGCGTTTCCGTCCCGAGCTCCAGGCAGTAGCCATCCATCGTAACCAGTTGCACACGCATCACGTTGTGCACCGTCAGCCCGTATTTCAGGCAATGTACGCCGCCGGAGTTCTCTGCCACGTTGCCGCCAATGGTGCAGGCGATCTGCGATGATGGGTCCGGCGCATAGTACAGGCCATGTGGCCGTGCCGCTTCCGAAACCGCCAGATTGCGCACGCCCGGCTGCACCCGTGCCGTGCAGGCCAACGGGTCGATGTCAAGAATGGCGTTCATCTTCGCCAGACTCAGCAGCACGCCGCGCTCATGCGGCATCGCACCGCCCGACAGCCCGGTGCCGGCACCGCGGGCCACCACCGGAATCCCGTGCTCCCGACACAGGCGCAACACTGCCTGCACGTGCGCCGTGGTCTGCGGCAGCACGACCAGCCACGGCACCTGACGCAGCGCCGACATCCCGTCACATTCCCATGCATGCAGCATGGATGCTTCAGTGCACAGCCCATCCGGCGGCAGCACCTGACGCAGCTGGGCGATCAGCTCATCGCGCTGACGGTCCATTATGCGGCCATTGCCCCGGACAGTCGCCGCCAGACGGTCGCCAGCGCCGTTTCATTGCCCACGTTGCCAGGAAAAATCACCACCGGCAGATCAGGATAGCGGGCATGGGTGCCCGGACAGCGCACCACCGGACACCCGGGCAGAATCTGCCCCAGCACGCGCGAACTGGCCAGGGCCAGTCCGTCGCTCAGCACGTCATTCGAGGTGATGCCCCCTTTGCTGATGAGGAATCCGATGTCATGCGGCAAGACACGTACAATATCCATCAGCAGCCCCGACACCTGTTCGCCAAACGCCAACCGCTGGCTCTGGCTGGCAAACGACCGTTCGGTGCGACTGGTGTACACCACAGCCGTCATGTCGCGGGCATACGCCTGAAACACCGCCGCGACCGCAGTATCGAACAGCGCCTGCCGATCGTGCGGCAAGCGCGACACATCGATTTCGATGCCCACCACGCCCGGTTCGAGCAGCAGCCGTTCCAGCTGGCGCGTCGTGGTCGGCACGTGCGACCCCACCACTACCACGCCGGGCCGCCCATTACGGGTATACGTCGCCATGTGTTCTGCGGCCACGGGCTGCGGCTCCAGCCGGGCCAGCGCAGTCAGCAAGCTCGCCGCGCTGCGGAACAGCCAATGTTTTCCACTGGTTGCGCTTGCATGGACATGCCGGGCAAAGCGCTCCAGATCAGCCGGAGTCTCCGCGTCCACCACCACGCAGGCATTGTCGTGCAACACGCGCAGCGGCCGGCCGGGCTCGCCGGTCAACGCCAGCGGTGTCAGCACGCGCACCGAGGCGGCTGGAATGCGTCCGGCGGTCTTCTCTGCCACATAATCCGGCAGATGGCTGTGGTGATAGCCGAACACGGAATCCCGCGCGAATTCGGTTTCATGCACCGGCACCGGCTTGCCATCGACCATCAGGTAATGCGTACCATTGCGGGTGATACGACCGCCTTCGAAGAAGGCAGGCACGAGGAAATGCGCATCGAACGGCCCGAGCACTTCGTTCATGATGTCGGTTTCCACCGGATAGTGTCCACGCAGGGTGGAGTCGGAGCGGCTGACGAACAGCGGCCGCACCGCGCATCCCTGTTGCGCCAGACGCTCCAGCGCGGCCACCAGATGTGTACTGACCTCGCGCGTGACTGCCGCCGCTCGTTCCGCGGTCAGCGCACGCGTATTGGTCAGCACGAACATCAGTGGCGATGCGTCCATCAATGCTTCGACCAGTGTGTCGACATCCCACCGGGTCAGCAGCAGACAGCTGTGCACGGTCTGGCATCCGGTCGGATCGTCGTCGAGCACGACGATCTTGTTGCGCACGGGCGCTGTCAACGCTGCGCTCCGTCCAGCAACTGCAGTGCCCGTCCGGCCATGGCCTGCGCCGTCAGCCCGTTGAACTGCATCAGTTCGTCGGCTGAGGCCGTGGTTTCGCCACGCTTCCAGCAGAATACGTCTCGACGGCCCGCGCGGGTGCGCAACAGCACCGGTTCGAGCGGCGCGCTCGGACCACCGGTAGCTCCGATCAGCACGTCAGCATCAAACAGTTCGTTGAAACGTTCATCCGCCATGAATCCTGCCTCGCTCTCGGATACCGTATCCCAGGCCACATCGGTCGGACGGTACAGCAGGCGTGGATTGACCACCGAAACGATGCTCACGCGACACCCCTCTGCTTCCAGTCTGTCGCGGGCCGCAAACACCGGCTGCAGGATCATGTCCCCGGTCGCAGCAAACACGACATGACCGCGGCTCCCTGCAGCGCTGCGGTAGATCAGCCCTGCGCCTTCCTCAACGGCCTGTTGCGACTGTTCCAGCGTCATGTGCACTGGCAGGGCACTCTTCGAAGCGACGATCACCATGCCCTTGTTGACGCTGGTGGCTGCGTGGCGGTAGGCCGTCTGGATCGAGTTGGCATCGCACGGGAACAGCAGATAGACGTTACCGTTACGCATCATGCCGGCAAACAGGTTTTCGATTTCAGGCCGCTGATGGGTCCAGCCATTGCGGCCCTGCTCGAGCGCACCGGCGGTAAACATGCACACCACGGACGGGGTCCGGCGCCGCAGTTCTGCCATGGCCTGGGTCACCGTCTGGATGATGGGCCAGCCGTTGATGGCAAACGATTCGTAGGACAACCACAATGAACGCGCCCCGAACAGCGCAAGCCCGGCAGCGAGGCCGGCGCAGGCGTCTTCATTGAGCGGTTCGTACACCTGGCCTTCCGGCACCTGGTTATAGAGCGGGTCGGCGGACGGATGGCGGATTTTCAGCGCATCATTGATGTTCTTCATCGCCGAAGCCTCGTTGCCGTCGGCATTGGTGACGATGAATCGCGGATCGGCCTGACCGAGCTGGGCCACCAGTTCGCCCATCGCCGTGGATGGTACTGCAGACTCCCCGGGAGCATAAGCGTGCAGCCGGAGTTCCGGCATTGGCGCGTTGGCCAGTTCGCGCTCGGTCACCGCACACTGGGCTGCCGGGCCACCTCCGGCGCGGGAAAAATTGTCACGCACGATCTGCCATGCACCCACCGGCAATGCCCGGCGCTTCAGACTCTCGGCAATGTGCGGCTGGTCGAGCGTGTCCCTGGGATACAGGTTGTGCGATTTTGCGCCGCTGGCATGCACACCCGCACCCTTGAGCTGCTTGATGATGAACACCGTCAGCCGACCGGCCAGCGCGCTTCGGGAGGCACGGTCGACACCTTGCAGCACGGCTTGAGTGAAGGCAAGGCGCTGATCAAATGAAAACAGCGTGCTATCCACATACGGCGATTCCTGCCCGGCGTCATCGTAGTCGCGGGCATCGACGAGCACGATATCCTCGAACCCGTGACCACGCCAATAATCGGTCATCTGTGCGTTACTCATGCGCGAGACCATCGAATGGTGTTCCTGGGAGTAGCCGTTCCATACCAGCACCGGCAAGAAGTTTGTCACCTTCGGCCAGGCAGTATGGAAATGCATCATGCTGTTGAGCACGTAGGGTTCGCCCATGCCGCCATCGCCGATGGTGACCGGGAACAGCACTCCCGGATGCAGCAACGCGCCGGCCATGGCGAAATGCTGCCCCTGGCCGAGCGGTCCGGCCGGGGCGAGCAGACCGGGAATGGCGCCCGACAGGTGCCCCAGCAGGCCATGACGCTCACGGAAGCGCGCCATCATGTCCTCGACAGTATGGATACCCATGGCCTCCAGCGATCCATCAAGGAACATGGACGAGTAGAATCCCGGCGCATGGTGCCCCACTTCGGTCACGATATTGGTGTGCCCGAGCATGATCAGCGCGGCATGCACCTCAGCGCTGGAAGCAAATCCGCCCGGGTGACCGGACCCCTTCGATCCCGTCACCTGCAGTGTCAGATAGCGCAGCGCATCCGCGCCCAGCAGCGTCTGGTACACCGCACGTGGGTCGCCGCTGTCGGAAATGGCCACGGCCTGCGGTTCGATGACCGCGCAAGCGGCCATGTCTTCAAACTCGGGCCAGTCGCTGCCGTGGTGGCGAATGCCGTGACAAAACGCGGGGGCGTTCATGTGCTGCTCCTGAAATTGGGGTAGGAAGTGATACCTTACCAAAACAGTCTGGATTCCGCAATACAGAATTGATTTCATAATGCGGAATAAGATATACTATCGCCATGAGCGAATCCTCCCGACCCGACCCTTCCGCCATCCAGGTCATCGACCGCATGGTGGCGTTGCTCGACAGCCTGGCACGCCACGGCGAAGCCGGACTCAAGCTGCTGGCCGCCGACACCGGCCTGCACAGTTCCACAGCGCACCGCATTCTTGCATCACTGACGCAGCATGGCTGGGTGGCGCGCGACCCGTCCGGCGGTTACCACCTCGGTGCCGGGCTGATGCGCTATGCACTGCAGGCCAGCCAGCACGCAGACCTGCGCCCGCTGGCACTGCCGCTGATGACCGGACTGCGTGATGCCACCGGCGAAACCGTCAACCTCACCGTGCGCGAAGGCGACGAGGTGATCTATATCGAACGTGCAGTATCGCATCGGCTGATGCGGGTGGAACAGGTGGTCGGCAGCCGCGCACCGCTCCACGCAACCGCCGTAGGAAAGCTGATGCTGGGTGCCGGCGGCAGGGAGTCCTGCGCCGATTACGCCCAGCGCACCGGTTTACCCTCGTTCACGCCGAACACCATTACCGATGTCCGCCAGTTGCAGGACAACGCTGCCACCGCCCTGCACCAGGGATACGCCTTCGACAACGAGGAAGCCGAAACCGGCATCGGCTGTATCGCAGTACCCGTACGTGACAGCACCGGCGCGGTGGTGGCCGGGCTGTCGATCTCCGCGCCACGTGAACGCCGCCGCGACGAGTGGATTCCGTTGCTGATGCGTGCCGGACAGGAATTGTCGTCCCGACTCGGCTATCGCAACCCGACATCTGCCGTGTAAGGCTCGGCACGCGGCAGAAACCGGGAAGAATTTGCTAGAATCACCCGATCAACACGACCAGAACCGCACCATGCCACCGCAACCGCTCGAACTGCTCGCTCCCGCCCGTACTGCAGAAATCGGCAAGCAGGCGATCCTGCATGGCGCGGATGCCGTCTACATCGGCGGTCCCACGTTCGGTGCGCGCAATGGCGCGGCCAACAGCGTTGCAGACATTGCCGCACTGGTCGAATTCGCCCACCGCTTTCACGTGCGCATCTATGCCACACTCAACACCATTCTGCACGACGCCGAACTCGAAGCTGCACGCACTCTGGTGTACCAACTGGCCGACGTCGGCGTGGATGCGCTGATCGTTCAGGACATGGGCATGCTGGAACTCGACCTGCCTCCGATCGAACTGCATGCCTCGACACAATGCGACATCCGCAGCGCAGAAAAAGCCCGGTTTCTTGCCGATGCCGGCTTTTCCCAGCTCGTGCTGGCGCGTGAACTGGATCTTGATCAGATTGCCGCAATCCGCGCCGCAGTGCCACAGGACGTGATACTGGAATATTTCATCCATGGCGCGCTGTGCGTCGCCTACTCCGGCCAATGCTACATCAGCCATGCACAGACCGGCCGCAGCGCCAATCGCGGCGACTGTTCGCAAGCCTGCCGGCTGGGTTATACCCTGCAAGATTCGCAGGGGCGGGTGGTAGCCTACGACAGCCACCTGCTGTCGCTCAAGGATAACAATCAGAGCGCCAACCTGGCTGCGCTGGTCGATGCCGGCATCACCAGCTTCAAGATCGAGGGGCGCTACAAGGACTCCGCTTACGTCAAGAACATCACCGGTCACTACCGCCAGCGATTCGATCGCCTGCTGCAGGACCGGACTGCGTTCACCCGCGCTTCGAGCGGCGACACCCGGCTGTTTTTTACTCCCGATCCAGACCACAGCTTCCATCGCGGTTCGACCGATTATTTCGCCAACGGGCGGCAGTCTGATATCGGCGCATTTGACACCCCGGCGTTCACCGGCACACCGGTTGGCACCGTGGTACGTTTCGGTTCCGACTGGATCGAACTGGCCTGCAGCGCAGCGCTGGCCAACGGCGACGGCCTGACCTGGCTACATAAACGCGACACCGTCGGCATGCGCGTCAACCGGGCCCATGCGCTTGGTGATGGAATCTGGCGGGTGGAACCCAACGAGGCAACGCAATGCCTGCCGGGCCTCAAGCCAGGGCTGACGGTTTCACGCAACCACGACCAGGTCTGGGAACAGGCATTGGAACACGCATCCGCGGAACGTCGCATCGGTGTGCGGGGAAAGTTGCGCGAAACGGATGACGGGTTCACCCTCACACTGACTGATGACGACGGCTACAGTGCGCAAGCCTCGCTCGCCTGTGACCGACAGCCATCGCGCGATCCCGCCCGGGCGGAACAGTCCCTGCGCAATCAGCTCGACCGCTTCGGCCAGAGCGATTTCAGCCTGCGCACGCTGGACATCGACTGGCACCAGCCATGGTTCGTCCCGGCTTCGACCACCAACCGGCTGCGACGCACTGCCATCGATGCCCTGGAAGCGGTGCGCCGTGCGGCCCGCCCCCGGGGCACGCGCCGCGCGGAACGTGTGCCGCCGCCGCACTACCCGGAAAGCACGCTAAGTTACCTGGCCAACGTCTACAACCAGGCAGCGCGCCGCTTTTATGAAAAACATGGGGTCAGGCTCATCGCCGCCGCATTCGAAGCGCACGAAGAAACCGGCGAGGTCTCGCTCATGATCACACGCCACTGTCTGCGTTACTCATTCAGCCTGTGTCCGAAACAGGCCCGTGGCGTGACTGGTGTGCAGGGACAGGTGCGCGCCGAACCGATGGTGCTGATCAACGGCAGCGACCG
>JAJXUP010000181.1 GCA_021782795.1 Pseudomonadota bacterium | reverse complement strand
CTGGATCTGGACGGCAGTATGGCCATCGAGAGCCTGCTGCACCTCGTGCAGTTCGTGCGACTGGACGCCAGCCTGCTCGCACCGGAAACCCTGCAGCAACGCACCGAGCAGCTGCACGCCCGCGGCATCTGGGTGATCGCCGGCCAGGTCAATGATCACGTCACCTGCCAACGCTGCGTGGAACTGCCGCTGCAGGCGATCCAGGGGCGCTACCTGTTGATCCCCCAGCCGATGGCGGTACCGGTATTGACCGCCAACCGGCTGAGCATGCTGCGGTTGATGCGCACCCTGCAGGAGACCAATCCCGGGCCGGTGGAACTGGGCAATATCATTCGCGATGATGCGGTGCTCAGCTACAAGCTGCTGAGCTGCGTCAATTCGGCCTATTTCGCCTTGCCGCGGCAATTGAACTCGGTGCAGCAGGCGGCGATCTTCTTCGGCGTCACGCGCATGCGCAACTGGATCGACACCATGTCGTTGTGCAGCATGGACGATCGCCCGCCAGAGCTGCTGCGCGCCGCACTGATTCGCGCCCAGATGTGCGAAAAACTGGCAGCCGGCATGCCCAACACGCAGAAGGAAATGGCCTTCACCGTCGGCCTGTTTTCCCTGCTCGATACGCTGATGTGCGCACCGATGGAATTTCTGCTGGCCCACCTGCGGCTGGTGCCTGAAATCAGCGACGCACTGACCGGTCGAGGCGGCCCGCTCGCCTCCGTGCTGGAACAGGTCCTCGCGTGGGAGGCTGGCAAGCTGACCAGCCAGAACATGCAACCGCAACGCATCCAGCGGATGGCCACGATCTATCTGGAAGCCACGCAGTGGGCCGATCAGGTCTATGCAAGTGCGAACGGAAAGCCGGAAACTGACCAGCCGCTGCGCGCCATCCCGGAGCAGCGAGCAGAGCATTCCGGCGCAGCACCGGCGAGGTAACGTGCAGGCTCCAGTCAGCTGCCGCTCAAACTTTGGCACCGCCGGTTCCCGAACCCGACACTGACCGTCGCCCCAGCCAGCGCGCTGGCATGTGCATGCCTTGAGTGCTTCGGTGCCAGGCCACTCCTGCGAATCCGGGCGGTTTGCCGATGCGTCGGCATTTGCCGTGGGCAGGTTCAGGCCGTTTTGTATTCCGTTTGAACGCTAAATGTTCGTGCCTCCCAGCCGATATCCCAGGGTAGGGAGGTATCGGATTTCACGCGGGAGTCAGCATGCTGGTCTTGATCGGTTCGTTGGTGGTGCTGGTAAGCGTGCTGGGCGGCTATGTACTGTCCCACGGGCAGTTGCTCGCGCTGTGGCAGCCTTACGAGTTGCTCATCATCGGTGGTGGTGCAGTGGGCGCGTTCCTCACCGCCAATCCGAGCAAGGTTGTGAAGGCGTCACTGCGCGAAGTGGCTGGCCTCATCAAGGGGCCCACCTACAGGAAAGACGACTATGTCGACCTGCTCGCGTTGCTCTACGACATCTTTGGCGTGATGCGCAAGGAGGGGATTCTCGGGCTCGAACCGCATATCGAGGAGCCTGAATCCAGCCCGGTTTTTTCTGCCTATCCGCGGTTGCTGGCCGAGCATCACCTGATCGAGTTCATCACCGATTGCCTGCGACTGATCGTTGGCGGCAGCATGAATCCGCATGAGCTGGAGCAGCTGCTCGAATTGGAACTGGAGACGCACCATCTTGAGGCGGAGGCACCGTCGCAGGCGGTGGCCAAGATGGCTGACGCCCTGCCGGGTTTCGGTATCGTCGCCGCGGTACTCGGCATCGTGACGACCATGTCGCAGTTGGGGGGTGACACGTCCCGGATTGGCGAGCACATTGCCGGTGCGCTGGTAGGCACCTTCCTGGGCATCCTGTTGTGTTACGGCTTCCTCGGCCCGCTGGCGGCGGCGATGGAGAACCGCGTGCAGGAAGATGGCAAGGCGTTCGAGTGCGTCAAGGTGGCGCTGATGGCCAGCCTGCGCGGTTACAACCCCAAGGTGGCGATTGAATTTGCGCGCAAGTCGCTGTCGGCGCAATCGCGGCCCAGTTTCCAGAATCTGGAAGATCACCTCAAGGGTTCGCGCGCCGGAGCGCGCCAGTGAGCGAGCAGAATTTTCAGCCGCTGATCATTGTGCGTCGGAAAAAGCGGCAAAAGCACGGCCACCACGGCGGGGCATGGAAAGTGGCCTACGCTGACTTCGTCACCGCGATGATGGCGTTTTTCCTGGTGATGTGGCTGCTCGGCGTGGGCACGCGCGAGCAGCGCGCAGCAATTTCCGAATACTTCAAGAATCCCAGCATGACGCCGGGTACGGCGACGATCGCGCCACCCGGGCAATTCGGGCCAGGCGGTGCCAGTGACAGCATGATCCAGCTTGGCGGGGCGATGGATCTGTCCCATGGTCCCGGCAAGGACAAGCACGGCGCTCCGATCGTCAAGAAGGATGTCAAGGCGGCCGAAGCACTGGCACGCAAGCAGGAGAAGGCGCGCCTGGAAGAACTGATGAAAAACCTGAACGCCGCGATCCAGAGCAGTCAGGCGCTGGCACCGTTCAAGGATCAGTTGCTGCTCGACATCACTCCGGAAGGCCTGCGCATCCAGATTGTCGACAAGCTCAACCGTCCGATGTTCGATCTGGGCAGCGCCAAACTCAAGCCGTATACCGTGAAGATTCTTGGCGAGCTTGGCGCATCCATCAACAGCGTGCCGAACATGATCAGCATTGCGGGCCACACCGATGATGCACCGTACAGCGGCACGCACGACTACAGCAACTGGGAGCTGTCGGCGGATCGCGCCAACGCGGCGCGACGGGCGTTGATTGCCGGTGGCCTGCAGGCCGGCAAGGTTGCCCGGGTGGTCGGCCTGGCGGCCTCGGTGCCGTTCGACAAGGCGAATCCCGGCGATCCGATCAATCGTCGTATCAGCATCATCGTGATGACCCGCCAGGCCGAGAAGGCCGCGCGATCACAGGAGATGGCCGATGGCATGAGTGGCGCTGCCTCGGCGCCGAACGTACCGGCACACCCCGCACCGACAACCGGCCGCAAAGCGGTGGCGACGCCATCGTAAGCCCCGGAAACGGGTCACGGGTTCTGATCGTCGCCATCTGGATGTGGCCCGCGTGCGTCATCGCCACCGTTCGCTCGGAACGTGGCGAAGCGCATGCGAAGAGCAGCCCAACATCGCCGCGACAAAATCGCCTGCATCGCTGAAAA
>JAJXUP010000180.1 GCA_021782795.1 Pseudomonadota bacterium | reverse complement strand
GCGCCAGGGCTGCCGCCAGCGCCTTGCTGCGGTTTTCATCCATGTGTCACTCCGATTATCAAGTATTGAGATACTACTGTCAGTCTGCCAGCAACTCAAGCAGACCGCGCAATGCTGCGGCCACCGCCTGAGCGCGCACCGCTTCGCGGTCGCCGTCAAAACGAAACGTGCGTTCACGCTGCGTTCCTGCCACCTGCATCCAACCCAGGCAAACGGTTCCGACCGGCTTCTCCGGCGTGCCGCCGCCCGGCCCGGCAATGCCGGAAACCGCGACCGCGATTTGCGCCTGGGCACATTGCAGCGCACCCTGCGCCATTTCACGCACCACCGGCTCCGAAACCGCGCCGTATGACGCAAGCGTTTCGGGGCGCACATCCAGCTGGGATATCTTGGCGGTGTTGGTATAGGTGATGAAACCGCCCTCGTACCACGCCGAACTGCCTGGAACCGCCGTGATGACCTTGCCGATCCAGCCACCGGTACACGATTCTGCGGTCGTCAATATCAACGATTTCGACTTCAGCACCTCGCCCAACTGCTGCGCCAGGGCAAACAGTTCGGCATCGTCCGGGCGCCGCCCGGGGATCACTGCAGCCATCGCATCCCCCCTTCCAGTATCGCCAGCGCATATCCTGCGGCCAGCAAGTCATCGAGCATCACACCCAGCGGGGTATGAATATGCCGGTCCAGCCAGCCGATGGGAAACGGTTTCCACACATCGAACAGGCGAAACAGCACAAATGCCGCCACCACCGGAGCGATGCGCCAGGGGATGCAGGCCAGAACCAGCCAGAAAGCGACAATCTCGTCCCACACGATCGACCCATGGTCGATCTCGCCCAGATGGCGACCGGCCACGCCACAGGCCCACACCCCGAACGGCAGGGACAGCGCAATGACCAGCCACAGTCCGGCAGGCGGCAGCAGTGCAGCCAGTGCCGCGTACAACGGGACCGCCATCAAGGTGCCCGCCGTACCAGGCGCCACCGGCGACAGCCCGCTGCCCAGCCCGAGCGCAATCATGTGCGCCGGATGTTGCCGCAGAAACCGCCAGTCAGGCTGCAAAATGCTCATATCCCATCCGTCCGGTCTGCATGGTCCTGCCTGCCGCGTCGAGCACACGCAGCCCCGGCTGCACTTCGATGCGACCGATGCGCTTCAACGCCACTCCCAGCCGACCGCTCAGGGCTTCAATCGTCGTGGCCGCAGCGGCTGGCGCGGTAAAACACAGTTCATAATCGTCCCCCCCGGCCAGAACGCAGCCGGCATACAGCGGGTGTAACGCAAAACGCGCCGCAGCCGGGCTGACCGGTACATGCGCAAATTCGATGGTTGCCCCCACTCCGGAACGCTCGAGGATATGGCCGAGATCGGCGAGCAATCCGTCGGATATGTCGATCGCAGCATGCGCCAGACCGCGCAACGCCACGCCAAGCGTCAGCCGCGCCTGCGGCTGATGCAACCGGCCGGTCAGCACGGCCCGGTCTGCCAGATCGGCCTGCAGCCGGTCCTGCAACACCGCCAGCGCCAGCGCGGCATCACCCAGCGTGCCCGATACCCAGATGTCGTCACCGGCACACGCCGCATCACGCCGCAAGGCCTGTCCAGCCGGCACTTCACCCAGCACGGTGACTGTCAGTGTCAGGGGTCCCTGCGTGGTATCGCCGCCAATCAGATCGATACCGGCCTGTTGCGCACACTCGTGCCAGCCAGCGGCAAAGGCAGATAACCAGCCTTCGTCGATGGCCGGCAGGGTCAGCGCAAGCGTGGCCCAACGCGGTACCGCTCCCATGGCGGCCAGATCGGACAGATTGACCGCCAGCGCTTTCCAGCCCAGCAAACGCGCATCGGCATCAGCAAAAAAATGTACACCGCTGACCAGCGTATCGGTGGATACGGCGAGCAACTGGCCGGCAGACGGCTGCAACAGCGCAGCATCGTCACCCATGCCGAGCACGGCGCTGTGCGCCGGCCGCAAAAAATAATGCCGGATCAGCGAAAATTCCGTTCCGGCCACCATCATCCGTCCTGCCGCCGTGTCAACCGCGCCGGGCGCGGCTACCTGCTTCCGCACCGCGCAGCGCGACCGCCAGCCGGTCCATCACGCCGTTGACGTACTTGTGGCCGTCCGTACCGCCGAACGTCTTGGCAAGTTCGACGGCCTCGTTGATCGCCACACGGTACGGCACTTGCGGGTGGTGTGCCAGTTCTTCCGCGCCCAGCAGCAGGACGGCGTGTTCCACCGGACTCAGGGCGGTCACTGGCCGGTCGACGAAACGTGCGAGCTGGGCATCAAGCTCGTCGGCATGCGCCACGATGCCATGCAGCAGGGCATGGTACAGCGGCTCGTCGAATGCTTCGGCATCATCATCCGCAACAGCCGGCAACTGCGCAATCAGCTGCGTCACCGGCTGACGGTTGAGCAGCCACTGATAAATGCCTTGCACGGCCAGCTCGCGCGCATGGTGGCGGGGGTTGCTCATACCATCCTCATCAGGTTGGCCATCTCGATGGCGCAGGCAGCGGCTTCCGCTCCCTTGACCGCAGTACGCGCATGCGCCTGCTCGTCGGTATCGGTCGTCAACACGGCATTGGCCACGGGAACGCCGGTATCGAGCTGCACCCGCGTAATGCCGCTGGCCATTTCATTGGACACCACCTCGAAATGATACGTATCACCGCGCACCACTGCGCCCAGCGCGACCACGGCGTCAAAACGGCCACTGAGCGCCAGCTTGCGCGCCGCGAGCGGAATTTCCAGCGCCCCGGGCACGGTCAGCAGCAGCGTATCTTCGCTGCGGACGCCATGCGTGTCCAGTGCGTGCACGCAGGCGGCCAGCAACGCATCGCCGATATCGTGGTTGAAACGGCTCATCACCAGCGCGATGCGCAGCCCGCTGCCATCCAGCACGGGTTCGATTTCGTGGATTCCGTCATAACGGGCCATGTCATTTTCCTTGCGTTGCGGCATGTCAGCCGTGGGTCTCATCGTATTCAAGCACTTCCAGGCCGAAACCGGCCAGCGAAGGCATCCTGCGCCGCGCTGCCAGCAGACGCATCTTTCCCACACCCAGATCACGCAGGATCTGTGCGCCGGTGCCATAGGTGCGCGCGTCCCATTTCTGCGCAGCGCGCGGCTGGCCGTCAGGCAAGGCATGCTCCAGCAGATCATCGGCGGTTTCCTGCCGGTAGAGCAGCACCAGC
>JAJXUP010000179.1 GCA_021782795.1 Pseudomonadota bacterium | reverse complement strand
CATACTGCTTGCCGCAGGAGGGACTGCGCACATCGGGGCGTCGGTGGGGATCGCCATGTGCTGCGCCGGCAATGAAACGCTGAATGATCTGCTCAAGCGAGCCGACGCGGCGCTTTACGCGGCGAAGCGTGACGGCAAGCGCACCTACCGCGAGGCCGGTGCTTCCGGCGCGTAGGCCGCGCGGACCATGGGACGCCGGGACCACTATCACGTCTACGTGATCGAACTGTCGAAAGACGTTCTATACGAAGGCCGGTTCAGGAAAGCCAACCCCGGTTACGTCGAGGGCAGGCCGTGCGTTTACGTCGGCATGACGGGACTGGATCCAGACGTGCGTTTCGACAAGCACAAGGCCGGCATCCAGTCGAATCGCTTCGCCAAGCAATTCGGCCTGCGCTTGTTGCCCGAGCTGTACGAGCTGTACAACCCGCTGTCGTATGACCACGCGTGCGAACTGGAAGTGGAACTGGCGATCGATTTCCGTGAAGCCGGGTACGGAGTGTGGCAGGCGTGAACCGGTCTATTTGGTGAGCGCCCGACGTGATCGATGACAGGGTAGCGGCCGTCGACGAGGACGATGTCAGAAATTGCCAGGTGATGGCTGTTGAAGGAAGGAAAGCAGTGTTTCGGCAGCGATCCGGTAACCGCTCGAACCCCAATGCGTATCATCCGGCAGGTAGACGTCCTGCTCACCCTTTCGGATGGCGGCGGTCAGCGCACCATCCAGTCGCGGCATGACTTCGGGGAGCTCGCGGGACAGTTCCGGCAGGGCGCTCAGATTGCGCAGATCCTTGTCGCGCAGGAAATCCGCATAGGCTGTCAGCTTGTCGGGCGCCACCATGAGCACAAACCGGGTGCGCCCATTTGCCTCGAGCTGCCTGCGCATCCTGTCGATCCGGCAGCTTATTTGCGGCACACCCATTTCGCGCCACCATTGCGCCTTGCGGAAGTCCTTCTTGTAAACCAGCATCGCATCCCTGGTCGAACTGGAAAACGGCGCATTGCGGCTCAGCGCCACGGTTTCCGCATCGACGCGCGCTTTTCCGAACAGCGCCCGCAGCAGGCCTCTCCAGAGATAGTCCCTGACATATCCCAGCTTGATGTCCCGCGAGGCGGTATCGCGTTCGACCGGTTTTGCCAGCCCCCGGAGGTCACGCTCATGAATGGTGACGGCATCCGGCAAGGAAGCGGCCGCGGCAGCGTGCGAATCGGGCAAGGCTTTTTCTTCGCAAGACTGCTCGCTTTTTATCCGGCGGGGGAGTTCACGCTCGACGGTTTCCAGAATGAAAACCCGCGGGGGTGATTTCTGGAAGACGGGATTATTGAGCACCTTCGTCAGGCTGGTTTCGTTGATATCCAGCGTGATCACCGACCAGCTTTTGGCCGCCACCAGGTAGTTCTGCCAAGCCAGCCGGGGCGCTTGCAGGGAAAAAGAATCGCCCAGAACCACCACGTCGTAAGGACGATCGTAGGGGCCCCGTGCAAACAGCGCTTGCTGGAACTCAAGCTGCGGCTTGTTCCAGCCGAAGTCGTTCTCCGCGTAGGAACCCACGCGGGTCAGGTCGCCCGACAGGGGCTGCAGATACAGGTTCAAGCCGAACAGCACCGTCACCGGAACCAGCACCAGGGCGAGGAGCCCGAGGGCGAAACGGCGATGCACCCTAGAACTGGAAGTACAGGAACTCACTGACCTTCCCCATTTCCGTTACCGCGTACAGCAAGCCGGCGGCAATGCAGAGCAGCCAAGGCACGTTCGGCCGCCAGCGCAGCCTGCCGCTATAGCGCACGTCCTCCAGGGCCGGCCTGAACGCCGCCATGATCTGCTGGCTGTTGGGCCCCAGCCAGGCGAGCGCCCACAGCGCGACAACCCATCCAAAATCCGTGTGAGCGCCGCTCTCGGGGAGGGTGCCATTCAGGCCGGCCATGCCGCTCAGGATCGCGAGCGCGGCACCCGGATTTTCGGCACGGAAGAACACCCAGCCAATGACCACGACAAGAAAGGTCAGGCTCATGCCGACGAACCTTCCCAGCCGGGTGCTGCGCTTCAGGTCGTGCCCCATTGCCTGCCGAACGCGATGCCACCCATGGTTGATGACGAGGTAGAGGCCGTGCAATGCGCCCCAGATCACGAAGGTCCAGCCGGCACCATGCCACAGGCCGCCCAGCAGCATGGTGACCATGAGGTTGAGGTAGCGTCGTGCCCGACCCTTGCGGTTGCCGCCCAGCGGAAAGTAGAGGTAGTCACGCAGGAAGCGCGACAGGGTCATGTGCCAGCGCCGCCAGAATTCGATGATGTTGACGGCCTTGTAAGGCGAGTTGAAGTTGAGCGGCAGCGTTACGCCGAACAGGCGTGACAGGCCGATCGCCATGTCGGAATATCCGGAAAAGTCGAAATAAAGCTGGAAGGTATAGGCCAATGCCCCGCCCCAGGCTTCCAGGAGTGTGACCGTGCCGCCCGCCGCGGCCGTTGCAAACACGGGGTTCGCAAAAGGGACGCTGCCATCGGCCAGCACCACCTTCTTGAACAGGCCGATGCTGAAGAGGGTCAGTCCGACCGACAGGTTTTCCCAATGCACCCGATAAGTGGCCGGGAGGGCGAACTGCGGCATCATTTCCTTGTGGTGCAGCACCGGCCCGGCGATCAGGTGGGGGAAGTAGGTGACGAACAGTCCATAGTGGATGAAGTTGGCTTCCTTCACCTCGCCGCGATAGGCATCCACCAGAAACGCAATCTGGGTGAAGGTGAAAAAAGAGATGCCCAGCGGCAGGATGATGGGGGCGATCTGCCAGCCCATGCCCAAGGCGGCGTTGGCATTTTCAACAAAGAAGTTGGCGTATTTGAAATACCCCAGCAGGCACAGGTCAGCGGCGATTCCCAGCCCCAGGATCCACTTCAAACGCCGGCCATTGCCCCGGCCATGCTCTCTGGATAGCGCCATGCCGATCGCGTAATTGAAGAAGATGGAACCGAGCAACAGCCCGACATAGGCAGGGTTCCACCAGCCATAGAAAAACAGCGACGCCGCAAACAGCCACAATGCAGCAAGCGGCCGGCTGTAGCGGCCAATCTGGAAAAATCCCAGAAACGCGACTGGCAGGAAAAGAAAAAGAAACGCGTAAGAATTGAAAAGCACGTTGGTCCCGGGGGAACCCGGCTTGTTTTTTATTTGGTGAGCGCCATGAACAACTGCGGCAGCCGTTCCGGCAGCC
>JAJXUP010000041.1 GCA_021782795.1 Pseudomonadota bacterium | reverse complement strand
GGATTCAACGTGACGCTGGCAGTCGATGCCATGACCGACCGTTCCCTGGAAGCTCACGAAAACAGCATCGGACGCATTTTTCCGCGTCTGGGCGAGACTGGAACTTCATCCGAAATCATCGGTCTGCTCGACAGCCGCTAACGTGTCAGACCGCTGCGGAAACCGCCTGCACTGCTCCCTGACTGCAATGCAGTCCTGTGCGGCGGGACCGGGCAGCCCACCAGCCGGCGCATAACCGGCCATCAGACATGAAAAACACTTTCCGCTCACTGAAACAGTACAATTACCGTACCTGGGCCATCGGCGCACTGATTTCGAACATCGGCACCTGGATGCAGCGCACCGCACAGGACTGGCTGGTGCTGACCGAGCTGACGCACCACAATGCCACCGCCGTCGGCATCATCATGTCCTTGCAATTCGGACCGCAGATTTTGCTGTTGCCGGTAACAGGACTGGCAGCCGACCACTTTGACCGCCGCAAACTGCTGTTTGTTACCCAGACGGCTTCCGGCCTGCTGGCGCTGGCGCTCGGGGTACTGACCCTCACCGGCTCGGTCCGGCTCGGTCATGTCTACCTGTTGGCCTTGCTGCTCGGTTGCGTCTCCTCATTCGACACTCCGGCACGGCAGGCGTTCGTGTCCGACCTGGTAGGCGAGGCGGATCTGCCGAATGCCGTCGCGCTCAACTCGACTTCATTCAATGCAGCCAGCATGCTTGGGCCAGCCGTGGCCGGATTCATCATTCACGTCTTCGGCGTTGGCTGGGCCTTTCTGATCAACGCCGCATCCTTCCTCGCGGTGCTGGCCTCGCTGCTGATGCTGCGCCAGGAGACGCTGCACGCTTCCGCCCGTCCGCCACGGACCGGCGGGCAACTGCTCGAAGGTTTCCGCTATGTCGCCAGACGCCCTGATCTCAAACTGGCCCTGCTGATGATGTTCCTCATCAGCACCTTTGGCATCAATTTCCCGATTTTCATCGCCACCATGGATGTCGCCGCATTTCATGCCGGTGCCCGCGAATACGGCGTGCTGACTTCGGTCATGGCCATCGGTTCGGTCATCGGCGCCCTGCTGTCGGCCAGCCGCACCCGACTGAGTCTCAATATCCTGCTCATTGCCGCGCTCGGTTTCGGCGCGACCATGGCTCTGGCCGCCATCATGCCCAACCTGACCGGTTTCGGCTTCGCACTGATCGGCGTCGGCATCGCGACACAAACCTTCACCACATCGACCAACAGTCTGGTGCAACTGTCCAGCGAGCCTGCCATGCGCGGTCGCGTCGTCGCCATCCTGTTCGCCATCACCATGGGCTGCACTCCGCTCGGAGCGCCTCTGGTCGGCTGGGTTGCCGACCAGTACGGCCCACGCATCGCCCTGGCTGTCGGCGCCACCTCGGGGTTGCTCGCAGCATTTGCTGCCTGGATCTACCTGTCCGGTCGCAACAGCACGATGTCACGCTGACCACATTCCACCGCTGCCCCCCCCGACGCTTCAGCCTGCAAGCTGCAACGCGGACAGAATGCCCTCGTCAATCCGGTTCTGCGCCTGCTCTACCCGGCTGCAATCGAGGGGGCTGCTTTGGCTCATGCAGGCAGCAAAGGCTGCATGGTATTCGTTGTGCCAATGGTGCAGATCCTCATCCTCGCCGATACCAATCTTGAGCAAGGCCGCGTGAATGGGGCAAGCCCGCGGATCAGCCAGCGTCTGCAGGTCGATCAACTGCGGATGCTGGCGAATCACCCGGATGACGCTGGTATGATGGACAAACTGCATCGCATACAGGCCCAGCAGACTGTCTGGCCAGTCATGTCGCGGCAGCCGCAGCGGGTGCCTGAAATGCTCGACCAGTTCGGCAAACGGCATCGGCTGGGCGACCACATATCCCTGCACGTAGTTCACGCCGATCATGCGCACCGCATCGAGAATCTCAACGGTCTCCACCCCTTCGACGATCAATGCGATGCCCAGCCCTGTCGCCAGTTCCTGGATCGAACGGATGAAATGCATGTCCTGCGGCCGTTCGCGAAGTGTGCGTACAAAAGACTGATCAAGCTTGATTTTGTCGATCGGCAATTCCTGGATGCGCTGCAACGAGGAATACGCAATGCCGACATCGTCGAGGGCCAGGTGTACCCCCTGATCCCGCAGCGCAAGCAGGTGGCGCAACGCCATCTCCTGTTCCTGGAAATTGCTGCCTTCCATGATTTCGAGCGTGATGCGCGCAGGATCGATCGGCCCCTGACTGATCTTGTCGAGCAGGCAGGCGACGCATTCTTCGGACACCGAGTGCGGATGCAGGTTGACCGACAGCCAAAGCGACTGTCCGTACCGGTCGAGCTCGGCCAGGTCGGCCAGCGCATGGTCGAAGACCATGCAGGTCAGCCTGAGGAAATCCGCCGACTGCAGTTGTGGCAAGAAATCTCCCGGGTGCCACAGCCGGCCTGCCTCGTCCCGCAATCGCGCCAGCGCCTCGATGCCGACCACCTCGCCACGTATGCTGTCCATGACCGGCTGATACCAGACTTCCACGCCATGCTGTTCCAGCATGCGTTGCGCCGGGCTCTGGCGCAACCTGACCGGATCGCCATGCAGCACCCAGTAACGCGAACGCGTTCGTTTATGTTCCTTGCTGGCATACAACGACTGGTCGGCATAACGCAGCAGCACATCGGCATTGCGGGCTTCGTGCAGCGGATACAATCCCACGCCGGCACTCAGCCCGACATGCACCGTTACGCCATCATTTAGCGCGATCGGCAGGCAGACTGTCTGTTCGAGCTTGGCGAAAATGGGCTCGAACTCCTCGACGCGGGTCGACCCCCCGAGCAACAGGACGAATTCATCGCCCCCCAGCCGTGCCACGAAATCGGAACGCCGCAATGTCTGTTTGAGGCGCTGGGCGATGATGCGCAACACCTCGTCGCCCGCATCATGGCCGTAAGTGTCGTTGATCGGCTTGAAATTGTCGAGGTCGAGCATCATCACCGCAAGCAGCCACCCCTGACGCGTGGCGATAGCCATGGACTGCTCGATGGCTACATCGAGCGAACGCCGGTTGGGCAGGCCGGTCAGCATGTCGTGCATGGCTTGATGGCCCAGCTTTTCCTGCGCGTCGTGCAAATCCGAGGTATCGACGATGCTCCACAGCACCCCGGGGTTGCCATCAGACAGGTTGATCTTGGCGCCAAGAATCTTCGCCCACAGCGTGGTGCCGTCCTGACGGCGAAACTGGTATTCGGTCTGCACCGTTCCGGTCGAATGCAGCGCTTCGTTGAACTTGCCCTGAAAATTGAGGTAGGTGGCATGACTGAAGTGGATGCACACCACAGATTTCCCCAGCAAGTCGGCAGGCGAAAACTTGAGCATGGCGCACAGGGCCGGGTTGACATCCATGATCATGCGCTCGCGATCGACGATCAGGATTCCCGCGGCATTGTGCTGAAACAGTGCGTGCTGATAATTCCGCGCCCGGATCAGTTCCTGCTGCAACAACAGCTGGTGCCGCTTGGCATCCATGCGTTCAAGGCCGTTGGACAGGTCTTCTGCCAGGTTGACCAGTATATTGCACGCGGAAGGAAGCAGCGGCACGGCATCGGAACACAGCAGCCACAGCACGGCCCAGGGTTCACCCGCGCGCAGTACCGGCACCACCGTACGGGTGCGGATATCCAGCCTGTTCATCAATGACTGCAGACCGGGGGGGAATTCGGCAAGCTCGACCGGGCAATCGAAGGATGGCTGCACTGGCCCGGGCAGCGGCGGGAACACGCCCAGCCCGGAATGGGCCAGCGAGCGGACGAACTCCACCACCCGCTCATCCTGGCCACTGACGGTCAGCAGGTTCCCTGGCTGGTTGTTCGCATTGATGCGCACAAAGCAGCCCAGTTGCACGCCGGTATAGGCCGAGGCAATCAGGTCGCTGATACCCTGCAGCAGTGACGCTTCATCATAAGTGCGATTCACCAGGCGATTCACCTGGGCCAGCAACACGCTCAGCGTGAGCAATTGCCCTGCCTCGTTGCGCATGTCTCCCGAATCGATTGCGATATCCGTATGTTGGAAAGTGGTTGCTGTCATCTTGCCTGGGGCATGTGGCCACCCGCCGCCGTAGCGTGTCCTGCCCTGCGGCCGACCACCAACGGAACGCGGCAGGTCCGGAATTGGTAACAAGACTATACTCAAATTCGCGGCGTAACGCCACACCGACCGGAGTCGATGCCGGCCGGCCCGCGCCGCACCCGCGCGGTATATGGGCTACCCCGGTTTTTGCTTGTCTTCCAGACCGACGATATGCGTCAGGTAGTGATTCAGATTGCGTTCGGGATGATACGGATAATGTTCAGCCAACGTATCCAGGGTCTGCACCCGATCAATGCGAAAATTGCGGTAATCGTCGCGATGTTCACACCAGGCGAGCAGCGTCCAGTGATCGCCCCAGCCCACCATGCCCAGCGGCCACAGCACTCGCACCGATTCACGCTGCTGCATGTCCAGATAGTGCACGCTCACTTTCTGCCGGTTTTCGCAGGCTCGGCGCAACTGTCGGTGCACGACGCTATCGGGACGAACAAAGGCCGGAATACGGTACGGCAGCCGTGATGCGCCATTCAGCATCGGTGGTTCCAGCATCGCCAGAATCTTGGCCTCGGCCGTCTTGGCAGCCTGCGCCAGGTCCGGGTCCGTCCACGCCTGCACCATGCGGCTGCCTACCAGCAAGGCCGTCACTTCCTCCGAATCGAACATGCGCGGCGGCAGATCGAAGCCACGCCGCAGACTGTAGCCCACGCCGGCCTCGCCATCGATCGGCACGCCCGATATCGTCAGTGCCTGAATATCGCGATACACCGTGCGCACCGCCACGCCAAGCTCCTCCGACAACGATTGTGCAGTCATTGCCGTACGCCGGCCCTGCAACAGGGTCACCAGTTTGAACAACCGTTCCGATTTGCGCATGAATGTTTACGATGCGCCGGACGGATCCCGATGATACAGGGCGACTTCGCTGAACTGGATGATGGGCACGCTGTCCGTGTAATTGCGGATATCGCCCTGCAATTCCTCGGCATGCGGCATGAATGCCGCCATGAAATCGTCCACCGAATCAAACAGGTAATGGCACATCGCCACAAACGGCGGTGCCGAGCCCGCTTCAACCCCGTTCAGTCCGCGCTCGACCGACACGCCACGATATCCTTTGCCTGCGCTCAGCAGACGGATGGATACCGGCATATGGGAACCGAGGTAATACCCCATGTCGAACTGCGTGCCACCGGGATACAAAATGCTGATTTTGACCATGTCTCATCCTTGCGCCTGCAGCATGGAGTGCGCCCGACTGCGATGGCTGCAATAACTGTCCGGGTCGATAAATGGTATCACCGCATCCTCCATGTCCTCGCGGAACCGCTCCTCGGCGGCATGCGCTGCTTCGGCATTGCCCCAGCAGATGATGAGTATCCATTTTCCGTCCGCGGTTTCGGACAGGCTGCGAAAGCGGAATCCCGGCTGACGGCTACTCCAGTCATCGAGCTGTTGGTTCAGTTCCAGCCAGACGGTTCGTGGTTTGTGTTCGTACAAGCGGAATTGCATCGTGACCAATATTGCTGACATGCGGTTTCCTTCCCGAGAACCGGACATCCGGTTGATACAGGTTACGTGACGGCTACTGACAACGGTGTGTCAGCAATGTTCGCACCTTCCGTTACCGCTTGCGACCCGTCGCGTACGCTGCTTTCCGTAACCGCATGGCAATGGCACGCCACTGCCGCGACATGCCGATGAATGGATTCCCCGAGAATACATGTGGAACATGTCAATCTTCCGCTGTCCGCCGCCGGCGGTGCGCAGCATGGGCGTCCCTCCTGGAATCCACCCCGCCCGGTCTTGTATCTGGCATGCCCTCCGCCGGCATCTGCCTGACGGACGCCACCGACAAAAGCCGCCATGCATGACAACACCTGCCATCAATATCTTTGTTCAATATCGAAACTGGATTATGATGCCGCCAGTCCATCATGGCAGATCCGGATGTGCGCGGTCAGAACAGATCCGCATCGCCACACCGGATGGACGGTACAGAACCCGCAAGGTGAGGCCAACCGCTCAAAATCCTGTATCCGCCATCCGCTTGTCAGCGCGATGGCTTCTGACGCGCGGCATGAGGAGCAATAATGCAACCCGAACAGATTGTCAGACAGGCCGTTACCGCCGGCACCCTGTTGCTCATGACACCCCTGGCCCTGGCCGGCCCGCCATTCATCACGGATGACCCGGAACCCGTCGATCCGGGTCACTGGGAAGTCTATGCGTTTTCAGCAGGCGCCGTCGACCACCAGGCAGCAACGGGTTTCGGTCCTGCACTCGAAGTCAATTATGGCGCGGCGCCTGACATCCAGTTACATGTCATCGTGCCGATTGCGTATGGCACGGCTACCGGGACTCCCACCCGGGCGGGCCTTGGCGACACCGAACTGGGTGTCAAATACCGCTTCGTCAACTCCGGAGAAAACGATTGGTGGCCTGAAATGGGCACCTTCCCTCTGCTCGAAATTCCGACCGGCAATGCCGGGCTCGGGTTGGGTGCGGGCTATGCGCAGACTTTCCTGCCCATATGGCTGCAGAAGAATATCGGTAAATGGACAACTTATGGCGGAGGCGGCTACTGGACCAACCCAGGCCCCGGCAATCGGAATTTCTGGTTCACCGGATGGCTGCTTCAGTATCAGGTGACGGATGCACTCGCACTGGGCGCAGAATTGTTTCACCAGACATCCAGCATGATTGGGCGCGCTGCAAGCCGCGGTTTCAACCTGGGCGGCATCTACGACCTGAATGAACACCATCACCTGCTGTTTTCTGCCGGGCGTGGTGGCATGCTCTATGCCGTCAATGCGGCCAGCGTGATCAATCCATTCACCTATTATCTCGGCTTCCAATGGACATTCTGACGCATGTCCCTGACGGCAGAAACAGTGCTCATTCCAGCGAAGCAGCGATGACCATCATGGGCAGGGTTTCATTCGCACGATGCCAGGTGCCATACGAAATGGTTGACGCATGCCTGCTTCAGCTTAGCCACGCCCGGAGAACGCAAGCTCAACGTCGGGCAGGTTGGCAAGCACCTGGTCATAGGTATCGTAACGTTCCAGCACCTGAACAACCGCTGAAAGTGGCTCAGCCCAGATTTCGGGCAGATCACGTTCTTGTGGTTCCCTGATTTTGAAGGCGAGACTCTCTATGGGCGGATGAAACCGTGCGTTTACACCAGGCCTGTTTCCTCTGGCATCGACCCGGTACCAACCGAAGGTTTCGAGATAAACAGCATTCAGGCCGTGCAAACAGTATGGTGCTCCACCATCGCCGACAGATAGTCGCTGATAGCACAGGCCCGCCGGAATGCCGTTGGCCCGGAGTAGTGCGGCCAGTAGATGGCTCTTCGCATAGCAATAGCCGGTCTTGTGACGCAAGACATCCGACGCCTTGCAGGTCACGGGATTGAGCTTGTGATCCAAACTGTGATGAATTTCGTCTCTGACGAACTCAAAGCACATGCGCACGAGTTCCAGCTCGGAACTGGCGTTCGCTGCCATGCTCATGGCGGCAGACCCGACTTCAGGCACATCGAAGTCAATATACGTGCTGGAAGAAAGGTATCTCTGCATTTCAGGCTCCGCTATGGCGTGAGTGGATATCTGAGGAACCGCAGGTCTATTCCCGCAAAGCTGCGACAGCGGCATGACGTGATGCAAATCAGGGGGCTATTACAGAAAAGAAAAAGCCCAGCATAAGCCAGGCTTTATTTGAAATATTTTACACTTTTCCTCTCAGGTAAACCTCTAGAACGGAATATCGTCATCCATGTCATCAAAACCACCCGAAGGTTTGCCCGCAGGCGCGCCCTGACTGGAAGCGGCTGCCGGACGACTGTTGCGCGCGGGTGCTTCGCCCGGCATGTCATCATCCATGCGCGCCGCGCCGCCACCAGAACGTCCGCCAAGCATTTGCATCTTGTCGGCAACGATTTCGGTGGTGTACTGATCCTGGCCTTCCTTGTTGGTCCACTTGCGCGTGCGCAGACTGCCTTCAAAGTAGACGGGCGAGCCTTTCTTCAGGTATTCGCCCGCAACTTCGGCCAGTTTGCCGAAGATCACCACGCGGTGCCATTCGGTACGTTCCTGCTTTTCGCCGCTCTTGTCCTTCCAGTTTTCCGTGGTGGCCAGCGTCAGGCTGACCATCGCGTCACCACTCGGCATGTAGCGGGTTTCCGGATCGCGGCCAAGGTTGCCGATCAGGATGACTTTATTGACCGATGCCATGCGTATATCCTTCCAGTAATTTCTGTGCGGAGGCCTCATCCCAGCCGCGTTGCGCCACCTTGAGGATGGCAACCTGCTCGCCGGCAATCACACCGGCCTCGAACACGCCGTCGATCGCCTGCAGCCCGGCGGCCAGTGCCCGGGCCTGCGCATCGTCGATGGCGCCAAGATGGAACATGCGCGTCTTGACGGCCGGCGGGGCTTTCATGCCAATCGCAGCCAATAGCCACAACACGATGATGCCGGCAGCAAATTCATACACTGCGGAATACCCATAGTGCTGTGACAGCCAGCCGCCCATTGCGCCACCGAAAAACAGACCGATGGATTGTGAGGTATTGTACACCCCCATCGCGGTCCCTTTGGCGCCTGTCGGCGCGATTTTTGAGATCAGCGAGGGCAGCGTCGCTTCGAGGATGTTGAAGGCGATGAAATAAGCCGTCAGCGCGGCCACAATGCCCCAGAACGACTGCATGCTGGCAGCCATGCCGATCTGCGCGGCCAGCAGCAGGGCAATGGCCGCCACGAACACCTGTTTGAGTTTCGCGCGTTTCTCGCCATAGATGATCGCCGGCACCATCAGGATGAAAGCCACCACCACCACAGGCAGGTAGACTTCCCAGTGGTGGTCGATGTCCAGATGGCCGGTGCGCTCCAGCAGGAACGGGATCACCACGAACATCGACATCTGCGCCGAATGCAGCGAAAAAATGCCGAAATTGAGCCGCAGCAGCTGGGTATTGCGCAGAACGCCGCCCAGCTTGGCCGGACTGGCTTCGGCATCGCTGTGAAAATGACTTGCACGTGGATCGGGAACCACCCACTTGACCACCGCCATCGCCGCGATGGACAGCACGCCGGTCAGCGCGAAGATGCCTGGCATACCGATGAATTGGTACATGGCCGGCCCCATCACCAGGGACGCGGCGAAAGTGAGTCCGATGGTGCCGCCGATCATGCCCATGGCACGCGTGCGGTGTTCCTCGCGCGTCGAATCGGCCAGCAGCGCCGTCACGGCAGCGGAAATCGCACCGGCACCCTGGACTACCCGGCCGATGATGATGGTTTCGATATTGGTCGCGCCAGCGGCAATGAAACTGCCCAACGCGAACAGTGCGAGGCCGAGATAGATCATGCGCTTGCGGCCGAAGTGATCGGATGCCATGCCGAACGGCAGTTGCAACAGCGCTTGCGTCAGGCCGTAAGCACCGAGCGCAAGGCCCACCAGGGTACGATCCTGCCCACCGGGAAGATGGGCCGCATACAGTGCAAACACCGGAAGAATCAGGAACATGCCCAGCATGCGCAAACCAAAAATGCTGGCCAGGCCCATGCTGGCGCGGGATTCTTCCGGCGTCATTTTTTCAGAAATATCCGAACTCTGTTTCATAGGCTTGGGAACCACTGTAAAAGTCGGTATATTAGCAGGTTAGCCGGCCACGGAGTCAACGCTTTGGACAGCATACGCATACGCGGTGCCCGCACGCACAACCTGAAGGACATCCATCTGGACCTGCCGCGCCACCAGCTGGTGGTCATTACCGGCCTGTCCGGTTCCGGCAAATCGTCGCTCGCTTTCGACACGCTGTACGCCGAAGGCCAACGCCGCTATGTCGAGTCGCTCTCGGCTTACGCGCGCCAGTTTCTGCAACTGATGGAAAAACCCGACGTCGATTCGATCGAAGGTTTATCGCCCGCCATTTCCATCGAGCAAAAGGCCGCCAGTCACAACCCGCGCTCGACCGTCGGCACTGTCACCGAAATCCATGATTACCTGCGCCTGCTGTTCGCGCGCGTCGGTACGCCGCGCTGTCCGCAACACCAGCTCGATCTGGCCGCACAGACGGTTTCGCAAATGGTCGACCATGTGCTCGCATTGCCGGCCGAATCGCGTCTGATGATTCTCGCGCCGGTCATCAGCGGCCGCAAGGGTGCGCAGCAGGAACTGTTCGACGAACTGCGCGCACAAGGATTCGTGCGGGTGCGCATCGATGGCACCGTGTACGAGATCGACGCCGTGCCGGCACTCGACAAGCAACGCAAGCACACGGTCGAGGTGGTGGTCGACCGCCTGCGCATCCGGCCCGACATGCAACAGCGGCTGGCGGAATCGTTCGAAACCGCCTTGCGTCACGCCAACGGCCGCGCGCTGGCCGTTGATCTCGACAGCGGCGAAGAACACCTGTTTTCCGCCCATTTTTCCTGCCCGGTCTGCGATTATTCGCTCTCCGAACTGGAACCGCGCCTGTTTTCTTTCAACAACCCGGCCGGTGCCTGCCCGAAATGCGACGGCCTGGGCAGCATTTCGTTTTTCGACCCCGCGCGGGTCGTCGCCTTTCCGCACCTGTCGCTTGCAGCCGGCGCAATCAAGGGCTGGGACCGGCGCAACCCGTTCTATTTCCATTTGCTGCAAAGCCTGGCGCGCCATTACGGTTTCGACCTCGACGCCCCATGGGAACAATTGCCGGAAGGGGTGCACCGTGTCCTGCTGCACGGCAGCGGCAAGGAAACCCTCGCCTTTCAGTACCCCGATGAACGTCGCGCGCGCATGCACAGTTTCGAAGGCATTCTGGCCACACTGGCGCGCCGTTACCGCGAAACCGAATCGAGCGCACTGCGCGAAGAACTGGCACGCTACCTCAACAGCCAGCCCTGTCCGGAGTGCAACGGCGCGCGCCTGCGCATCGAAGCGCGCAACGTGTTCGTCGCCGGCCACTCGCTGCACCAGCTGTCCGCCTTGCCGCTGCGACACAGCCTGGCCTTCTTCCAGTCGCTTGCTCTTGCCGGCAACAAACAGACCATCGCCGAACGCATCGTGCGCGAAATCACCGATCGCCTGAACTTCCTGACCAATGTCGGGCTCGACTACCTGTCGCTCGACCGTTCGGCAGAAACGCTGTCCGGTGGCGAGGCCCAGCGCATCCGCCTCGCGTCGCAGATCGGCTCGGGACTGACCGGAGTCATGTACGTACTCGACGAACCCTCCATCGGGCTGCACCAGCACGACAACAACCGGTTGCTCGAAACCCTGCGCCGCCTGCGCGACCTGGGTAACTCGGTGATCGTGGTCGAACATGATGAAGACGCGATCCGCAGCGCGGATTTCATTGTCGACATGGGGCCTGGCGCCGGGGTACACGGCGGCCGTGTGGTCGCCAGCGGCGATACCCAGGCCATCATGGCCTCTGCCGAATCGCTGACCGGTGCCTACCTGTCCGGCCGTCGCCGTATCGCGTTGCCCGCCACACGCCGCCCGCCCGACCCGGCGCGGCAACTGGTACTGACTGGCGCGCACGGCAACAACCTCAAGCACGTCACGCTGACGCTACCGGCAGGATTGATGACCTGCGTCACCGGCGTATCCGGTTCGGGCAAATCAACGCTGGTCAACGATACCCTGTACGCGGCAATGGCCCGCCACCTCAATGGTTCATCGATCGAACCACAACCCTTCGCCAGCCTGTCGGGTGAGGACCTGTTCGACAAGGTCATCAACATCGACCAAAGCCCGATCGGCCGTACGCCGCGATCAAATCCGGCCACCTACACCGGTCTGTTCACACCGATCCGTGAACTGTTCGCCGGCGTACCGGCAGCGCGCGAGCGCGGCTACGAACCGGGCCGGTTCTCATTCAACGTCAAGGGTGGGCGCTGCGAAGCCTGTCAGGGCGACGGTGTGGTCAAGGTGGAAATGCACTTCCTGCCGGATGTCTATGTCACCTGCGACGTCTGCCAGGGCAAGCGCTACAACCGCGAAACGCTCGAAGTCCGCTACCGCGACCACTCGATCGCTGACATCCTCGACATGACCGTGGAAAATGCCCAGACATTTTTCAGTGCCGTACCGACCATCGCGCGCAAGCTCAACACCCTGATGCAGGTCGGACTGGGCTACATCCGTCTCGGCCAGCCCGCCACCACGCTGTCTGGCGGCGAAGCGCAGCGTGTCAAACTGTCACTGGAACTGTCGCGACGCGATACCGGACGCACACTGTACATTCTCGACGAACCGACCACCGGCCTGCACTTCCATGACATTGCCCTGCTGCTCGAGGTGCTGCAACGGTTATCGCAGCAGGGCAACACCGTGGTCATCATCGAACACAACCTCGATGTCATCAAGACTGCCGACTGGATCGTGGACATCGGTCCGGAGGGTGGCGAAAACGGCGGACGCATCCTGATCGCCGGCACGCCGGAACAGGTCGCCAGCCACCCGCACAGCCTGACCGGCCGTTATCTCAAACCCCTGCTCGGATGACCGCCGCCATGTCCGTCCATTACACCCTGACCGACCTGAAAAGCACGTTCCCGCCAGCATTTTTCGAACGGGCACGTTCCATCCACGAACAGCAGCGTATCCGCCACATCCGTTATGAGGATGACCCGCACGTCTGGCTGTCGGAAGTCGTCGGCAGCCGGCCCTTGCCTTACCGGCAGCGTATCCAGCTCAACCTGCGCAACGGCAAGCTGATCATTGACGGTTCGTGTGACTGTCCGATCGGCCGCAACTGCAAACATGTCATTGCCGTTCTCATGCATGCGCTGCAATACCCACCGCAAGCCTGCAACAGGCAGCAACAGCAGACCGAAACATCTGCCGTCACCGGCTCCCCGGCAGGCAGCAACAGCGGCAGCGATCTGGCGGCGCGCAACTGGCTGCATCAGGTGCAGCAGATCGCGCAACGCCTGCGCGAACCTGTCGTGGAAAGCGAAGAGGTCAACCGGTTGCTCTATGTGCTGAGTCCGAATCCGCATGACGGACTCGACGTACGCCTGATGCGTGCTCGGGTCAAAAAAGACCTCACGCTGGGCAAGGCCATGCGCTACACCCAGTTTTTCGAAATCGCACTCGGACGTGGCGGCAGCCTCGCCAGCAGCATCGACCGCACGCTGTGCGCCCGCATCCTGCAGTGCCACCCGCATGCTCCTGAATGGCCCGGTATCAGCGGCAGCGGCAGCGGCGAACTGCTACGCGATCTGATCGCCAGCGGACGCGCCTACTGGACAGACCCCGACACCACCCCGCTGTCGCTTGCCGATCCCGTCGACTGCGAGCTCGACTGGATTGCCGACGACCGCGACAATCAGCAACTTGGCATCGCACTGCAGCCGCACGAGCGCCTGCTGCTGGTCGAACCGCCATGGCGACTCGACACGCACAGCGGCCAGTGCAGCGAACTGCACACCGGCCTGCCGGATGCCCTGGCGAGCGCATTGCTGCGTTCGCCAAGCATTCCCAACGACCTGCTGCCCGGCATCGCCGGCAACCTGCAGCACCAACTGCCCGAATTCTCTCTGCCCACGCCTCAGTCCTTGCAGGTCAATCACCTCGAAGACACACGACCGCTGGCGCGCCTGGTGCTGCGCGAACTACCGGTGCATTTCGGTGCACACTGGAAGCGCCGCGACGAAAACGAAACCCACCGCATCCCGGTTGCGCAGGTCGAATTCTCCTATCACGGGCTGACGACATTGCATGGACAGCCAGGCGAACAGGTCAGCCAGCGCAACGGACTGACGCGCTCGGTCGCGCGCCGCGACCTGTCCGAAGAGCAGCGTCTGCTCCGTCAATTGCTGGACGGCACCGACCTGCTGCCGGTTCACCAGCTGTATCCGGCGCTCGCCGCCACCGGCGACGTGCATGCCGCATTCGGTCTGGCGCACACTTCCGATTGGCTGACGCTGATGATCGACGATATCCCGGCATTGCGTCAGCTCGGCTGGCAGGTGCGCATCGAGGATGGCTTTCCTTACCAGATTGCCGATGCGCAAGGCGATTTCAGCATTGAAATCGACCAGCCTTCCGGCAGCGACTGGTTCGATCTCGATCTCGGCATCGAAGTGGACGGCGAACGCATCAGCCTGCTGCCCATCCTGAGCCAGACATTTCAGCAATATTCCCCGGAACAGATCCGCGAACTGACCCGACCAGACACCGAGCCCAATCGCAAACTGGTGTGCATGCTCCCCGACGGCCGCATGCTCGGACTGCCGCTTGCCCGCTTGCAGGGCATCCTGTCGGTACTGGTCGAACTGTTCGACAGCAGCACGCGCTTCAACGCCGAAGGCAAGCTGGAACTGCACGCGCTGCACGCCTCGCGGCTCGCTGAACTGGAGGCCATTGACCAACCGCGCTGGCTCGGCGGCGAGCGTTTGATCGAACTGGGGCGCAAGCTGCATTCCTTCAGCGGTATCGCCAGTGTGCCACCGCCCCCGGGTCTGGCGGCCACGTTGCGCGGCTACCAGCAACAGGGGCTCGACTGGCTGCAGTTCCTGCGCGAATACGGTCTGGCCGGCATTCTGGCCGACGACATGGGCCTGGGCAAGACGCTGCAGACACTCGCGCACCTGCTGGTGGAAAAGCACTCCGGCCGCGCCGACCTGCCCAGTCTGGTCGTCGCCCCGACCAGCCTGATGTTCAACTGGCGCGCCGAAGCCGCCCGCTTCGCCCCCGATCTGCGCGTGCTGGTGCTGCACGGCAACGACCGCAAGCAGCACTTCGACCAGATCCGCGAATATGACCTGATCCTCACCACCTACCCGCTGCTGCCGCGCGACCGTGAATTTCTCACGGCACAGCGTTTTCACCTGCTGATTCTGGACGAGGCGCACGCCATCAAGAATCCCAAGGCCCTGTCGACCCAGATCGTGCACCAGATCCACGCTCGCCATCGGCTCGCGTTGACGGGCACCCCCATGGAAAACCATCTGGGCGAACTGTGGTCACTGTTCCATTTCCTGCTGCCAGGACTAGATC
>JAJXUP010000178.1 GCA_021782795.1 Pseudomonadota bacterium | reverse complement strand
CGGCATCGCTGTCGGCATGGCCACCAACATCCCGCCGCACAATCTGGGCGATGTGTGCGAGGCGAGCCTGGCGCTGCTCGACGATCCGAATACCAGTCTTGAGGCGCTGATCGATGTGGTGCAGGCACCGGATTTTCCGACCGCAGGCATCATCTACGGTCTGGTCGGCGTGCGGCAAGGCTATCTGACCGGTCGTGGCCGGGTGGTGATCCGCGCGCGCACCCATTTCGAAGATCTGGACCGCGGCGGTAACCGTCAGGCGATCATCATTGACGAGTTGCCCTACCAGGTGAACAAGGCCAACCTGCTGATCAAGATTGGCGAACTGGTCCGCGACAAACGCATCGAAGGCATTTCGGATCTGCGGGACGAATCTGACCGTTCCGGTATGCGCGTGGTCATCGAGTTGCGCCGTGGCGAAGTACCGGAAGTGGTGCTCAACAACCTGTTCAAGCACACCCAGATGCAGGACAGCTTCGGCATGAACATGGTGGCGCTGGTCGACGGCCAGCCGCGCCTGCTCAACCTGAAACAGATGCTGGAAGCCTTTCTGCGGCACCGCCGCGAAGTCGTCACCCGGCGCGTGCGTTTCGAGCTGCGCAAGGCGCGTGAGCGGGGGCATCTGCTGGAAGGCCTTGCGGTGGCGCTGTCGAATGTGGACGAAATCATCGCGCTGATCAAGGCTGCGCCCACACCTCCCGATGCCCGTCAGTCACTGATGGCGCGTGCGTGGCGTTCGGCGCTGGTGGAAGACATGCTGGCGCGGGCGATGACCGATGCCAGCCAGTTCCGCCCGGATGGCGTGGACGCCAGTTTCGGTTTCGTCGAAGGTGGCTACCGCTTGTCGGAAGTCCAGGCCCAGGCGATCCTCGACTTGCGCTTGCAACGTCTGACGGGGCTGGAACAGGAAAAAATCACGGGCGAATACAAGGAGATCGTGGCGAAGATTGCCGATCTGCTCGACATTCTCGCCCGTCCGGAACGGGTGACACAGATCATACGCGACGAAATCGGCCAGATCCGCCAGCAGTTCGGCGATGCGCGACGCTCCGAAATCGTGTCCAACGCCCAGGACCTGAGCCTGGAAGATCTGATCACGCCGCAGGATATGGTGGTAACGCTGTCGCACAGTGGCTACATGAAATCGCAGCCGCTCGACGATTATCACGCGCAGAAGCGCGGCGGGCGCGGCAAGCAGGCCATGCCGACCAAGGATGACGATTTCATCGATCGCCTGTTCATCGCCAACAGCCACGATTACATCCTGTGCTTTTCCAACATGGGGCGGGTGTACTGGCTCAAGGTGTATGAAGTGCCGCAGGGTAGCCGCACTGCGCGCGGCAAGCCGATCGTCAATCTGCTGCCGCTGGCGGAAAACGAGAAGATCAACGCTATTCTGCCGGTACGCGAATTCGTCGACAGCCGCTACATTTTCATGGCGACTTCGTGCGGCGTCGTGAAGAAAACCGCGCTGTCCGAATTTTCCAATCCGCGCCGTGCCGGCATTATCGCGGTGGGGCTCGACAAGGATGACTACCTGGTCGGTGTGGCGCTCACTGACGGAAAACACGACGTCATGCTGTTTTCCAACGCCGGCAAGGCCGTGCGTTTCGATGAAAATGACGTGCGCGCGATGGGACGTGGCGCACGTGGCGTGCGCGGCATGAAGCTTGCCGCTGACCAGAAAGTCATTTCGCTGCTGGTTGCGGAAAACGAACAGCAATCGGTGCTCACCGCCACGGAAAACGGCTTCGGCAAACGCACCAGCGTAGCCGAATACACGCGTCATGCCCGCGGGACACAGGGAATGATTGCCATTCAGACCACCAAGCGTAACGGCCAGGTGGTCGCGGCCACACTGGTCGATCCCGATGACGAGATCATGCTCATTACCGACGGTGGGGTACTGATCCGCACGCGTGTGCGCGAAGTGCGTGAACTGGGTCGTGCCACTCAGGGCGTGACACTGATCAATCTCGATCAGGGGCAGAAACTCATCAGCGTGGAACGCGTGCTGGAAAAGGATGATGACGCATGATGCGGTGGGCGGCGATCCGTGACTGGCTTGGACTGGACGGGGCGGAAAGTCGCCACCCGCGCCATGTCGAGCTGATCATCCTGCGCACGGGCAAGGCCGCCTTTTCGTTGCGTTTCAATCTGTATTATCTGCACTGGGCGCTGACGGCGTTCGGAATCATGCTGACGTTATGGCTCGTCACCCTGGGTTGGGCGGCATGGTACCATGCCGTCAACAGTCAGGCGCTGGACCATGCCGATGTGGTCGAGCAACAGATGAAGGTGCTGCAGGCAGACAACTCGGCGCTGAACCATAGCCGCAGCGTGCTGGCCACACGTTACCAGACGATGCTCGATCAGCTGGGCATGCTCGAAAACCAGGTGCGCAAACTTGCCGACCGTTACCATGAACCGGCAGCCGCGGTTGGCCGCAGTCAAACCGTAGCGCCAGCGGCGATGGGTGGGGTGGCCTGGCCGATGAGTCGTGAAGCGGCGTTTTCCGCGATGCAGCAACAGGTGCAGTCGCGTATCGGCGAGCTGAGCGTGGCGCTCGCGCAGTTGCAGGCGCGTCCGGAAGGCTGGCCGATTACCCGTACTGCCGACATCACCTCGCGCTTCGGTGTACGCGCCAACCCGTTTGGCGAAGACAGTTATGAATTCCACAAGGGGCTGGATTTTGCTGCTCCTTTTGCGTCCCCGGTATGGAGCACGGCGCCGGGCACGGTGATCACCGCCGGCCTGTCCGGGCCGAATGGCAATCTGGTGGTGGTGGATCACGGTTATGGTTACCGTACGGCCTATGCACACCTGTCGCAGATTCGCGTGCATGTCGGTGAAGCCGTGCAAGCCGGGCAGGTCATTGGCCTGTCGGGCAATACCGGCCGTTCTACCGGACCGCACCTGCATTACGCGGTCTATCTGAATGGCGTGCTGATCGACCCTTATCCCTATGTCGAATAGGAGTCCTGTCATGTTCAAATCTTCATCGAAATCGGATCATAAATCGTCCGGACTGCAACTGAATGCGAACCTGACCTTCATTGGCAGCGGCTGTGTCATCGACGGTAATGTCGATTGCCCGGGCAACCTGCGCCTGGAAGGTGAAGTGCGGGGCAACCTCATCGTCAAGGGTGACGTGGAGATTGCCGGCAGCGGTCGCATGGTGGGTGATACCCTCAGTGCGGAAAACGTGGTGGTGCATGGTCAGGTGAAAAGTTGTATCAGTGCACGCGGTCTGCTGCGC
>JAJXUP010000177.1 GCA_021782795.1 Pseudomonadota bacterium | reverse complement strand
GTGAACTTAACAAGTACAGTATGCAGCTCGGCACCTTCGTGGTGCAACCTGCGTTATCGAGGCTGGCCACCTGCTACCGGCTGGCGACCATGATGTCTAGAGCCACAGACTGGCTGTCAACCCCCCCCCTTCGCGTGCTGCCAGCCGTATCGTCCAGTTATGCAGCGTGGCCAGCTGGCGGGCAATGGCCAGCCCGAGCCCACTGCCGCCAGTCGCCAGATTGCGCGACTGCTCCAACCGGTAAAACGGACGGAACACCGCTTCGAGCTGGTCCGCAGCGATGCCCGGGCCTCGATCCATGACATCGATGCGCAGCCGATCCCCTTCCAGCCGGCAGCTGATGGTCACTTCGGCAGGCGCAGGGCCCGTGCGTCCGTAACGCGTGGCGTTTTCCACCAGATTGGCCACGATGCGCTGCAGCGCCTGCTGCGCCACCCGGCGAACACACGGCTCGGCGGGCCAGTCGGCATGGACGTGGCCGCCGCCTCGACGCGCATCCTCGAGTACGCGCTCCAGCACTGTACGAATGTCGACCGGCTGCGCGACTTCGTGCTGCATGCCGCGCGCCAGATCGAGAAAGCTGCCGATCATCTGATTCATCTGTTCGAGATCGCCTTCGATCTGACGTACAAGTCGCGTGTCCGTTTCGGGTGGCAGCATGGCCACCGCCAGGCGCATGCGCGCAATCGGTGTGCGCAGGTCGTGGGAAATCCCCGCCAGCAGCGTGGTGCGATTGGCCAACAGATCCTGCACTTCGGTCGCCATGCGGTTGAACGCCTGTCCGAGCGTCGCCAGTTCGCTTGCGCCGTCTTCAGGCAACGGATGGGGAACGTGTCCGCGACCCACTTCTGCTGCGGCCAGACTCATCTGTGTCAGCCGCATGGCGATGCGTCGTACCAGCAGCAACGATGTCGCCCAGGTCAGCAGCGCAGCCAGGCTGATCAGACCGATGGTCGTGAGCAGCGCGCGAATATAGTAGCGTCGTTCCTCGAACGACACGCGAATCAGGTGCCCGCCCATCCACAGATCGGCCCACACCCAGCCGGCTTTACCCTGTTGCAGCTGGATGTGCTGGCCGGTACGTGCAGACAGCGCGCGCTCGATGTTGTCGCTGTTACTGAAATGCGCGAGCGGGCTGTCATCGGGTCGGGACAGCTTGTGAATGAGCAGGTGATGGTGTTCGCTGAGCTCCTCCTCGAATGCCGGACGCGTGCCGGGCGGCAATTCGGCCCAGGTTTGCGCCGAAAGCACGATCAGTGCCGCCAGGTCATCGGCCGAGCGCCGTGCCAGCGGCGCAAAGATCACCACAAACACCAGCGTGAGCACGATGGCCTGTAACAGGAAAAAAGCGATGCCCAGCGTCGCCGCGGTACGGCCATACAGGGAACGCGGCCACAACTGGATTCGCAGGCGATGCATCTCGCGTTATCCTGTTCAGGCTGCAACGCTCACGAATGCGCCCCCTTGGGCGCAAACAGGTATCCCTGTCCCCACACGGTACGGATGTATTGCGGTTCGGCGGGGTTGACTTCGATCTTGCGCCGCAAGCGGGTGACGCGAACGTCGATGCTGCGGTCGAATGGATCACGGTCATACCCTTTGAGCATATCCATGAGTTGATCGCGCGACAGTACGCGGTTGGGATGCGTGACAAAAATCTGCAGGATTGAAAATTCGGCTGAAGTCAGCGGAATCGCCACCCCTTCGCGCGCCAGCGCCTGGGCGTCGAGATCCAGCTCGAATTCGCCGAAGCGCACCTTGCGCAGGGTCTGTGCCGACTGTTGCACTGTGGATTCACCCTGTCCGCGCCGCAGTACGGCCCGAATCCGCGCCAGCAACTCGCGCGGATTGAACGGTTTGGCCAGATAGTCGTCTGCGCCAACTTCGAGACCAATGATGCGGTCAATGTCTTCGCCACGCGCCGACAACATGATGATCGGCTGACGGCTGCCGGAGCGCAGGCGACGGGCAATCGACAGTCCGTCCTCGCCCGCCATCATCAGGTCCAGGATCACCAGGTCGAACGCCTGCTCGGCCATGCGCGCATCCATGGCTGCGCCGCCATCGGCCAGCGTCACCAGATAGCCATTGCTGCCGAGATACTGGCTGAGCAACTCGCGCAGCCCTTCGTCGTCATCGACCACCAGTATCCGTGCCCGGGATGATTCTTCCATCGCCCACCTTCCTGCTACCATTCGTGCGCAACAGTCTAGCATGCCTTGACCGGCTCGCGCCTGCACCCGCCGCCAGGCATGGCCGGACGGCAGGCTGGGTCGGAGTTACAGCTTCCAGGCGTAGGCGATGCCCACCGTGTCCTGATCCATGCGTGTAGTGATCATGTCTCCGGGTATCGGCTGACCGTTAGGAGCGAGCGCCGGTCCGGTGACCGAATTGCCGAAGGCATGCACGTAGGCAAACGTCCACTGGTTACCCGATGCGGTGGTGTAAGTGCCACCGAGCGTCAGGTGATCGGTGATCACGCCTGGCACCAGCAGGTCGACCATGGCATTGGCTGGTTGTACCGGATTGTCGCAATGGTTCCAGCCAGCGCGCAGCGTCCAGTTGTCGTTGTACTTGTATTCCGCACCCAGTTTCCACACATTGATGTTGTCCCAGCCAAAGCCTGGGCCATTGGGTGCGCCAAACGGGATGCCCTGGAACATCAACGCCGGTGAATCGCCGATGGTCGGCGAGGTGCTGTAGTTGATGCGCTGGTAATCGAGAGCCAGCAACCATTTCGGGTTCACCTTCCACGATGCGCCCAGCGCATAGTTTTCCGGCAGGTCGAGTTCGCCATAATTGGTGAACAGCGAGGCGTAGCGCGCCATGCGACCCATGACCACCTTGGTCGAGTAATCAGCGCCCAGTGTCACTGCAGGTGTGATGCGATACAGGTAACCCAGGCGTAAGCCGGTACCGGTGGTGCTGTCGGTGCCGGCATTCTGCACACCGAACGCCTGCAATCCCTGAGCGGAAAACTGCTGGTAGCCGAACAGCGGTGCGATACCGATCGACTGGTTGTCGGTCACCTTGTAAGACAGTGTCGGCGCAATGATCATCTGGATCAGATTGACGCCCAGATTGCCCTGGCCACCGAGCAGGTTATAGGGCGTGCCCTTGATGTTGCCCGGATAATCCGAGTTCATGCCGCCATTGCCATACACGCTCACCCCCAGCGCAAGCCGGCTGTTGAGCATGTGGTTGTAGCCGAACTCAGGAATGGGAAAGTAATTGGCGCCGCTGTCGGCACCGGCCGGTCCCAGCGAGCCATTGAAATTGCTGCTGTAG
>JAJXUP010000176.1 GCA_021782795.1 Pseudomonadota bacterium | reverse complement strand
CGCGCTGGCGAATCCTGCGGATCGCGACCGCGACATCGCGCTGCGTTGTCTGCGCGCCGCAGCCGAAAGCTTGGCCCTCTGGATGCTCGTGTTTCTTGCGGTGGCCCGTTGGCGGGTGCGAAAGAGCGGACAGACAATGCGCGCTGCGCTGATGCGGTTATTGCGCGGGGACACAGAAACCCCGTGGCGTGCCATACTCGCCTCGTTTGGAGTGCTCGTGCTTTGCGTTTTTGCAATCATTAACCTCGCAGGCCAGTACCATATTTTCGGCACGGACCAGGTGGGGGAGGACGTGCTGTTTGAGGCAATCAAGAGCATCCGCACCGGGCTTGTCATCGGCACGGTGACGACCATGGTGATGCTGCCGTTTGCGCTAATGTTCGGCGTGATGGCGGGTTTTATTGGTGGCTGGGTTGATGACGTTATCCAGTACGTGTACACCACGCTCAACTCGATACCGGGCTTGTTGCTGATAGTCGCCGCCGTGCTGAGTCTTGATCTCTACATGTCCAATCATGCGACCGCGTTTGACAGCCTTGTGCGACGGCAGGATGCGCGGCTGCTATGGCTGTGCATCATTCTCGGCGTTACCAGCTGGACGGACCTGTGCCGGTTGCTGCGCGGTGAGACTTTAAAGCTGCGCAACATGGATTACGTCCAGGCTGCAACCGCTCTGGGGGTGCGTAGCAGCAACATCATGATGCGGCACATTCTGCCGAACGTCATGCACATGGTGCTGATCACCGTGGTGATCAACTTCAGCGGCCTGGTGCTGGCCGAGGCCGTGCTTTCCTATGTCGGTGTCGGCGTCGATCCAAGCATGAACAGCTGGGGAAACATGATCAACGGCTCGCGGCTGGAGTTGGCGCGCGACCCCGTCGTCTGGTGGACGCTGGTCGCGGCTTTCCTGTTCATGTTCACGCTGGTGCTCGCGGCCAATCTTCTTGCGGACGCCGTGCGTGATGCCTTTGACCCGAGGCTCAGGAAATGAGACGGCTGCAAAGTAAGGCGGATTGCCGATGCCCACGCTGCTGACCGTTGACGAACTCAAGGTGTGGTTTGATACGCCGGAAGGTGTGGTGCGCGCGGTCGACGGTGTATCGCTCGAAGTGGAAGCAGGCCAGACGGTGGCTTTGTTGGGCGAGTCAGGCAGCGGTAAGTCGATAACTGCCCTGGCGCTGCTGCAGCTCGTACCACAGCCGACCGGACGTATCGTCGCCGGCAAGGTGCTGCTGGACGGTCGCGATCTCATGCGTTTTTCGGAACGCGATATGCGCCAAGTACGCGGCAAGCGCATCGCGATGATTTTTCAGGAGCCGCAGACGTCCCTCAATCCGGTGCTTACCCTGGAGCAGCAAATTGGTGAAGTATTGCCGCGATCCTCATCTCGACGAGCGCGGCGCGAGCGCATCGCCGAACTGCTGGACGCCGTCGGCATGTCCGATCCGGGACGACGCCTCGGGGAGTATCCGCACCAGCTTTCCGGTGGCATGAAGCAGCGTGCCATGATTGCCATGGCGCTGGCGGCTGAACCACAGCTGTTAATCGCTGATGAACCGACTACCGCTCTCGATGTGACAATCCAGGCTCAGGTGCTGGATCTTCTCAAGGATCTGCAGCGTCGCACGGGTATGGCCGTGCTATTCATCACCCACGACCTCGGCGTGGTGCATCAGGTGGCTGATCGCGTCGCCGTGATGTACGCCGGTCAGATCGTCGAATCTGCTGGGAGGCGGGATTTTTTTGGCGCAGCGCGTCATCCCTACTCACACAAGCTTTTCCGGTCAGTACCAAGTCGCAACAAGCGGGGCGGTGCGCTCGAGGTTATCGCCGGCGCGGTTCCCTCGCTTGCTCAGGAATTTCATGGCTGCCGTTTTGCCGAACGTTGCGACTGGGCGTGGGAGCAGTGCCGGACGACGCTACCTGAGTGGCAACCTGAGGGTGACCACGGGGTACGCTGCCATCTTTACACTGCGGTGGGCCGCGGTCGGCCGGGACCGGCCGGTATGACCGCCGAAGCGGCGATGCAGACGCGCGAAGCGGGCCATACCCCAACCCCGCCGGTTCTGCAGGTGAAGGATCTTGCCGTGCATTTTCCCATTCGGCGCGGCGTTTTGCAGCGCGTGGCGGGGTATGTGCGGGCGGTGGATGGCGTTTCTCTTACGGTTGGTGCTGCTCGCACGCTGGCGTTGGTGGGAGAGTCGGGTTGCGGCAAGACAACTGTCGGCAAGGCTATTCTGCAACTGATTGCGCCCACCGCCGGCGAAGTCGAGTTCGACGGGATGCGTCTCGATCGTTTGACCCCCGCTGCGCTGCGACCGCTGCGCCGCCGATTGCAGATCGTGTTCCAGGATCCATTCGCCTCGCTTGATCCGCGTATGCTGGTGGGACAGATTCTGGAGGAGGGAATGCGCGCCCAGGGAATCGGCGGGGCGGATAGCGCGGCCCGGCGGCACAGGGTGCGCGAGCTTCTGCAGCAAGTGGGGCTCAGTACAGACGTATTGAATCGCTATCCGCACGAATTTTCCGGCGGCCAGCGGCAGCGCCTGTGCATCGCCCGGGCATTGTCGGTAGAACCGCAGGTGATCATCTGTGATGAGCCAACCAGCGCTCTGGATGTGTCGGTGCAGGCCCAGATTTTGAATCTGCTGAAGCGCCTGCAGCAGGAGTTGGCGCTGAGCTACCTGTTCATCACCCACAACCTGGCCGTGGTCGAGTATCTGGCGCACGAAGTCGCCGTCATGTATCTGGGGCGGATCGTGGAGCAGGGATCGGTCGGTGATGTACTGGACAGCCCAAGGCATCCCTACACCCAGGCGCTGCTCGCCGCTGTGCCGACGTTTACCGTGGGCAAGCCGGGCGAAACCGGTGTGGCGCGGCCCGTCGTGCGTCTACAAGGCGATGTGCCGTCACCGGCAAAACCACCCAGCGGGTGCCATTACCACCCGCGCTGTCCGCAAGCAATGGACAGATGCCGTACAGATTACCCCGCAGAAGCCGTCTTCAGCGCCACACATAAAGTGCGCTGCCACCTATACCCGGCAGGAAGTCGCTGACGGCAGGGATTGGGACGATGCAGCCGCTTTACAGCGGTGAATCGAAGATCAGCCGCGTCCGTTGTTGCCGTGGGTCATGGCAGCGGCTGGGTTAGACCTTACCCAAATGCGCAGCCGCTGACCCAAGTGCAACACGTCGTTGGCATCCATCAGGTTCCAGCGACGCAACTGATGGACGTAGACGTTGTAGCGCCGCGCAATGCTCCACAGCGTATCGCCCGGGCGCACCCGGTGAACGACGCA
>JAJXUP010000040.1 GCA_021782795.1 Pseudomonadota bacterium | reverse complement strand
GACGACACCAGCCTGGACGAACTGCTGCGCGGCACCGATGCGCCACCCGCGATCCGTCTGGCCAACGCAATCATTCTGGAAGCCATCCGGCTTGGCGCCAGTGATATCCACATCCAGCCGCGCACCAAGAGCGTCGCGGTGCGCTACCGTATCGACGGCGTACTGTCGGACAAGATACAGATTCCCAATGCGCTGTATCCGCCGTTGGTGTCGCGGCTCAAGATCATGTCGGAACTGGACATCAGCGAGCGGCGCCGGCCGCAGGATGGGCGCATTTCGGTGAAAACACCGCTGCGCGTAGTCGATCTGCGCATTTCCACTTTGCCGACCATCAACGGCGAGAAAGTGGTGATGCGCATTCTCGATCGCAATTCGGTGATCAAGAATATCGGCGAATTCGGGTTTTCCGTGCGCGATTTCGCAATGGTGCGGCGCATGGTGAGCATGCCGCAGGGCATCGTGCTGGCTACTGGCCCGACTGGCTCGGGCAAGACCACGACGCTGTATGGTCTGATGCAATACAATGCCACGCTGGAAAAGAACTATGTCACTATCGAGGATCCGGTCGAATATTATCTCGACATGGCCGGCCAGGTGTTGATCCGGGAAAAAATCGGCCTTAATTTCCCGGCCGTACTGCGATCGGTACTGCGGCAGGACCCCGATGTGATCCTCATCGGCGAGATCCGCGATTTCGAAACTGCTGAAGTTGCGTTTCATGCTGCGCTCACCGGACACATGGTCTACTCCACCCTGCACACCAATTCTGCGGTTGCGACCATTGCACGGTTGTTCGATCTGGGACTCAAGCCGTATGTCGTGGCCAGCGCACTGGAGGGGATTATTGCCCAGCGGCTGGTGCGCAAGATCTGCCCCCATTGTCGCGAACCGGCCGAGCCCGATCCGCACCTGGTGGAATATTTCGGTTCGGTGCTGCGCAAGGAGACACCGTTGCAGTCCTGGCGTGGCCGCGGCTGCAGTGCCTGCGGCAAGACCGGGTACCACGGTCGTATGGGCATTTACGAAGTGCTGGCGATGACGCGTGAAATGCGGCACATGATCGCCAGTGGTGCCAGTATCCTCGACATGGATCGTATGGCACGCTCGATCGGCACGGCATCGCTCGTGCAGGATGGGCTGGTCAAGGTGGCGCAGGGGTTGACCACTGTCGAGGAATTGTTACGCGTGCTTGGGCCTGAAGAGGCCTGACGCATGCCAATTGCTGTCACCGGGCCAATTGGGCGCGCAGCTGGCGCGCCGGGTCCAGGCAACTGTCAGGAGGTTTGATGCAGATCGGATTTGTCGGGCTGGGCAGGATGGGTACAGGCATGGCGGCACGCCTGCTGGGTGCAGGTCATGCGCTGGTGGTGTTCAACCGCCACGCAGACAAGGCGCAGCCGCTGGTCGCGCAGGGGGCTGCGCTGGCGCACAGCGTGGCGGACGCAAGTGCTGCGGACGTGGTGTTTACCATGCTGTCCGACGATCGGGCAGCCGAGGAGGTGGTGCTCGGCGCGGATGGGGTGTTGCAGCATCTGCGTGCCGGTGCAATTCATGTGTCGTGCAGCACCATCAGTGTCGAATGTTCGCGGGTTCTGGCCGAGGCGCATGCGCAACGGGGGCAAGGGTACGTCGCGGCGCCTGTCTTCGGTCGGCCCGATGCCGCCGCGGCTGGACGGCTGTTTCTGGTCGCGGGGGGCGCGGCGCAGCACATTACCCGCTTGCAGCCGTTGTTCGACGTGATCGGACAGAAGACTTTCGTCATTTCCACCACGCCGCAGAGCGCCAACCTGGTCAAGCTGAGCGGCAATTTTCTGCTGGCCTCAGTCATCGAATCGCTAGGCGAAGCCATGGCGCTGGTGGAAAAGGGAGGCGTCGACCGGCATCAGTACCTCGAACTGCTGGTGTCCTCGCTGTTCGACGTGCCGGTGTACCGCAATTATGGCGCCATGGTGGCTGAACAGCGGTTTGAACCCGCCGGTTTCGCTGCCCGGCTCGGGCAAAAGGACTTGCGCCTTGTTCTGGCTGCGGCTGATGAACTTAGCGTGCCCTTGCCGTTTGCCAGTGTACTGCGGGACCGGTTTCTTGAGCTGGCCGCTGCGGGTGGCGGCGATCTCGACTGGTCTGCCATTGGCGGGCTGGCCTCCGGCAAGACGGCGCTGCATCGGGAGCCTACACCATGAGTCACCTTTTTTCACCGGTTTCCATCGGTAACCTCGCCCTGACCAATCGTATCGTCGTGGCGCCGATGTGTCAGTATTCTGCCCGGGATGGCTGTGCGACAGACTGGCATCTCATGCATCTTGGACAACTGGCTCAATCGGGTGCGGGGTTGCTTGTCATCGAAGCTACGGCGGTCACGCCGGAAGGGCGGATCACTCCGGCAGATCTCGGACTGTATTCCGGGGCGAACGAGGCTGCGCTGGGCAGGGTGGTCGCTGCCGTCAGGCAATATGCCGCCACCCCGATCGCCATCCAGCTGGCTCATGCCGGCCGCAAGGCATCGAGCCAGACGCCGTGGGATGGTGGTGCGGTGCTTGACTTCGCAGCCGGCGGCTGGAAAACACTGGCACCATCGGCGTTGCCCCATGCCGATGGCGAACCCTTGCCCGACGCACTCGATACTGACGGTATCACACGCATTCTGCAAGCGTTTACTGCCGCGGCCGAACGCGCTGGCCGCATTGGCATTGATGCGATCGAATTGCATGCCGCCCATGGCTACCTGCTGCACCAGTTTCTTTCCCCGTTGGCCAATCGGCGCAGCGACGGGTATGGCGGCGCGCTGGAACAGCGTATGCGGCTGGTGCTGGAAGCCTTTGCTGCCGTACGACAGGGGTTTCCTGCCGACAGACCGGTCGGCGTTCGCATTTCCGCCACCGACTGGGTCGATGGTGGCTGGAATGTGGAACACAGCGCCGTACTGGCGCGCGAACTCGCAGCGTTGGGATGCGCATACATTCATGTCTCCAGCGGCGGCATCTCGCCGCGGCAACGCATCTCGCCCGGACCGGGCTACCAGGTCGCGCTCGCCGCACGTATTCGCCGCGAGGTCGATATTCCGGTCATTGCCGTCGGGCTGATTACCGAAGCAGAACAGGCGGAAACCATCCTGGCATCCGGGCAGGCCGATCTGGTGGCCCTGGCGCGGGCAATGCTGTACAACCCGCGCTGGCCGTGGCATGCCGCCGCGAAGATGGGAGCACAGATCGAGGCGCCGCCGCAATACTGGCGCTCATTGCCACACGGACAGCCGCCCCTGTTTTCCGGCGCACGCATCGGACAGCGCTGATCCCCGGCTGCGACCAGCCCCGATGGCGCCTGTGTTGCCGGAGCACCGCTGAAAACATGTTGTAATTCAGCATATGGAAAGGTTTGAGTCATAAGTTTGTCAGTAGTATGATGGTCGTGGAATCTGGAAGGCATCCCGTGCTTCCGGTTCGCACCGCGTGCTGCAGTTCGGGGCGGGAGGGATGGGAAATCCGGCGCAACGGCTGACAGGGTTGGAGTCGTTGTGAGCATGATCTTCGGTCAACCCGACAAGGAGTCAGACATGAATATTCACAATGTAATGCTTACGGCTGCGATTGCGGGTGCACTGTCGGTGATGACGGCATCGGCAGTGGCAGCGGATCAGGCGCAGATCCAGGATCGGACCCAGAATGAGGTCCAGACCCAGAGTCAGACACGCTCGCAAACCCAGTCACAGACTCGCAGTCAGCAGCAGATTTATGGCAGTCAGCTGATGACGCAGCACGAGCGCAACGAATATCGTGCCCGTCTGCGTGACGCCAAGACCGCCAGGGAACGGGAACAGATTCGTAACGAACATCATGAGCGCATGAAAGAACGTGCGAAGGAACGTGGCGTGAGCCTGCCCGATCAGCCTCCGGTCGGTGGTGCCGGAATGGGCCCTGGTGGCGGGGGCATGGGGCCTGGCGCAGGTGGCATGGGCGGGGGCGGCATGGGCGGCGGCGGGCGCGGTCGCTGATTACAGTCGCCATGTCAAACGGCCTGTGATCTGCAGGCCGTTTTTCATTTTTGTCAGTGCGGCAATGGCCCGTGCCCAGACCGTCGCCGCGTCACCGGGCCGGCTTGATGGCTTCGATGTTTGCCGATGCAATATAGTGCTCGATGCCACGGTCTGGCGCCCACTGGCGGATGTATTCCGTACTCGTGTCCTTCGGGGAAATGCGGATGGCATCGAAGCCTGCCGTGGTGAGCATGCCGGTCAGCACGTCGATACTGACCGCGCCAGTCACGCAACTGGTGTAGAGCGCGACTTCGGCCTTCATGGCTTCAGGCAGATCGGCGGTGAGCACGATGTCGGAGACTGCCAGCCGTCCGCCCGGTTTCAGTACCCGCAGGCATTCGCGAAATACCTGAGCCTTGTCTGGCGAGAGGTTGATGACGCAGTTCGAAATGATGACATCGATGCTGGCGTCAGCAACCGGCAGGTGCTCGATTTCGCCGAGACGAAAATCGACGTTGTCGTAACTGCCCTTGACGGCATTGGCGCGTGCACGGGCAAGCATGTCCGGTGTCATGTCGACGCCGATGACCTGTCCGGACAGACCGACAGTGCGGGCGGCGAGAAAACAGTCGAACCCGGCGCCACTGCCGAGGTCGAGCACCGTTTCACCGGGTTGCAATGCGGCAATGATCTGCGGATTGCCGCAACCGAGGCCGAGGTTGGCCCCATCCGGCACAGCCGCGGTATCCTGTGCACTGTAGCCGATGCCGCGCGACAGCAGTTCGGCCACGGCGGCGTCGCTGGGCGTGCAGCAGGAGGGGCCGCAGCCCCCTGCGTTTGCCCCCGCGCGGGCAATCGTGCCATAGGCGTCGCGCACGTGCTGGCGCAACTGATCGTGTTGGGTATTGGGCATGGGGGACTCCGTGAATGACGTTCAGCAGCAGGATTGCCCGGACGGGGTCGGCGTGCAGCAGCTGCCGCCTCCGCCGGGTACGCCGACCACATCGAACGGATGGGCGCTGGACGTATCACGGTCGTCACGCATGGCGTCAAGGCGGGCATCGAGCTGCTGCGCGGCCTCGTCGCGGATATGACGGGCAATTTCGATCACGCTATCGATGTGTTCCCGGGTGACGCCGTATTGTTTCAGCCGGTCGAGCTGGCACAGGCCCTGTGCCGGGTGGTTCGAGGCAATGCTTGCCGCGAGGGAAACCAGTGCAACGATGGATGGATGCAGTTCGTGACTCATGACGTGATCCTTGTCTGTGGCGAATTGTACGGTGCAGTTCATGGGGTGGTCGGTGTCTGCGAAGAAATATATTTGAAATAACGAATATTCAGGCGCTGCATTGCTCCTGTTTCGTCTGTGTGTCCGCCAGTCTTCTCTGATCGTTGGCCGATTCGGTTTCGGCGGCGTCACGGCTGGCAATCTCGAGGATGCGGTAGGCCCACAGCGGCAGGCCGGCATCCAGGCGGTAATAGACCCAGGTGCCTTCGCGCCGTATCGACAGGATGCCTGCCGCACGCAGCACGGCAAGATGGCGTGATATTTTGGGCTGGGGCAAGTCGAGTGCGGCCACCAGTTCGCAGACACAGAGTTCATCCTGCCCGTGGATCAGGGCGAGGATGCGCCTGCGAATGCTGTCGGAAAGGCTGTCGAAGAATGCGCCGGGCTGGATCATGAAGTACAATATATCCGTTTTGTCGAATAAATGGAAGTGTATGGGGCGATATTGCGCTGAGATGCTGCGGTTCGGGGTGGTGGACGGAGGTGCGCCATGAGTTGCCTGATGAACGCCTGGGGCCGGCATGAGGCCGAGTTGCGAGCCTGGTTGCGCAGCCGGTTCGGCAACGTGCACGATGCCGAGGATCTGTTGCAGGAAATTTTCATCAAGGCCTTGCGGCACGAACGCAGGTTCTGTGAGCTGGATAATGCACGCGCATGGCTGTTCGAGGTCACACGTAATGCCCTGGCTGACCGGCTACGTGTGGCGCGCACCCTGGTCGAATTGCCGGACGATCTGGTGAGCGAAACGCACGAGACGGCAACGATTGACACGCTGGCGCAATGTCTGCCGCGCGCACTGGCTGAACTGTCCGCGACCGACCGGGAAGCCATCACGCTGTGTGACCTTGAAGGCATGAGCCAGGCCGATTTTGCCCACCATGCCGGCCTGACATTACCAGCTGCCAAATCGCGCGTGCAGCGTGCACGGAAAAGATTGCACCTCCACTTGATGACCGCCTGCCAAGTGACGCTGGATACGGACGGGCGGGTGTGCTGTTTTGTTCCGCGCGCGCAACCGGGGTGAGCAGTGCATCTTTTTTGTTCTGGCGTCGTCTTCTCGTGTGACAGCGCCCTTATGGCGCATTCGGAGTTTACATGCATGCCTTGTCTGTTCGACTGAAACGCTGGCCTTCGAGCCACCCGGGGTTCTTTTTCCTGCTGGCCATCTGCGTCTGGTTTGCCCTCTATCAGGGGTTGGAGCCATTTTCCGCAGCAGTCGTCAGCTGGCTGCCGGTGACGCCGGACAGTCGGCTGGGCAGTGCGCTGCTGTTCTTTTTTTATGACACGCCCAAGGTGCTGCTGTTGCTTGTCGGCATCGTGTTCGTGATGGGGATCGTGCATACCTTTGTTTCGCCGGAACGTACCCGCGCCCTGCTGTCGGGGCGCAGGCTCGGGGTGGGCAACGTCATGGCTGCCTCGCTCGGTATCGTGACGCCGTTCTGTTCCTGCTCTGCAGTGCCCTTGTTCATCGGATTTTTGCAGGCCGGGGTCCCGCTGGGAGTGACGTTTTCCTTTTTGGTTTCGGCGCCCATGGTGAACGAGGTGGCGCTGGCATTGCTGTTCGGCATGTTCGGCTGGAAAGTTGCGGCACTGTATCTCGGGCTTGGTCTGTCTGTGGCGATCGTCGCCGGGGTGGTGATCGGGCAGTTGCGTATGGAACGCTACCTCGAAGACTGGGTGCGGGCCATGCAGAACAGTCAGGTCGGGCTTCCGGTTGGCGCCGACTCCAGATCCTGGGGCGAGCGTATCGAGCAAGGCTTCCGCCATGTGCATGAGATTGTCGGCAAGGTCTGGCCGTATATCATTGGGGGCATTGCCCTGGGAGCCGGCATTCATGGTTATGTGCCGGAAGATTTCATGGCATCCATCATGGGCAAGGATGCGCCCTGGTGGTCGGTGCCCATGGCCGTGGCCATCGGCGTACCCATGTATACCAATGCAGCCGGCGTAATTCCTATCGTTCAGGCACTGCTTGGCAAAGGCGCGGCGCTGGGTACAGTGCTGGCTTTCATGATGAGCGTGATTGCGCTGTCGGCCCCGGAAATGCTGATTTTGCGCAAGGTGCTCAAGCCCCGATTGATCGCAACGTTTGCTGGAGTGGTTGCGGCAGGAATCGTGCTGGTGGGTTATGTGTTCAATGCCGTTTTGTGACAGGAGCATGGAAATGGAAATCAAGGTGCTGGGTACGGGTTGTGCCAATTGCAAGGCCACCATGAAGTTGATCGAGGAAGCAGTCGCCGCGCAGGGGTTGACCGTGCAGGTGCAAAAGGTGGAGGACATCCAGGACATCATGCGCTATGGCGTGATGTCGACACCGGGTGTCGTGATCGATGGCAAGGTGGTGCATGCCGGTGGTGTGCCTGGCAAGGACAAGATCGCCAGCTGGCTTGCCGCTGCCCGCTGAGCTGGACAGCGTGGGTGCCGCCCATGCGCTGGCATGGAAGGCTTCCCGTGCGATGTGGATGTTCCGGCACCGGTCAGCGCTGTGAGTGCACGTATGTGCATGATATGATCGGAGCAGAATGACACGGGAGGCAGGCATGCTGAAACACATGATAGGGGTTCTGGTTGTCGGAGCGGGGTTGTCGTGCGCGCAGGCGAGTCTGGCAGCATCGGGAGAAGCGCCGGTTGAGCCGGGGCTGTGGCACATGGTCATGGACGGCGAGATCCTGGTGCCGCAGATCAATCTGACCCAGCCTGTGCATCGGACGACGCAGTTGTGTATCCGCAAAGGGGACGCGGCGACAGATCCCTTTTTGCCACAGCATCACCAGCAGTGCACGACCCACGGCACTCCTGCCGGCAATGGTCGCGAAAACTGGGAGATCGACTGCGTGACCTCCGGCGCAACCGTGCAGGAAACCGGCTGGATCGAGAGCAGCGGTCATGCAATACATTCGCACTGGCGCATCGTGGCCAGGGCCGGGAATGCCTCGGGCGCGGTGAACAGCCAGACGACCATGGACATGAACGGCACCTGGGTGGCGACGGATTGCGGCCAGACGCCGTGATCGTGAGTGGCTGTCCGGTCGTGACGAAACGTGGCTGCCGAGCGCGCCGTCCAGCATGAACGCATGAAATCCGGCGTGCAGCGACGTTGCTCTTCCTGTGCCGGTCAGGTCGCTACGGCAGGCGGGGTTTCCTGGCTTGACATATCGATATCGCGGTGTAGGTTTACAGTATCTTTGTCACTTGTCGGGAGCGATATCATGAGTCAGGCCAATATCGTCGATATGCTGGTCCATGTTCGTCAGTCAGACGCCAAAGCTCGTCTGGTCGCTCGGTTGAACGAATATCCGGGCGTATTCGAATCCCGTATCACGACCCCCAGGCCGCACCTGCTGTTCGTCAGCCATGATCCCGTGCACTTCGATATCCGTACCGTACCCGGTATCGCCAGAGCGCTTGGCATCGAAGCGAGCATCGTCGAGATCTGAACCACGAAAATCGGTGAAGTTGCCAGACGGGTCGGGGGGTTCGGTTTCCGTGTTGCGTCTGTATGAGCGGCGAGGGCTGATTGCACCCTGTCGCTCGTCGGGGGAACCGTCAGTACAGCGATGTTGAACTGGCGCGGTTTCAGGCCATCGTCGGCTTGATCCGTGTCCGGGTGGTCATCGATGCCTGGGTTCGCTTGTCGCACACCCGTGCAGAAAATGCGACAGGAGGCGCAGCAAGCCGACAGGGGGCGCCTGCTGCAGGCCACCGAAACCGGGTTGATCGACCGCATCATGACCATGCAGGCAGAGCGCGCCGGTGTGCGCCACGCGCAACACGAGCCTGGCAGATGTCATGGTCGCACACGTCAGCCAACACCTCAAAACTGCTCAGGCCATCCAGTGGCTGAGCAGCGGATGGCTTGTCCGGTCATGCGGGTAGTCTGGGGGTACAGCAATAAATCAGTGTTCCCCCGTTGTTCTCGCAAGTTTTCGTGCCATTTCTTCCTTTAGCGTATCGTTGATTTCCCGCATGACGCTGTTCAAATCGACGGGTTTTTCCTCAGGCGTGTAGCGCCCGGTCAGTGGGCTGTCAGGGTGAAGCTGGCCGCTCTGGTAGAGCGACCAGATTTCCCTGCCATAGTCAGAGGCCAGCAGTTCGGGCGCAAAGCGGCCAAAATAGGCGGCCAGATTTTCGGCGTCTCGCAGCAGCATCTTGCAGGCTGCGTTGTTGGCTGCTGCGTCAACGGCTTGGGGCAGGTCGATGATCACGGGACCGTTACTGTCGATCAGTACGTTATATTCGGATAGATCGCCATGAATGATGCCGGCGCAGAGCATACGCACGACCGCAGAGATCAATGTGTTGTGATATGCGAGCGACTGCTCAGTTGTCAGCACCAGATCGTTGAGGCGGGGCGCTGCGTTGCCTTCGCTGTCAGTCACCAGTTCCATCAGCAGTACACCCTCATGAAAATCATAGGGTTGTGGAACGCGAACGCCTGCAGCGGCGAGACGGCGCAAGGCATCGACCTCGGTATGTTGCCAGGCTTCTTCCTGGGCCATCCGGCCATAGCGGGTATGTTTTTCCATGGCGCGGGCACGACGGCTGTTTTTGACTTTGCGGCCTTCGGTGTAGTCGGAAATCTGGCGGAAACTGCGCTTGTTGGCTTCCTTGTACACCTTCGCGCAGCGGATGCCGTTCCTGCAGCGCACCACGTATACGGTCGCTTCCTTGCCGCTCATCAGCTGCCGGATGACCTCATCGACCAGGCCATCCTGTATCAATGGTTCAATTCTTTTTGGGGTCTTCATGGAGGGTTGCTTCCGCACCGGGGTCAACGCGTATTTGAATGTTTGCCTACCATCCTGTGACCAGGAGGGATTTGCATGCAGGCAAGTCCAACAGACTGCCTTCGTTGTCATGATGTCAGGATACCCGGAAAGTCGCAAACTGTACTGCCATGCCATGTGTTGCTGACGAAGGATGCCGTGGCGTTACCGAATGCGGGGCTGAATGACTCATTATCCGGCGGGGCAGTGCACGGAGTGGGTCTGAAACAGCGGAACACCTGAGCAGGCCGGATGAGATGGGTGTTGTGCGATTCTGGCCACAGAAGCCCGGCATGGAGCATATGACTCAAGGCCGAAAGCGACAGTTTTGTGCTGGTCGGGAGTAACTGAAATGCAGAAACGATGAAAATGTAATACTGACCTCAGGAATCGAATGTCGTGACATGTGGCGTAAAGGAAACAGCAGCGCCCCACTTGATCCAGATCAAGGACAGCCGCGCCATGTTTCGCAAGCATGGCCCAACCTGACTGATTGTTTTTCGTTGGCTGTCAATGTGGTTCATTCCTGGGGGGTGTCATGAAAAACGTTTCTCTAGCATTCTGTCTCATCTTTTCGGCGCTACTGTCGGTTTATCCTGTTGCGTCACAGGCAGGAGATCCGTTGCCGGTGATCGAAGAAACTCTGGTCGATGCGCCGAATGTGCCCCCGCCCATTCAGAGGGATTATCCGGCGCGAGTGGTGATTCACCTGGAAACGAAGGAAGTGGTGAAAGAAATCGCTGATGGCGTGCGCTACGATTTCTGGACGTTCAACGGTTCGGTACCCGGCCCACTCATGCGTGTGCGTGAAGGTGACACGGTAGAACTGCATCTGCGTAACAGCCCGTCCTCACACATGTCGCACAATATCGACATGCATGCGGTCATGGGACCGGGAGGCGGCGCGGCGGCCACCGTCACACCGCCCGGCCACGAAAGTGTGCTGCGCTTCAAGGCCATGCTGCCCGGCATTTTCATTTACCATTGCGCCACACCACCAGTGCCGATGCATATCGCCAACGGCATGTATGGGCTGATTCTGGTCGAGCCGGCCAAAGGGCTGCCAAAGGTCGATCACGAATATTATGTGGTGCAAGGCGATTTCTATACCAGCGAACCATACCATACGCCGGGGCTGTCAACCTTTGACATGAAGAAATTGCTGTTGGAACAGCCGACGTATGTGCTGTTTAACGGGCGTGAAGATTCTCTGGTCGGCGCCAGGGCTCTGACCAGCCGGGCTGGCGACCATGTGCGCCTCTATTTCGGCGATGCGGGGCCCAATCTGGTTTCGAGTTTCCATATCATCGGACAGATCTTCGATGACGTGAATGTTGAAGGTGGCACGCTGGTCAACCATAATGTCCAGACCACACTGGTTCCGGCGGGGGGCGCTGCCATGATCCAGTTCCGTACGCTGGTTCCGGGAACCTATCTGCTGGTCGATCATTCGATCACCCGTGCGTTCATGCAGGGTGCGCTAGGGCAACTCATCGTGCAGGGACCGGCTGCGCCGGAGCTGTATCAGCAAGTGTCCAGCGGGCCGGTTGCAGGCGGAACGGTCATCACATCGCTTCCGGCTGCCCCGGTGGTCTCCGATGACATGGCCGACGGCAAGCGCATCTTTACCCAGATCTGTTCCGTCTGCCATCAGGCAGACGCCATGGGCTTGCCGGGTGCATTTCCTCCGCTTGCGATGTCGGATTTCCTCAATTCCGACCACAAGCGCGCCATTGGCATCGTCCTGCATGGGCTGAGCGGACGCATTACGGTGAATCACACCGGATATGAATCGGTCATGCCGGTTTTCGGCAACCAGCTCAGCGATGCCGAAATCGCGCATGTCCTCACCTATGTGCTGAACAACTTCAGCAATCAGGGCGGGGCGGTGACAGCGGAAGATGTCAGGAAGGTGAGGTCAGCCGGCAAAACTGCGCCATGAATGCCTGGCGGGCCTCGCTGATCTCGGCCAGGTTGATTGCCTGGGGTGTGGCCGTCGCACTGTCGGTGTCTGTGGCGGCAGGCGCAGAATACCGGCGTCTACCCGGCGGCCGTTTCGTGAGCACCCTTGCGCTGGATGATTCTGCAGCGCCGGTCATGCTGCCTGCTTTTGCGATGCGCAGCACGCCGGTGACGGTCGCGGATTTCCTGCGTTTCGTGCAGACACATCCGGCCTGGCGGCGCGACCGCGTTCCGTCGCTGTACGCCGCGTCAGGCTACCTGCAAGGCTGGCGCACCTCGCTCGACCCCGGTCTCGCCAGTGTATTGCAAAGCCCGGTCACACAGGTGAGCTGGTTCGCTGCCCGCGCATATTGCCAAAGCGAATCGGCCCGGCTGCCGACCTGGCATGAATGGGAGTATGCCGCAGCATCTGACCATGAGCAGGCTGATGCCCGCGGTAAACAGGGACGTTCGGGACTCATCCTGCAAAGACTGCTGGAACGAACAGGCCAGACACCGACCCCGGTCGGCCGACGCGCTCCAGATTTCTATGGGTTGTACGACATGAACAGCCTGGTCTGGGAATGGGTGGGTGACTATGCCGCGCTGTTCGTCAACGCGGATGCGCGCAATCCGGATCGGCAAAACCTGCTGCAGCTGTGTGGTGGTTCGGCGCTGGCTTTTTCCGACCGCAGCGCCTATCCGCTGATGATGCGTGTGGCGGCTCTGTCCGCCATGCAGCCTGCCGATGTGTCGGGCAACATCGGCTTTCGTTGTGTGCGGGACATCCAGAAGGAGACCAACCGATGAAAAAATTTCTGACTATTATTCTATTCCTGCTGTCTTCGGAAGCGTGTTTTTCAACGTACGCGGGTACTGGAGCGCCATGGCCGCAGGACTCGGTTTATCGCACGCCTCTTGTCTTGCGCGACCAGAATGGACGACAGTTTGATTTCAAAGCGCTGCGTGGACATCCGGTCATCGTCAGCATGATGTACACCTCGTGCATGGAGGCGTGTCCGCTCAATGTTGAAACCATCAGGAAAATCCGTGCACAGGTCAGACAGCGAAGCGGCCATCCTGCTCCGTCCGTGGTCATGATCAGCTTTGACCCCCGGCACGATACGGTGGCTCAACTGGCCATGATGGCGCGCATGCATCAGCTGAAGCCCCCCGTGTGGCGCTTTGCTCGCCCTGAAAGTGGCGATGTACGCGCTTTTGCCGCTACTCTGGGGATTTCCTATCGCGTTCGTCCCAATGGCGAGGTCAGCCACAATGTCGAAATCGTCCTGCTGGACAGACAGGGGCGCATCGTGACAAGAACCGGTCAGCTTGGCCAGCCCGACCCGGATTTCGTCGCGCAGGTCATCGCAGAGGTGCAACGGTAAGGGCACCCCTTCGCAAACCTGCTTCACCCGCCCATCGTTGCATTGCTGCGCAGTTGTGGAGGTGGCAACGTCGTCAGGCCCTGAGATGAGATTATCCTGACTCGTTCGCATGGGTAATTTACGAGCGCGTTTAAATGGGCGGTTTCAAGCGCTCCATGATTGCGCCGATTTTCACAACCCAGCCATTTCCTGATCCGCCATCACTGGATGTTTGAGGCCCCCGATTTGCCGAATGAGTTTCGTTGGTAATGTTGTTCAATCATCGGAATGCACCAATTTGATCAAAGGGGTCACCATCGGCTCAATCTCCGGTCCTGGCTGATGCTCCACCTGCCACAAATCCCACTGGGTTTGCATGCCCAGCCACACCTCTGATGAAATTCCCAGCCAGGCTGACAAACGCAACGCCTTGGGGGTTGTTAAGTCAGACATGCGCTTTCCCATTGTTATTTAATGATTAATTTCCTTTCATTTCATAAACTTAATTAAGCTGTTCGTCAGGTTATAAGTTTATTCATATTTTCTTATTTGCCGCCGAACTTCTTGCCCAGGCGTCTGGTCTACAAACGACATCATGCTTTTGTGTGGATTTGTAGGGTAGGTAATATTAAGTCAAATATGCGGTAATCAATTTCACGCCGTGGCGTGTAATTGATTGTCACTTCCATAAGGAGTGAATTGTGAGTCCAGAGCAGCAACTGAATCCGGTGACATTGATGAATCCCATGGGGTCAATCGGGGTCGATGAAAAGCAACTGATCCTGACAGCGTTCGGGTTGATGTTGCTGGTGGTGATCCCGGTAATTGTGATGACAGCTGTCTTTGCATGGCGATACCGCGCGGCAAACGTCAAGGCAACCTACGCACCAAAATGGGATTACTCGGGCAAGATCGAATTTGTGGTCTGGCTGGTGCCAATCATTATCGTATTTATCCTGAGTGTGCTGGTGTGGCGCTCATCCCATGCATTAAGCCCCTATCGACCATTGGCATCGACAGTCAAGCCCATTCAGGTTGAAGCGGTGTCCATGGATTGGAAGTGGTTGTTCATTTATCCGCAACTCGGCATTGCCTCTGTCAATAAGCTGGTCATCCCGACCGGTACGCCCATCAGCTTCAGAATTACTTCCGACACAGTCATGTCTTCTTTTTTCATTCCCAGACTTGGGAGTCAAATCTATGCCATGGCCGGCATGCAAACCCGGCTGCACCTGATTGCAGATCAGGCTGGAATCTATCGGGGGTTGAATGCCCAGTTTAGCGGTGATGGCTTTTCGGGCATGCACTTTGATACGGTTGCCACCTCGAATCAAGGTTTTCGGGACTGGATAACTCAGGTCAAGTCTGGCAGCGGTGTACTTGATGATGCCATGTTCAAACAGCTGGAAACTCCATCCGAGAATGTCCAGGCTCAATATTTTGCCAGGGTCAAACCAGACCTGTTTGGCGAAATCATTCGCAAATTCATGCCGGGTATGGGGCATTCATGATGACGGAGATGGATCATCGCAGCTGGCGTGCTGATGACATCGCATTTCTTTAATGATTTTCTACGTCTATGGAGATTGATCGTGGAATCAGAACTTTTCGGTAAGCTGACGATGTCGGCAATACCCTACGACAACCCCATCATCATGGGGGCTGTGGGGGCTTCAATTCTGATCGGACTACTGATCATGGGCTGGATTACAGTGGCCGGACAATGGGGCTATCTGTGGAAAGAGTGGTTGACCAGTGTTGACCACAAAAAGATAGGCATCATGTACATCGTGCTGGCAGGCATCATGCTGTTACGCGGATTTTCGGACGCAATCATGATGCGCACGCAGCAGGCCATGGCCTTTGGCACGTCGCATGGATACTTGCCGCCAGAGCATTTTGACCAGATATTCAGCGCACATGGCACGATCATGATCATTTTCGTTGCCATGCCTTTCTTCATTGGACTGATGAATGTTGTCGTTCCGCAGCAGATTGGGGCTCGCGACGTCGCTTTTCCATTTCTGAATTCCGTCAGTTTCTGGCTGACAGCCATCAGTGCCATGCTAATCATGGTATCGCTGGGTATCGGCGATTTTTCCAAGGCAGGCTGGACCGGTTATCCACCGTTGTCCGAATTGAAATTCAGCCCCGGAAGTGGGGTTGATTACTGGATCTGGAGTATCCAGATCGGTGGAATTGGCACCCTGCTGACGGGGATCAATTTCTTTGTGACGATCATCAAAATGCGCGCACCTAGATCGGAA
>JAJXUP010000039.1 GCA_021782795.1 Pseudomonadota bacterium | reverse complement strand
AGATTCGATAGTCCGCCGCGGGCAGCCGTTGGCCGCAGGCGGGGTCGCGGTCAGGCGAGCACGTATTTTTCCAGGTCGGCTACGGAGGGCTCGGGAGAGGATTCCGCAAAGGCGATGACTTCATTTTCGATGTAGGCGTCGGTTGTGGATTCGATGCCCTGGTATTCTTCCGCCGTCAATGCGCCGGCGGCGATGAGCCGGTCACGCAAGATGATCAGCGGGTCACGCTTTTTCCATTCCTCCTCTTCTTCGCGGCTGCGATAACCGCGCGAGTCAGACATGGAATGGCCGCGATAGCGATAGGTCATGAGTTCCAGAAAGAACGGGCCCTTGCCGCTGCGTACATGCTCCACCGCGGTTCTGGCATGTTCGTAGACGACATCTACATCCTGTCCATCGCATTGGGCCGATTCGATGCCATAGGAACATACGCGCTTGTACTGTTCGGGTACGGCGGTGGATCGTGCCAGCGCCGTGCCGATGCCATACAGGTTGTTTTCGCATACGAACAGTACCGGCAGGTTCCACAGTTTGGACATGTTGAGCGTTTCGTGGAACACCCCCTGGTTGTTGGCTGCGTCACCGAGGAAGCAGATGGAGATCTCGTCGCCGCCTTTCATCTGGATGGCCTTGGCGATGCCGGCCGCCAGCGGGAACGGTCCACCGACCAGTGCATAGCCGCCCATGAAGCGGTGGGCGACGTCGAAAATATGCATCGAGCCACCACGACCCTTCGATGAGCCGGTCTCCTTGCCATACAGCTCGGCCATCACGGCTTTGGGATCTGCGCCGCATTTGATGGCGTGGATGTGATCGCGGTAGCCGGTGATGACGTAGTCATGGCCGGGACGAGCGGCTTCCATCACGCCGTTGCAGCAGGCCTCCTGACCGGGATAAAGGTGCAGGAAGCCGCCGATCTTGCGTTCGATATAGGCTTGATAGCAGCGTTCTTCAAAGCGGCGATGCAATACCATTTCCCGCAACACGCGCTTCTTGTCGTCCAGAGTCATGAAAGTCTTCCTTGCCAAAGGCTCAATGGGGTTGCACAAACTCTGTTATTATCTGATAAACCGGGGGGCAGGTCAAAACCACGCCTTTTGCCCGGCTGAAACCCATTGTCCCTGTTCGTTGCGCGCATTTTGCCGACTCAAGAGATGACTCAGACCGATTCCATGGCCCTGGCCCAGTTTGTTCGCGCCAAAAAGGCGTTTTCCGTCAGTGCGGATGCCAGCCTGTCCCACGTGTTGACCATTCTTCCCGCAGATGCCGCATGGCTTGCCAGCGTGCCCGATGAGCAGGCGGTTGCCTTGCAAGGCGTGCTCACACGGCGGCGCATGCGGGCGCAGGACATGCTGCGCAAGCCGGTGTGCACGGTGTCGGCAGAGGGGGTGCTGACAGTATGGATCCGCTTCGATGCCACCCTCGCCACCTACGAACGCCTTGCAGGCTTGCGTGCTGCAGTGCAACGACTGCTCGAGGAAGCGCCCGAGCGCATTGCGCTGAACGTGCATGGCGATGCGACAACCCGTGAGCTCGCAGTGGCCGATGCTGCCTATGTACTGTGGATCAACGGTGCGCGGCTGCCGGAACAGAAGACTTCGGCGGCGCAGCCCGGACTGAAGAAAGTGACCGTCTATGGCGAACTGCCGCGTACCCGGCTGGAACGGCTGCGCGCCATCGCCGCTGCCAACGTCTTGTGCCGCAGCCTGACGGTGCTGCCACCCAACCGGCTTGCGCCTGCACAGTTGCGACGCGAGGTGGCGACGCTTGCCGGACGGCATGGCTGGCAGTTCGAGGAATATGACCTGAAAAAACTGCGCAAGCTGGGCGCAGGTGCGTTCGTAGCCGTTGCCCAGGGCAGCCAGGACAATGATGCAGCCATTGTGCGACTGGGCTGGCAGCACCCGCAGCCGCGCCTGCGGGTGGCGCTGGTCGGCAAGGGCATCTGTTTCGATACCGGCGGGCATAATCTCAAGCCGGCGCGCCACATGCATGGCATGCATGAGGACATGAACGGTGCGGCCGTTGCCCTGGGCATCCTTCATGCCGTCAGTGCGCTCGATCTGCCGATTGCGCTCGATGTGTGGCTCGCCATTGCACGCAACGATGTCAGTCCCCAGGCCTACCGGCAAAACGATATCGTTACCGCACTCAACGGCACCACTATTGAAATCGTGCATACCGATGCCGAGGGGCGCATGGCGCTGGCCGACGCACTGACGCTGGCCGCGCGCGAACGACCGGATGTGTTGGCGGATTTCGCCACGCTGACCGGCAGCATGGTCAGCGCGCTCGGCAACCGCTACAGCGGCGTGCTTGGCAACCATGTGGAGCTGTTGCGGCATGCGCGTTCCGCCGGCGAAACGAGTGGTGAACGCGTGTGCGTATTTCCCATGGACGAGGATTACGACACTGCGCTCGAGTCGAAAGTGGCGGACGTGAAGCAGTGCACCCTGGAAGGTGATGCCGATCATATTCTGGCGGCGTGTTTTCTGGCGCGTTTTGTCGATGGGCTGCCCTGGCTGCACATGGATCTGTCGGCGTGCAATTGCAAGGACGGGCTGGGAGCCGTCGGCAGTGACGTGACCGGTTTCGGCGTGGCATGGGGCGTGCAGTGGCTGGAGCAGTTGCTTGACGAACCGGCGCTCCCCAGGCGCGACAAGCGCGCTCGAGCATGAACGGGATGGCTGTTGGCCGCAATGGCAACAGGCAGGAACAATGAACCAGAATCAGCATTGAAACGGGTGAATGAAGGATGTCGGGGAATACATTTGGCAAACTGTTTTGCGTGACTTCGTTTGGCGAATCGCACGGTCCGGCCATCGGCTGCGTGATTGACGGATGTCCACCCGGACTGGAACTGTCCGAAGCGGACATTCAGGCCGATCTCGACCGGCGCAAGCCGGGTACCTCGCGGCACGTCACGCAGCGACGCGAATCCGACACGGTGCAAATTCTCTCCGGCGTCTTCGAGGGCCGTACCACCGGAACCCCGATCGCGCTGCTGATTCACAATGAAGACCAGCGCAGCAAGGATTACGGCAATCTCGTTGACACGTTCCGCCCGGGACATGCCGATTACACGTACTGGCGCAAGTACGGCATCCGCGATTACCGTGGTGGCGGGCGTTCTTCCGCGCGTGAGACTGCCGTACGCGTGGCAGCCGGGGCTGTAGCGCGCAAATGGCTGCGCGAGCGCCATAACGTCGAGGTGCGCGGCTACCTTGCCCAGCTTGGCCCCATCGCCATTCCGTTCAGATCCTGGGCGGCAGTGTCGGATAATGCGTTTTTTGCGCCTGATGCCGACAGTGTGCCGGCGCTGGAACAGTTCATGGACGATCTGCGTCGCGCCGGCGATTCAGTTGGTGCGCGGGTCAATGTCGTGGTTGAGGGCGTTCCGGCTGGTTGGGGCGAACCGGTGTACAGTCGGCTCGATGCCGACCTCGCCTGGGCGCTCATGGGCATCAATGCCGTCAAGGGCGTGGAGATCGGCGCGGGTTTCGCTGCGGTGGAGCAACGCGGCAGCGAGCATGGCGACGAAATCACTCCGGAAGGGTTTCTTTCCAACCATGCCGGTGGCGTGCTCGGGGGCATTTCGAGCGGGCAGGACATTCTGGCCAGCGTGGCGATCAAGCCCACTTCCAGCATCCGTATTCCACGCCGGTCGATCAATCGTGCCGGCGAACCGGTGCTGGTGGAAACCCATGGCCGGCATGACCCGTGTGTGGGCATTCGCGCCACACCGATCGTAGAGGCCATGACTGCGCTGGTACTGGTCGATCATGCATTGCGTCACCGGGCGCAATGTGCAGACGTGCGCCATGGCTGAATCCGGCGCAGACGTGCGCCATGGTTGAATCCGGCGCAGACGTGCGCCATGGCTGAACCTGCGCAGACGTGCGCCGGCTGCACCCGGTACCCCTGGGTCAGCGCAAATGCATCAGCGTATGTCCACCGTGTGTGCCGTCAGGCTGGAGAGCAGCTGCAGCGCCTTGTCGAACAGCACTTCCATGGGATGCAGCATCAGCTGCAGCGACAGCAGCAGAGTGATGAAACCGATGCTGATGGTGACGGGAAAACCGATGCCGAACAGGTTGAGCTGCGGCGCGGCGCGGGTGAGGATGCCAAGCGCGACGTTGGTGATCAGCAGCGCGGTGACCACCGGCAACGCCAGCTGGATCCCGGCCGAAAACAACAGCTTGCTCCATTCAAGGATCTGCCACACCACCGACCGGTCCGGCCATTGTCCCACCGGCAGATGGCGGAAACTGTCCGCCAGCACTGAAATCAGTACCAGATGGCCGTTGAGTTGCAGGAACACCAGGGTGGCGAGCAGGGCCAGCAACTGGTTGACAGCATTGGTCTGCCCCTCGGTCTGCGGATCGAAGAAACTGGCAAACCCCAGCCCCATGGTCAGCCCGGCCAGGCTACCCGCGATGTCGATTGCCATGAACACCAGGTTCATGATGAATCCGAGCGACAGGCCGATCATCACCTGCTGGGCGAGGATCAGCAGTCCTGCGGGAGACGACGGATCAATGGCTGGCATGGGTGGCAGCACCGGCGCCAGCAGCAGCGTGAGCACTATGCCGAGGCCAAGCTTGCTCAGCAGGGGCACGTTGGCCTGACCGAATACCGGTGCGGAGCTGATCAGGCCGAGAATGCGCGAAAGTGGCCACACCAGGCCGGCGATCCAGGCATAAAGCTGGGTGTCGGTGAAGTGGATCATGTCAGGCGATCAGGCATTCAGGCACCATGCCGGGAGACTCCACTGGCGGGGTCAAGGTGGTGATGGCGGGCTAGCCGGCCAGCGATGGCAATGTGGTCAGCATTTCGCGCATGTAATCGAGCATGACGCTCAGTATCCACGGCCCGGTGACAATCAGTGCAATGAGGATGCCGACCAGTTTCGGAATGAATGATAGCGTGGCTTCGTTGATCTGCGTGGCGGCCTGGAAGATGCTGATGATCAGGCCGATGACCAGTGCGGTCAGCAGCAGGGGTGCCGAAACCAGCAGCATGATTTCCACTGCGTGGCGGCCCATGGTCATGACGGTTTCCGGAGTCATGCGTCATCCTCAGTAAAAACTTTGTGCCAGCGAGCCCAGCAGCAACTGCCAGCCATCGACCAGCACGAACAGCATGATCTTGAATGGCAACGACACGATCGAAGGTGCCACCATCATCATGCCCATCGACATCAGCACACTGGCAACCACCATGTCGATGATGAGAAACGGTATGAAGATCGCGAAGCCAATCTGGAACGCGGTCTTGAGTTCGCTGGTGGCGAAGGCCGGGATCAGGATGCGCATCGGCACATCCTGCGGCCCGCTCAAGGCCGGCGTATTCGACATCTTCACGTATAGTGCGAGGTCGGACTGGCGTGTCTGGCGCAGCATGAAGGCCTTCATGGGCACACTGGCCCGGTCGAGTGCCTGCTGAAAGCTGATCTGGTCGGCAGCCAGCGGCTGATAGGCATCACTGTATATCTTGTCAAATACCGGGCCCATGATGAACAGGGTGAGAAACAGGGCCAGACCGATCAATACCTGATTGGGCGGCGTGGTTTGTGTGCCAAGCGCCTGGCGCAGTAGCGAGAGCACGATGATGATGCGTGTGAAACTGGTCATCATCAACAGGACGGCTGGCAGGAACGACAGCGAGGTGAGAAACACCAGCGTCTGGATGCTGAGCGACCAGGTCTGGCCACCGTTCGGTGCCGGGGTGCTGGTAAGCGCGGACAGCGCCGGTGGTGCTGCCAACGCCAGCGCCGGCAGCAGCGCACCGGCGCCGATCAGCAACAGGCGTGCGGTTGCGCGTCGGCAAAGCAGGGTACGGCGGTCAGTGTGCATCATGAGGAGTCTTGATGGTGCGCATTCGGGCCGCCAGGCTGGCTGCAAATCCGCCGGGTGCGCCGGAAGTGGCGGATGAGGGCAGTTCCTGGCGTGGCAGTGTGGCCAGCGCATCGATGCGGCCAGGGGCCACACCGATCACCAGCCACTGTTCGCCGACTTCGAGCAGCAGCACCCGTTCGCGGTTGCCGACCTGCAGGCCGCCGACCACGCGGATTGCACCACTGGCCTGTCCGCCCAGCGCCAGGTAGCGTCGCGCAAACCAGGCGATGGCGAAAATCGCCAGCAGTACGGCCAGCAGGCTCAGGCTGATCTGCAACAGCGGAACGGTGTCTGCCGGGTGCGGCGGTGCCGTACCGGCGCAGGCGGGCAAGGCGGCCCAGCCGCAAAGAAAGGCTGCCAGTCGTCCCATTACTTGTTGAGCTTCCGGATGCGATCGGCCGGGCTGATGATGTCGGTGACCCGGATGCCGAACTTGTCGTTGACCACCACTACCTCGCCCTGAGCGATCAGGTAGCCGTTGATGAGGATGTCCATGGGTTCGCCGGCCATTCCCGCCAGTTCCACGACCGATCCTTGCGCAAGCTGCAGCAGGTTCTTGATGGAAATTTTCGTGCGCCCGAGTTCGACGGTGAGTTGCACCGGAATGTCGAGGATGAAATCAATGTCGTTGTGGATTCCGGTAGGACCGCTACTGCTGGAAAACTCCTGGAACGTCGGCGCGGCAGGTTCCACGGCCGGCCTGGACTGGCTGGTGTCTGCAACGGCATCGGCGGCGGCCTGCTCGGCCATCGCGGCACCCCAGTCGTCCATGGCGCTGCTGTCGAGTCCGGTTTCGCTCATGATGTTTCTCCTTGCGGCGTGACTTCGGATATCGCATGCGAGATCAGTTTTTCTACCCGCAGTGCATACTGGCCGTGCAGCGTACCATAGCTGCATTCCATGACCGGAACATTATCCACCGTGGCGGTAATGGTTTCCGGAATATCGATCGGGATGATATCGCCGACCTGCATGTTGACCAGGTCGCCCATGCTGAGCTGGGCCGAACCCATGTGGGCTACGATTTCGACCTCGGCATTCTGGATCTGCTGCGTCATCAGTCGCGTCCAGCGTTTGTCGACATCAAGCGTTTCGCCTTGCAGGCTGCTGGTGAGCAGGTCGCGGATCGGTTCGATCATCGAATACGGCATGCAGATGTGAAATTCGCCATGCGAGGCGCCGAGTTCGATGGTAAAGGTGGTGCTGACGACTACTTCGTTCGGCGTGGCGATGTTGGCGAACTGGGTGTTCATTTCGCTGCGCACGTATTCGAATTCGATCGGGTACACGTACGACCACGACTTGGCGTAATTCTCGAAAAAGATATCCACGACGCGCAGGATGATGCGCTGTTCGGTCTGGGTGAAATCCCGGCCTTCGACGCGGGTGTGAAAACGCCCGTCGCCGCCGAACAGGTTGTCCACGATCATGAAGATCACTGTCGGATCGAACACGATGAGTGCGGTACCGCGCAGGGGTTTGATGAGCGCGAGATTCAGGTTGGTCGGCACGACCAGGTTGCGGATGAATTCGCTGTATTTCTGCACCCGCACCGGGCCGGTGGCGATTTCCGCCGTGCGGCGCATGAAGCTGTACAGGCCGATGCGGAACAGGCGGACGAAGCGCTCGTTGATGATCTCCAGCGTGGGCATGCGCCCGCGCACGATGCGTTCCTGTGTAGCCAGGTTGTAGGGACGCACACCCGAGGTATCGGCGGGCGCCTCCTCGACGTCCTGCTCGCCGGTTACGCCGCGCAGCAGGGCATCGACTTCATCCTGGGACAGGAAATTTTCTGCCATGTCGTTTTTACTGGATCACGAAAGAAGTGAAAAATACCCCCTTGATCTTTTGCGGGGAGGCATCCGGGCTGAAAGGTTTGGTCAGTTCGGCAATGATCGCTTTCATGAGCGCGGCCTTGCCGGCTTCGGTAAGCAGGTCGGACGCCTTCTGGCTCGACAGCAGCAACAGGATGCGGCTGCGCACCAGTGGCATGTTGGCCTTGAGGTTGTCGCCTGCCTTGTCGTCAGGAATCTGGACCGTAATGGCGATCTGCAGGTATTTGGTGTCGCCGTCATCAGTGGGTGCGAGGTTGACAGTGAATGGATCGAGGGCGACAAATACCGGCGGCTTGCCGGCATCCTCATCCACCGGGGCCTTCTTCGCACCGGACGCCTGTGCCGGAGATGCATGCAGGAAGTACCATGCAGCTGCGCCTCCTCCACCCAGCAGCAGGACAGCCAGCAGACCGATAATGATGATCAGCAGCTTCGACTTGCCGGCTACCGGGGCAGTTTCGGTTTCGGCCTTGGGGGCGGGTGGTGCTTTGCTCATGAAACACTCCAGTCAGGTTGGGCGACCGCAATATTGTAATCGCAATTACACGAATGTGTTGATCAACCCTTGTCCGCCGGTGGTCTTTTCGGTCGCAACCAGTCCGCCCGCACGGCTGACGCCGCCGATTCCGCGGGTGGCTGATGCGGACGATGACCCGGAGCGTTGCCAGGCAGACTGGTCCTGCTGGCCTGGCGTATCGGCGCGCACGCTGGTCTGGCCAAGCTGGATGCCGGCGCTGTTCATCATTGCCTCCAGCCGGGGCAGCGCGTTTTCCAGTGCCTGGCGGACTTCCGGTTGTTGTGCGATGAAGGTAGCGCTGGCCTGATTGTTGGACACATTGAGCACGATGCGCAACGGGCCGAGATCCGGCGGGTTGAGCGTGAGCGAAGCGGTCTGCTCGGCGCCGTGGGCCATCCAGACGATGTGCTGCGACAGTGACTGGTCCCATTCCGCGGTGCCGACGCGCGGCGCAAGCGTGCCGCTGAATGCCGATGGCAGCGCGGCTCCGGCTGCCTGAGCAGTGCCGGCCTGGCCAAGGCCTGCCTGGGTGATGGCCAGTGCTGCGGGATCGGCGGCACTGTGGACACCATGGCCCGCCGTGGGCAGATTCTGGCTGGCAAGTTGTGCTGTGAGCTGGTTGGCAAAACTGGCGTCTGCCTGTTGCGCGGTAGCGGCAGGGAGCCCCGGGATGGTGTTGCTGTCGCTGGTGGCGCTGGACACGATCGGCTGCTGGCCGGTTTGTACAGCCGATGCAGCGTCATTCTGGCGGGGGGCGGTGGCTGTATCGGGTGCAGGCGTGTGTCCCACCATTTGGGTGGGGGGGGTGTAACCCATCAGCGCCAGCATTTCTGCGGTGGCCGTTTGCGGCTGAGACGCGCTGACGTCCGTTTTCCGGGAATCCTGTTTTGTCGCCGCGCCGGCAGAACCTGCCTGAGTGGTGGAGGTCGTTCCCTTGATCGCAGGAGCCAGCGCCGCCGATTGTGGTGCCGCAGTCAGGTTCGGGGCGGCTGGCATGCTTGTGTTGTCCCGGGGTGCGGGCAGGCCGGTCGCGGTCGGGGGGGTGCCGGCTGGCATCTGCTGCGCAGCCGGCGTGGCGGCGACAGGCAGTTCGCTGCTTGCGGTGAACGCTGGCGTCTCGCCCGCAGTGGATGGTGTGACCACTGTTGCCGGACTGACGCCGGAGCTGGATGTCTGATCCGGGGTGCTGTTCGAATCCGGGCTTTTGTTTCCCCCCACCGTGGATGGCGATGGCGTTTGCGCCGGCTGTGCCTGCTGCGATTGTTGCGCCTGCTGCGATTGTTGCGCCTGCTGCGATTGTTGCGATTGTTGCGATTGCTGCGCCTGCTGGCGGATCTCCTGGTGCAGGATGTTGCCAAACTCGCCGTCATTACCGGTCTGGGTCGGCTTGCTGCCGTCGGTTGTCGCATTGCCGCCATTCGGCGCGATAACGGGAAGGATCGCTGGGGTCATGATGGCTTCCTTTTTTGCAGGTTCAGCATTCGGGTTTGGTCGTTGCGCTCTGCCATGCGCCGGCGCTTCGTGTCATGCGCGCGGCATATTCGTCACTGGCTTTCTGTTCGCGCCTGGCCTGTTCCAGTTGCTGCTGGGCCAGTGCGCGCTGCGAAAGCGTGCTGTAGGAAAGCCGCTTGCGCTCCGCTTCCTGCCATTGGCTGCGTTCCTGGTCGAGGCGGCCGATGGCCTGGTTGACCAGAGTCTGCTGCCCGTCGATGGCTTCGTCGAGCTTGTACAGGAATTCACGAAAATTGAGATGGTCTGCCACGCCAAGTCCGTGCGACAGCCCCCGCTGGTAACGCGCAAGATAGTCCTCGCGGTATTGCATCAGCAGGGTGAGTTTCTGCGAGTGTTCTTCGTGCGCACGCGCTGCGGCGGCAACCCGCTGGGCAAGCTTTTCGGCCTGCTTGTCTGCCATGTCGATGAGCGTGTCCAGAACCGCTGGTTGAATCATGCGCCCGTTCTCCTTAAATCATGGAACTGCCGGAGTGGTGGCTGGGCGAATGCATGACCTGTCAGGAGGTGTTGCCTCCCTGTAGCAGGCGACATTCGCCGGATAATCCGGAGTCTCATTTGCATTGTAGCGCGTCGGACGGATTTCAATCAGGAGAACAGAGCCGAAAGTTGCCCCAAACTCCCCGGAATGGATGCCTGTTCGTTGATGCCTTGTTGCAGGAAGGCGTTGATGCGTGCCCGGCGGGCGATGGCTTCGTCCACCAGTGGATCGCTGCCGTTGACATAAGCGCCAACGTTGATCAGGTCACGGTTGCGTTGCCAGGCCGAAACCAGTTGGCGCAGGCGGCGTGCCTGTTGCTGGTGCTCGGCGGAGGTGATGTTGTGCATGGCGCGGCTGATCGACTGTTCGATGTCGATAGCGGGATAATGGCCGGATTCAGCCAACTTGCGGTCGAGCACGATATGGCCGTCGAGAATGGCGCGCGCGGAGTCGGCAATGGGGTCTTGCTGGTCGTCGCCTTCGGTCAGCACGGTGTAGAACGCAGTGATCGATCCGCCGCCGGGGCGGCCGTTGCCTGCACGTTCGACCAGTGCTGGCAGGCGGGCGAACACCGAGGGTGGGTAACCTTTGGTTGCCGGTGGTTCGCCGATGGCCAGGGCGATTTCGCGTTGTGCCATGGCATAGCGCGTGAGCGAATCCATGATGAGCAGTACATGACGGCCCTGGTTGCGGAAATATTCGGCGATCGAGGTGGCGTAGGCCGCGCCCTGCAGCCGCATCAACGCGCTCGAATCGGCGGGAGCGGCGATGACCACGGCGCGCGCCAGTCCTTCGGTACCGAGAATCTGCTCGATGAATTCCTTGACCTCGCGTCCCCGTTCCCCGATCAGTCCGACAACGATGATTTCGGCATTGGTGTAGCGGGCCATCATGCCGAGAAGAACGCTTTTGCCTACGCCTGAGCCGGCGAACAACCCCATGCGCTGACCACGGCCGACAGTGAACAGGGCGTTGATGGCGCGGATGCCGACATCGAGCGTCTCGGTGATTGGTGCGCGGTGCAGCGGATTGGCGGCGCGTACCGCCAACGGTGTGCTATCCATGGGTGGCAGCGGGCCAAGTGCATCGAGAGGCCGTCCTGCCCCGTCGAGCACGCGGCCGAGCAGGGCATCGCCAGCTGGCAGGTGTCGGGTGCGGTCGATGGAGCGGCGCCGCGGCATGACCGTGGCGCCAGGGCTTAGCGGCGGAGTGGTTTCCAGCGGCAGCACCGCAGCGCCGGGGATGACGCCTTCCACATCGTTTTGTGGCATGAGGAACAGGTGGTCGTTGTTGAAGCCGACCACTTCGGCTTCGATGCGTCCGCCACTGGGTAGCGGCACGACACAGGCACTGCCGATCGGCAGCTTGAGGCCGACAGCCTCGATCACCAGTCCGGTGACCCGGGTGATGCGTCCGGAAATTTCCATCGGTTCGATGCCGGGCAGCGCCGCGCTGCAGGTGGCCAGGCTGGCCTTCCAGCGCGTGCTGCCATGCGTGTCTGGCGGGGTCAGGGGGCGATCCATGCCGTGTCCTGTCCAAGTGCACGCATCAAGCGTTCCCAGCGTGTGGCCAGCGTGGCATCGACCTGATTGCTGTGCGTCTCGATACGGCAGCCGCCTGCGGCGATCTGGATGTTTTCCACCAGATGCCAGCCTTGCTGTACCAGTGCGTCATGCAGGTGTTCACGGACCAGCGCTGCGTCTGCAGGATTCAGGTGGATCTTGCCGCCGCGCTGGATCGCAGGCAGGGCTGCGATGGCCTGTTCGACCAGTGGCAGCACCAGCTCCCGTTTCACCGGAAGCACGGTCCGGATCATGCTGGCGGCGAGATCGCATGCCAGTGCGAGCAGTTCGGCCGATACGTGCTGGTCGGCCTGAGCGAGTTCGAGAGCGAATCCATCCAGCAGTGCCTGCCACTGCTGTGCCAATGCCTCATTCTGTTGCGCAGCCTGTTGCAGTCCTGCCTGCATGCCATCCCGCAATCCCGCGGCATGACCGGCCTCCCGGCCTTCCGCCAGCCCGGCGGCGTAACCTTCCCTGCGTGCCTGCTCGCGCAACTGTTCCAGTTCGTTTACGGTGGGAGGCTGTACGCCGGCTGCGCCAGGTTTCTTTGGCGCTGCGGTGTCGAGCGATCCCAGTTCCCAGCGTTGCCAGGCTGTTTGCTGTTCCTTGGGAATCATGGCATATGTCCGTTCATGAGGGCAGGTCGCCGGTTACAGGAAGGCATCATCGCCCTTGCCACCGATAACGAGCTGCCCTTCGTCAGCCAGTCGGCGCACGATGACCAGAATGGCTTTCTGTTGCGCTTCGACTTCCGAGACGCGCACCGGCCCTTTGGTTTCCATATCTTCGCGCAGCATGTCGGCAGCGCGCTGCGACATGTTCTTGAGGAATTTTTCCTTGAGTTCTGTCGGCGCACCCTTGAGCGCGATGATCAGCGAGTCGGACTGCACCTCTCGCAGCAACAGCTGGATTCCCCGGTCGTCGATATCCATCAGGTTCTCGAAACCGAACATCGCGTCCATGACCTTCTGCGCCATGTCGGCATCGTAGTTGCGGAAGGCGTCCATGACGGAATTTTCAATGGTGCCGCCCATGAAGTTGAGGATTTCAGCGGCAGTCCGGGTGCCGCCCATCGCCTGTTTCTTGATGGCGTTGCTTTCGTTGCCCGACAGCAGCCGGGTCAGTACCTGGTTGAGTTCCTGCAGCGCGACCGGCTGCACGCCGTCGAGCGTGGCGATGCGCAGCAGCACATCGTTACGTAACCGTTCAGTGAATTTCGACAGGATGTCTGCAGACTGATCGTGTTCGAGGTGTACCAGGATGGTCGCGATGATCTGCGGGTGTTCGTTCTGGATCAGATCGGCGACCGATGCAGGGTCCATCCATTTCAGACTCTCGATGCCGCTGACATCGGCGTCGCCGAGAATGCGGTTGAGCAGCGAGGCCGCCTTGTCGGTGCCCAGGGCCTGGGTGAGTACCGAACGCAGATATTCATCGGAATTGGTACCATATTCAGAATGTTGGCCGGTAATCGTGTTGAATTCGCCGAGCACATTGGAAATGTCTTCGTGCGCGATCGGTTCCATGGTCGACATGGCTGCGCCCAGTTTTTGCACGTCGCGTGGGCCGAGGTGCTTCATGACTTCAGCGGCTTCCGTTTCTCCAAGCGCCAGCATGAGTATGGCTGCCTTGTGAATCTTCTCGTTATTCATTATTGACCCAGCCCTTGATGACATTGGCGATCACTTTTGGGTTGTCACGTGCCATCTGGCGAATGTTCTCAAGCTGGTTCTGGTAACGATGCTCGGCTGCGGCGCGGGATTCCGCCTGATGGGACAGGTGGACTTCGCTGCCTTCGATATCTTCCTCTGCCTCGCTTCCCGGAACGTGATGCGGTGCAGGCGGGTGTAGCAGGCCATCCAGAATGGGGCGCAGGAATTTGCGATAGAGAATGAGCAGCGCGATGGCGCCCAGCAGGTAGCGGCCAATGGTCTTGGCCATTTCGATGGTTTCCGGGCGCTTCCACCAGGGGGTTTCCGGCAGGTTCACGCTTGCAGGCGCGACGAACGGTGTGTTGACGACGTTGAGCGTGTCGCCACGGTTCTGGTCATAACCCATGGCTTCCCGGGCCAGGTCGGTGATCTGCGTCTTTTCGGCGGGCGTGAGCGCAACGCTGTGCGATTTGCCGGATTTGTCGGTCACCGTGCGGTAATTGACGACCACGGCTACCGACAGGCGGCGAATGCCTCCCATCGGCAGTTGCGTGTAGCGTATGGTTTTGTCCAGTTCATAATGGGTGGTCGAGTCTTTCTGCACCGGGATCATCTGTGCCTGGGCTGGCGGCGCGGCGGCGGCTCCGGGCGCCCCGGGCTGCGCGTTCGGCGCGGCGGCGATCGGTGCTGTCGCCGGAGCCGGGGGCTGATTGCTGAGCGCCCCGGGAATGCCTCCTGGCGGGTTGGCCGCGGCACTGGTTTCGCTTGTCTGCTGGCTGCGCACCGACGAGGTGTCCGGTGTGGGGTTGGGTTTGTACGTCTCGGCCGCCTGTTCGCTGTTGGAAAAATCGATGTCGGCGGTGACTTCGGCATGCACGTTGCCTTTGCCGACGATGGGGGTGATGATGGATTCGATGCGACTGCCGATGTCCTGCTGCATGTCCTGCACGTATTTGAGCTGGTTCGGATCGAGGCCGTTCCGGTCGTGTTTGCCTGCGGTGTCGGACAGCAGGTTGCCGTTCTGGTCGACGATGGTCACGTTGTCCGGGGTCAGGTCTGGCACGCTGCTGGCCAGCAGGTGAACGATGGCGCTGACCTGTCCGGGATCGAGCGCGCGGCCGGGTTGCAGGTCGATTAAGACCGAAGCCGTGGGTTTCTGCTGATCGCGCACGAATACCGAGGCCTTGGGCATGGCCAGGTGTACCCGCGCCGCACGCACGGCGTTGATCGATTCGATGGTGCTGGCCAGTTCGCCTTCGAGCGCGCGCTGGTAATTGACCTGTTCAAGAAACTGGGATGTGCCGAGTTTCTGGTTTTCCATGACCTCGAAACCGACGTTTCCGCCCTTGGGAAGATCCTGTGCCGCCAGTTTGAGGCGCAGATCATGCACCTGGTCGGCCGGTACCAGAATTGCGCTGCCGCCCTCGGAATATTTGTATGGCACGTTCATCTGCTGCAGCACAGCGACGATGGCGCCACCGTCCTTGTCGCTGAAATTGGAAAACAGCACGCGATAGTCCGGCCGTTGGCTCCACATCCACACCGCGACCATGATGGCCAGCACGGCCGCAGCGCCGATCGCAAGCATCATGCGCTGGCCGATGGTCGAACGCATGAATTGCATCCATTCAGGTTGTGCAGCAGTGTCTTGTCCGGCAGTGGCCATATTATGTTGTCAAACCTGTACGATTCCATCGACGGCGGGGCGACGGAGTGACGCCCATGGGTGAATTATCCACATTTGTTGCCGCGTGTCATCAGCCGAATACAGGGAAAAAGGGATTTCTGTTCTTCGAATTCAATTTGCTATCGTGCAATTATCATGTGAAGCGTGAAAAAGCCGCACAGGTGCGCAAATGGGAATGAACGGAATCGATGCAGGACAGATCGCAGCCATGCTGGCGCAGATTCGCGCTGCGGCCAACATGACGCAGCCTCCGCAGGCGTTGAGCGGGCTGTCGGCGACCGCTGCCGCCAGTACCACGGCGGCGTCGGGCCCCGGATTTGCCGAGGTGCTGAAGAATTCGCTCGATCAGGTGAATCAGGTGCAGCAGCAGGCCGATAGCCTGGGTGAACGTTTCGCCGCTGGCGATGACAGTGTCAGTTTGTCGCAGACCATGATCGCCATGCAGAAAGCCAACATCAGTTTTCAGGAAGCGGTTCAGGTGCGTGACCGGCTGGTATCGGCCTATACCACCATCATGAACATGTAGTTGTGAGTGCTGC
>JAJXUP010000038.1 GCA_021782795.1 Pseudomonadota bacterium | reverse complement strand
GCTGGCACGGTGGTCTGGAACGGTCCGGTCGGCGTATTCGAGTTCGACCAGTTCGGCGAAGGGACCAAGACCATCGCCCACGCCATCGCCACCACCTCCGCGTTTACCCTGGCGGGCGGCGGCGACACCATTGCCGCCATCCAGAAATACGACATCTATGACAAGGTGTCCTATATCTCCACCGCCGGCGGCGCCTTCCTCGAATTCCTCGAAGGCAAGAAGCTGCCGGCCGTAGAGATTCTGGAACAACGCGCGGCAGCGCAATGATGCCCGACTCCGGGGAAGCCGGCTTCCCCGGATTTTTTATGCCTGAACGGATCACCACATGATACGCAGAACAAAAATCGTCGCCACACTGGGTCCTGCATCCAGCGATGCCAAGGTACTGGACAGAATGATGGAAGCCGGACTGGATGTGGTTCGGCTCAATTTCTCCCACGGCACGGCACAGGACCACATCGACCGCGCCGAATTGGTGCGCTCGCTTGCACGTGCCCGCGGCCGCGCCATCGGCGTGCTCGCTGATCTGCAGGGTCCGAAGATCCGCGTTGGCAAATTTGCCGAGGGCAAGATCACGCTCGCGATCGGTGACCGCTTCATTCTCGATGCCAACTGTACACTCGGAAATCAGGAACGCGTCGGTCTCGATTACAAGGAATTGCCCAACGACCTCGAACGCGGCGCAACCCTGCTGCTTGACGATGGTCGCATCGAAATGTGGGTGGAAGAAGTCAAAGGCGCGGAAATCATCTGCCGTGTCATGCAAGGCGGCGTGCTGTCCAACAACAAGGGCATCAACCGCAAGGGTGGCGGACTGTCCGCCTCGGCGCTTACCGAAAAGGACAAGGAAGACCTGCGCACCGCAGCTGCCTTTCAGGCAGACTACATCGCCATTTCGTTTCCGCGCTCGGCCGACGACATGCACCTCGCACGGCGGTTACTGCGCGAGGCCGGTGGCTATGGCATGCTGGTCGCCAAGATCGAACGCGCCGAAGCCATCGAGGCGCTTGAGGAAATTGTCATTGCCTCCGACGCGATCATGGTGGCGCGCGGCGACCTCGGCGTCGAGGTCGGCGATGCGGCAGTGCCTGCCCTGCAGAAAAAAATCATCCGCATGGCGCGCAAATATAACCGCCCTGTGATCACCGCCACGCAGATGCTGGAATCGATGATCCAGAACCCGATTCCTACGCGCGCCGAAGTCTCCGACGTGGCCAACGCCGTACTCGACGGTACTGATGCGGTCATGCTCTCGGCCGAAACCGCTGCCGGTAACTATCCGGTCGAAGCCATCGCAGCCATGCACCGTGTCTGTATCGAGGCCGAAAAGGAACGCGACCTCGAATACAACGCCAAGCGGCTGGAAACCACCGTCGCCCGTGTCGACGAGTCAGTTGCTCTGGCGGCCATTTTCACCGCCACGCATCTGGACAACGTGCGCGCCATCGCCTCGCTGACCCAGTCAGGCTCCACTTGCCTGTGGATGTCGCGCATCAGCACGGCCGTACCCATCTATGCACTTACGCCCGAAGTCGCTACCCGCCGCAAGGTCACGCTTTACCGTGGCGTGTATCCGATCAATTTCCAGCAGGACTCGCATCACAACCGCGAATCCCTGCTCATCGAAGCGGAAGAAGAACTGCGTCGCCGTGGCGCGGTTCGCGAGGGTGATCTCATCGTACTGACCATTGGCGAACCGATCGGACAATCCGGCGGCACCAACACAATGAAAATCGTCAAGGTCGGCGCGTATAAACAAAAATCCCGTTAATCTGTCTCAAACTGTCCAAGGAGAAAATCATGGCTCTCGTATCCCTGCGTCAACTGCTGGATCATGCAGCAGAAAACGATTACGGCCTGCCTGCCTTCAACGTCAACAACCTCGAACAGGTGCATGCCATCATGCAGGCTGCCGATGCCTGCGGCAGCCCGGTCATCATGCAGGCTTCGGCCGGTGCGCGTAAATACGCCGGCGCCAGCTTCCTGCGTCACCTGATTACCGCCGCAGTCGAAGCTTACCCCCACATCCCCATCGTCATGCACCAGGACCACGGTGCCAGCATGCCGGTGTGCGTGCGTTCCATTACCGACGGTTTCTCCTCGGTCATGATGGACGGTTCGCTCATGGAAGATGCCAAGACGCCTTCCAGCTATGAATACAACGTCAACATCACCCGTCGCGTGGTTGAAATCGCTCATGCCGTCGGTGTGTCCGTTGAAGGCGAACTGGGCTGCCTCGGTTCGCTCGAAACCGGTACCGCCGGTGAGGAAGATGGTGTCGGCGCTGCCGGCACGCTGGACCACTCGCAACTGCTCACCGACCCGGAAGAAGCCGCCGACTTCGTCAAGCAGACCGGCGTCGACGCACTGGCCATCGCCATTGGCACCTCGCATGGTGCCTACAAGTTCACCCGCCCGCCCACAGGCGAAATCCTGGCGATCAGCCGCATCAAGGAAATCCATGCCCGCATCCCCAATACCCATCTGGTGATGCACGGTTCGTCGTCGGTACCGCAGGAATGGCTGAAGATCATCAACGAATTCGGCGGCGACATGGGCGAGACCTACGGCGTTCCGGTCGAGGAAATCGTTGAAGGCATCAAGCACGGCGTGCGCAAGGTCAACATCGATACCGACCTGCGCATGGCTTCCACCGGTGCCGTGCGCAAGTTCCTCGCCGAACACCGTTCGGAATTCGACCCGCGCAAGTTCCTCACCGCCTCCACCAAGGCCATGCAGGAAATCTGCCGTCTGCGCTACGAAGCCTTCGGCTCTGCTGGTCAGGCTGCCAAGATCAAGCCGATCGATCTGGAAAAAATGGCCGGCAAGTATGCCAAAGGCGAACTCAACGCCGTCGTCAAATAACCCGGATCACATGGGCAAGCAAAACGGGCAGCCAGCAGGCTGCCCGTTTTTTTATGCGCGATTCCAGCCTCGGCACACCGGAAAACCTGTCCGATTCGATCCCGGACTGTGCACATGAACGCCTTGGGATGCTGACCTCAGCGTGGAGCGTCGACGACTGGCGGCAGCGTAGGCAATTCGCCCTTCTTCTCAACCAGCAATGTATGCACGCGTCGGCTGTCGGCACGCAGCACCTCGAAACTCAGATCCTCGAACACGATGGTCTCGCCACGTTTCGGCATGTGGCCGAAACGGTTGAGCACCAACCCGCCCACGGTATCGAATTCCTGATCGTCGAACTCGGTGCCGAACGCGGCATTGAAATCCTCGATGGCGGTCAGTGCCTTGACGCGAAAACGGCCACCCTTGTCCTGAATGATGTTGTCTTCGGTCTCATCGAAATCGTATTCGTCTTCGATGTCACCAACGATCTGCTCCAGCACGTCCTCGATCGTGACCAGCCCGGACACGCCGCCGTATTCGTCCACCACGATGGCCATGTGGTTACGGCTGGCGCGGAATTCCTTGAGCAGGACATTGAGCCGCTTCGATTCGGGAATGAACACCGCGGGGCGCAGCATCTCGCGCAAGTGGAATTCACCGGGGCGCGCATAGTACTGCAACAGATCCTTGGCCAACAGGATGCCGATGACGTCGTCCTTGTTCTTGTCGATGACCGGGAACCGCGAGTGTGCAGTCTCGATCACAACCGGAACGATCTGCTCAACCGGATCGTGGATATCGATCACGTCCATCTGTGCACGCGGAATCATGATGCGTCGCACCTGCTGCTCGGACACGCCGAGGACGCCCTCGATCATCGACAGCGCATCGGAATCAAGCAGATTATGCTCGAAAGCTCCTTGCAGCACCGCCAGTAATTCATCGCGCGTTTCGGGTTCGTGGCTGAGCCAGGCGCCAAGGCGCTCCAGCCAGCCAGATCTCGACGCATCTTCCATGGTTCAGTCCTGTTCCGGTTCAGTATAGGGGTCAGCAAAACCCAACCCAGTGACAATCCGCGTCTCCCGCGCTTCCATATGCGCCGCATCGATATCGTTTTCATGATCATAGCCATGCAGGTGCAGCACGCCATGCACGACCAGGTGCATATAATGTGCCAGCAGCGTCTTGCCCTGAACACTGGCCTCGCGTTCAATCACAGGAACGCACAGCACCAGATCACCACGCACGACCGGCCCGGTTTCATAGACAAACGATAACACATTCGTGGCGTGATCCTGATGACGGTATGCGTGATTGAGCGCCAGCCCTTCTTCCTCATCTACGAAACGCACGGTGATTTCCGCATCGCGCTCCAGCGTGGCGCGCACCGCTCGCGCAACTTCAGCCTTGAGTGGTGCACCGCGTGCACGTGTAGCCCGCTGCACGGACAGGGCCAGTCGAGGCGCACGTACCGTTTCAGCGGGTGATGTCACGTCGTTCATAGGCTTCGACAATACGGGCCACCAGCGGATGGCGCACCACATCTTCGGACTGGAACCAGGTAAAACCCAGGCCACGCACGTCACATAGCGCCTCGCTGGCATCCAGCAACCCACTCTTCTGGTGCCGCGCCAGGTCAACCTGGGTCATGTCACCGGTAATCACGGCACGGGAACCAAACCCGATACGCGTCAGGAACATCTTCATCTGCTCCGGTGTGGTGTTTTGCGCTTCATCGAGAATGATAAAGGCGTGGTTGAGGGTGCGCCCGCGCATGTAAGCCAGCGGCGCGATTTCGATGACGCCACGCTCGGTCATGCGCGCCATCTTTTCGCTGCCCATCAGATCATAGAGCGCGTCGTACAGCGGCCGCAGGTAGGGATCGATCTTCTGCGCCAGGTCGCCCGGCAGGAAACCAAGCCGCTCGCCAGCCTCGACCGCCGGCCGCGTCAGGATCAGCCGCTTGACCAGATCGCGTTCCAGCGCATCTACCGCGCTTGCAACGGCCAGGTAAGTCTTGCCGGTTCCTGCAGGACCGATGCCAAAGGTAATGTCATGCGACTGGATCTGCGCCAGGTAGCTGTTCTGCCGCGGTGTGCGGCCCCGCAGTTCGCCTTTGCGCGTCTGCAACGCAAGAAACGGCTGTTCGCCGACATTGTGCGCCGATTCAACCAGCGCCAGCTGGATATCCTCGACCGGAATCGGCACCGTAGCCTGGCGGTAAAAGCGTTCAAGCAACTGCGTGGCCCGACGCACACTGTCCGCGGCCCCGGACACATTGAAATGCTCACCGCGGCGTGCGATTGTCACGCCCAGCGCCGTCTCGATCTGGCGCAGGTTTTCTTCCAGCACGCCACACAGGTTGGTCAGGCGGACATTATCTACGGGGACGAACGACAGCTGGCTCACGATATCCGCTCGCCGCGCAGCAGGTGGGCGCGTGCCTCGGTAATGCGCACGTCGACAAACTGGCCGATGCATTGTGGATCTGCGACGAAATTGACGATGCGGTTGTTGGCGCTGCGCCCAATGAGCTCGCTGCCGTCACGTCGCGCCACCCCTTCGACCAGAACACGCTGCACCGTTCCCAGCATGCGCTGACCAACAGCCTCGACACAGCGTCCGAGCGCTTGCTGCACCCGGATCAGCCGCTGCTGGCGCACCTCGCTGTCCACCTCATCGTTCAGGTCGGCAGCAGGCGTGCCCGGACGCCTGCTATAGGCAAAGGAATATGAAATATCGAAACCGATGTCATCGATCAGGCGCAACGTCGCGGCAATATCCTCTTCGGTCTCACCGGGGAAGCCCACGATGAAATCCGAAGAGATGCTGATGTCCGGCCGCGCCTCGCGCAGGCGGCGCACGATCGACTTGTATTCGAGCACGGTGTAACCACGCTTCATCGCTGCCAGCACGCGGTCGGAACCCGACTGCACCGGCAAATGCAGGTGGGCGGCAAGCTTCGGCAACCGGCCGTGGGCTTCGATCAGACGGGGGGTGCATTCGCGCGGATGGCTGGTTGTGTAGCGAATGCGCTCGATACCCGGAATTTCGTGCACGTGTTCGAGCAACAGGGCAAAGTCCGCCTGTTCGCCGTCAGCGAGCAAGCCGCGGTAGGCATTGACGTTCTGCCCGAGCAGCGTCACTTCGCGTACACCCTGGCGCGCCAGCCCGGTCACTTCGGCCAGCACGTCATCAAACGCCCGCGAAACCTCCTCCCCGCGCGTATAAGGCACCACGCAGAAGGTGCAATACTTGGAACACCCTTCCATGATGGATACGAACGCACTCACCCCGTCACTGCGGGGCGCGGGCAGATGGTCGAATTTCTCTACTTCCGGAAACGACAGGTCAAGCTGCGGACGACCCGTGGCACGGCGGCGGGCGATGAGTTCCGGCAACCGGTGCAGCGTCTGTGGCCCGAACACCACATCGACAAACGGCGCGCGCGCCACAATGGCCGCACCTTCCTGGCTGGCCACGCAGCCACCCACGCCGATCACCAGCTGAGGATTGGACGCCTTGTAGGCGCGTACCCGGCCCAGGTCGGAGAACACCTTTTCCTGCGCTTTCTCGCGCACCGAACAGGTATTGAACAGGATTACATCGGCCTGCGCAGGGTCATCTGTCGGCTGCAAACCTTCCGCCTCGCGCAGCACGTCGGCCATACGCGCCGAATCGTACTCGTTCATCTGGCAGCCAAACGTCTTGATGTAGACCTTTTTCACGACAGCGTCATCCACGGGAAAGCGCGCCGTTCAAGGCTGGGCGCGGCCAGCCGGCTGGCCGCCAAGATCGCGCACTTCGGCCTGCACTTCCAGCGTTTGTGCATGGTGTCCGGCCTCATTTACCACCAACGCGAGCGGAATGCGTTCACCGGCATGCAATTGCCGGCGCAGGTCGAGCAGCATGACATGCAGACCGCCTGGCGCAAGCCGCACCGTCTGGCCGGCAGGCAGATCGATGCGCGCCACCGGGCGCATGCGCATCACGCCATTGTCCATGCTCATGCGATGCAGTTGCGCACTCCCGGCCACCGGGCTACTGGCAGCCACCAGGGCGGCATTCTGTTCGCTGCGTATCGTGAGGAACACGCCGGCCACGCGCTGGCCGGGCGCCGGCTGACGCAGCCAGACATCCTGCACCGAGACCTCAGCCGCCTGAGCCGCTGTCATGAGACACACACCGGCGACCGCCGGCGCAAGCTGGCGCAGCCAGCGAAACGAAACCCTGCTGTCAGTGCGAGGGCGGAACATAACCGTTCACCCTGTCACCACCGTCGCCGAAGAAATACTGTTCAACCTGTTCCATCAGGTACTTGCGAGCACGGGCATCGGCAAGGTTGAGCCGGTTTTCGTTGACCAGCATGGTCTGCTGGCGCAGCCAGCCCGCCCAGGCTTCCTTGGACACATTGGCGAAGATGCGCTGCCCCATCTCGCCCGGCAGCGGTGGAAAATCCAGCCCTTCAGCTTCACGCCCCAACTTGATGCAATTGACCATTCTTGCCATACCATTTTCCTTTCAAGCTTGCATGATGACCTGCGGCTCGCCCGCATGCGCCACGATTTCCCCGATGCGCCAGACCGTTTCACCCGCTGCAGCCAGTTGCTGTTGCGCGCGCGCAGCATCGGCGGCACGCACAACCAGCACCATTCCGATACCACAATTGAAGGTGCGGTGCATCTCTGCATCGGCAATGTTACCCTGCTGCTGCAACCAGGCAAACAACGGCGGTTGCGGCCAGCTGTGCGGATCGATGCGCGCAGCGGTTCCGGCCGGCAGGATGCGCGGCACATTGCCTGTCAGTCCACCCCCGGTGATGTGCGCCATGCCCCCCACCTGCATCTGCGCCAGCAATGCCAGCAGCGGACGCACGTAAATGCGCGTGGGCGCCAGCAGTGCATCTGCCAGTGTTGCATCACCGAAACGGCTGTGCAGATCAACACCCGAGCGATCGACGATCTTGCGTACCAGCGAATAGCCGTTGGAGTGCGCACCGCTCGACGCCAGCCCGAGCACCACGTCGCCCGGCGCGATGCGGCTGCCGTCGAGTATGGCGCTGCGCTCGACCACGCCGACCGCGAAGCCGGCCAGATCATACTCGCCGTCCGGATACATGCCAGGCATTTCCGCAGTCTCGCCGCCGATCAGCGCACAGCCAGCCTGCTCGCAACCGGCAGCGATGCCACGCACCACCGCTTCCGCGGTGTCGACATCGAGCTTGCCGCAGGCAAAATAATCGAGGAAGAACAGCGGCTCCGCCCCCTGAACGAGAATATCGTTGACGCTCATCGCCACCAGATCGATGCCGACAGTGTCGTGACGGTCGAGCTGAAAAGCCAATTTGAGCTTGGTGCCGACGCCATCGGTTCCCGAGACCAGCACCGGTTCGCGGTACCGTTGCGGCAACTGCATCAGCGCACCGAACCCGCCTATCCCGCCCAGCACTTCCGGACGCATGGTCCGTTTTGCCCAGGGCTTGATGCGCTCGACCAGACTGTCGCCGGCATCGATGTCGACGCCAGCGTCGCGGTAGGAAAGGGAATCGGGTGGTGTTGCCGTTGTCATCGCGAGCCTGGTTCTGTTCAATGATCCGATATTCTACCGCAATTCGGTCGCCACGTTCATTACCGGGCGCCGTACAGGTATAATGCCGCATCAATTTGTCCGGCCGGAACGCAGCATGAACGATGCCATGTATGAATCCCGCATTCCTTCGCTTCGACTCCTGTCGCGCGGGAAAGTGCGCGACCTGTACGAAGTCGACGAACACCGCCTGCTGATGGTCGCCACCGACCGGCTGTCGGCATTCGACGTCATCCTGCCTACCCCGATTCCGGGAAAAGGCAAGCTGCTCACGGCGATCTCGCTGTTCTGGTTCGACAAGCTGGCGGCGCTGTTGCCCAACCAGCTGACCGGCGACGCTGCCGAATCGGTGGTGCTGCCGGAAGAACGCGACCAGGTGGCCGGGCGCGCGCTGGTGGTCAAGCGGCTCGAACCCCTGCCGGTCGAGGCTGTGGTGCGTGGCTACCTGGCAGGTTCGGGGTGGAAGGAATATCTCGCGCACGGCAGCGTGTGCGGCGTAGCGTTGCCGGCTGGACTTCAGCTTGCGCAACAGTTGCCGCAAGCCATTTTCACCCCATCGACCAAAGCCGCCGTCGGGGAACACGACGAAAACATCGACTATGCCCGCACCGAACACCTGCTCGGTGCACAACGCGCCGCAGAAGTGCGCGACGCCAGCCTCGCGCTGTACCAGACGGCCGCAGACTGGGCCCGCCAGCATGGCATTCTCATCGCCGACACCAAGTTTGAATTCGGCGTCGACCGCAACGGCACGCTGCACCTGATTGACGAAGTGCTTACCCCCGACTCCTCGCGCTTCTGGCCTGCCGACCAATACCGGCCCGGAACCAACCCGCCCAGTTTTGACAAGCAGTTCGTGCGCGACTGGCTTGAAGCCTCGGGCTGGAACAAGTGCCCACCGGCCCCGCAGCTGCCGCAGACCATTGCACTCAAAACTGCGGAGAAATACCGCGAAGCTGCCGCCGCGCTGCTTGGCAGTGTTCGTGCCTCGGCGCTGCTGGGCAACGCTCAGGTTCCGGGCGACTGAGCAGCGTCAATCCCCAGTTCCTGGATCTTGCGCGTAAGCGTGTTGCGCCCGAGACCAAGCAGGGTGGCGGCCTCAATGCGCCGCCCACCGGTATGCGATAGCGCCACCTCGATCAACGTTTTTTCGAACGCCGCGGTCAACGTATCCATAATGCCAGTCTCCCCGCGCCTGAGCGCTGCACCGGCGGTTTGCGACAACGCCTGCATCCAGTCGCTCGCTGATTCGACCGCCGGCACGGACTGCAGAATTTCCTGCGGCAGATCGGAGACATCGACGTTGTTGCCCGGCGCCATGATCGTAAGCCAGTGGCACACGTTTTCCAGTTGGCGCACGTTGCCGCTCCAGCGGTACTGGCTCAGGTAACGCATGGCCGCCTCGGACAGCCGCTTGGGCTCCACCCCCTGCTCCTGCGCGCTCTTGAGCAGGAAATGCCGGGCCAACAGCGGAATATCCTCGTTGCGCTCGCGCAGCGGCGGCAGACGCAGGCGGATCACATTGAGGCGGTGGAACAGGTCTTCACGGAACAATCCTGCCTTGACGCGCGCTTCCAGATCCTGGTGCGTGGCGGCAATGACGCGCACATTGACCTTGACCGGCTGGTGCCCGCCGACGCGATAGAACTGGCCGTCGGCCAGCACCCGCAGCAGCCGCGTCTGCAGTTCGGCTGGCATGTCACCAATTTCGTCAAGAAACAGGGTGCCGCCGTCGGCCTGCTCGAAGCGCCCGCGCCGCTGTCCGGCCGCACCGGTAAACGCACCCCGTTCATGGCCGAACAGCTCCGATTCGAGCAAGTCACGCGGGATGGCCGCAGTGTTGAGCGCAATGAACGGCCTGGCTGCACGCAGGCTGTGCCGATGCAGCGCCGACGCTACCAGTTCCTTGCCGGTGCCCGACTCGCCGGTGATCAGCACCGTGGCATTGGACTGCGACAGACGCCCGATGGCACGAAACACCTCCTGCATCGCCGGCGCCTGACCCAGCATCTCCGGCACGCCCTGCAGGTGCACCGGATCGCTTTCGTCGTTGCTGCGCAGGCTTTCGTCGATGGCGCGCCGGATCAGTTCGACCGCATGATCCACATCGAATGGCTTGGGCAGATATTCGAACGCGCCACCCTGAAATGCGGCCACCGCCGATTCAAGGTCAGAATAGGCCGTCATGATGATGACCGGCATGCGCGGGAACCGGCTGGAAAACTGGTGCAGCAGTTCCAGCCCCGACCCCCCGGGCATGTGGATATCGCTCACCACCACCTGGGGCAGCCCGGTTTCCAGCGCGGCTTCCACTTCTGGCACGGAAGAAAAGCTTTCGAATGCGATGTTCTCGCGCTGCAAGGCCTTTTCGAACACCCAGCGGATGGAGCGATCGTCGTCGATGATCCAGACCGGTTTAATCATGATGAGCCCCATTCATTGATGGCAGAAACCTGCCCGAGCGGCAGCAGGATGGTAAACACCGTGCGGCCGGGGCGGCTGTCTACCTCGATGGTGCCGTGGTGCTGGTGCACGAATGTCTGCGCCAGCGTCAGCCCGAGCCCGCTGCCGCCCTCGCGGGCCGACACCAACGGAAAAAAGATGCGGTCGCGGATCGAATCCGGAATGCCTGGGCCGTTGTCGATAATCTGCACCTGCAACGCCAGCGGATGACGTTTCATGGCCAGCGTCACCTGGCGCATGACACGGGTGCGCAACACGATCTCTCCCTTGCCCCGCAATGCCTGCACTGCATTACGGACGATATTCAGCACCACCTGGATCAGCTGCTCCCGGTCACCGACCACATCCGGCAGGCTGGTGTCATAGTCGCGGCGAATGCGCAGCCCGGTCGGCGTTTCTGCCAGCGTCACACTGCGGACGCGCTCCAGCACTTCATGCACATTGAGCGGGCTGAACTGCGGCAGACGGTGCGGTGTCAGCAACCGGTCCATCAGCGATTGCAGCCGGTCGGACTCCTGGATGATGACCCGGGTATACTCGCGCGTCTCCGGGGCCAGTTCGCGTTCGAGCAACTGTGCCGCTCCGCGGATGCCGCCAAGCGGATTCTTGATCTCATGTGCCAGACTGCGCACCAGCTCGCGGTTGGCCTGCTGTTGCAGCAACCGGTGTTCGTCACGCAGCACCTTGAGCTGCTGGTTCATCTCGTGGAATTCCAGCATAAACGCGATCTGCAGATGATCGACCACGGTAAACGTCGCGCTGAGCTGCAGTTGCACTTCACCTGCCTGCAGCGTCAGTTCGTGCTCGGTAAAACTGGCATTGTGCTCAGCCGCGTAATCGAGCGCAGCATGCAGCGGAGCCGCATGCACGAACAGCTGTTCCAGGGTCATGCCGCGCACCTGCCCCAGGCTCAGGGCAAACAGGTTTTCCGCGGCCGGATTGATGTATTGCACCTCACGCGCCGTACCCAGCGCGAATACCGCCGTCGCCAGCCATTCCAGACCAGAAAACTGGTTAGTCATCGAGTTCATGCAGTGATCTTGCAGTCAGTGTATAAAATTCCAGCCACCTTCATGCACCGTTATCGTGCGGACAACGGCAGATGCGTGCTTTACCTGCCACTACAAGCAAGTAATGGTCCAGAATCGCCACGACTGTTCCAATGCGGTGCGCGTCAGGGAATCCGGCGCAATTCACGGTTCAGTGCATCCACGTTATCCTGGTGCAATTTGACTGCATCATCGAGTTTTTCAAGCCGGGACTGGTAGGCTGCGCCGGTTTTCTGCTCGCCAGGCTGCGGCGTTTCGCCCTGACGACGTGCCGCCCGGGCCTGTTCGAGCGACTGACGCTCGGTCTGCAGTTCGCCTTCAAGCACCGAACGCCGCAGGTTGTCACGCCGGGACTGCGTCTGCGTGTCGATGCGCGGCACGCTCACGGGCTCAACAACGGCTGGCCTGCTGTGGACGGATCTGTGCGCGGGCTTCCAGCTCGCGCCGGACGTTCCGATACTCAGCCGCTTGGCACCTGCCACCGGGTAATCGGTATAGGAGACTGCCCCGGAAGCATCCACATGCTTGTAAATCTCCGCCTGCGTCGGCAATGCCACGCACCAGAATATCCAGAAGATTGCCAATCGCTTCATCTGCATCACTCGCCGTATCACCGCGCTCAAGTGTAGGGCAGCGCATGCCCCGGTGCAACCCTGCCCACCACAGGTGCTACGACCAAAGAAAAAGGGGCGGTTTTACCCGCCCCTTGTGTTTCGTGCTGCTCGCGGCTTACAGCGAGTAGTACATGTCGAACTCGACCGGATGCGTGGTCATGCGGAAGCGGGTGACTTCTTCCATTTTCAGCTCGATGTAGGCATCGATCATCTCGTTGGTGAACACGCCGCCACGGGTCAGGAACTCGCGATCCTTGTCGAGGGCTTCGAGCGCCTGGTCGAGCGAATGGCACACCTTCGGAATCTTGGCTTCTTCTTCCGGCGGCAGGTCATACAGGTTCTTGTCGGCAGCCTCACCCGGATGGATCTTGTTCTGGATGCCATCGAGACCGGCCATCAGCATGGCAGCGAACGCCAGGTACGGGTTGGCCGAAGGATCGGGGAAACGCACTTCGATACGGCGAGCCTTCTCGCTCGGTACGTACGGAATACGGATCGAGGCCGAACGGTTGCGTGCCGAATAGGCCAGCATGACCGGCGCTTCAAAACCGGGCACCAGACGCTTGTAGGAGTTGGTGCCAGGGTTGGTGATGGCGTTGAGCGCGCGGGCGTGCTTGATGATGCCGCCAATGTAATACAGCGCCATCTCCGACAGACCGGCATAGCCGTTGCCGGCGAACAGGTTCTTGCCGTCTTTCCAGATCGACTGGTGCACGTGCATGCCCGAACCGTTGTCGCCAACGATGGGCTTGGGCATGAAGGTTGCGGTCTTGCCATAGCTGTGGGCGACGTTATGCACCACGTACTTCAGGATCTGCGTCTGGTCGGCGCGCTTGGTCAGCGTGTTGAACTTGGTGCCGATCTCGCACTGACCGGCATTGGCGACTTCATGATGGTGCACTTCGACTTCCACGCCCATCTCTTCCATCGCCAGACACATGGCCGAACGGATATCCTGCAGGCTGTCGACCGGAGGCACCGGGAAATAGCCACCCTTGACACCAGGACGGTGGCCCATGTTGCCACCCTCGTAAGCATCGCCGGACTCCCAGCTGGCTTCTTCCGAGCTGATCTTGACCATGGTGCCCGACATGTCGGTCTTCCACACCACCGAATCGAAAATGAAAAATTCGGGTTCCGGACCGAAGTAGGCGGTATCGCCAATGCCGGTGGACTTGAGATAGGCTTCGGCACGCTTGGCCAGCGAGCGCGGGTCGCGATCGTAGCCCTTCATGTCGGATGGTTCGATGACGTCGCAGGTCAGGATCAGGGTGGATTCATCGCGGAACGGATCCAGACGGGCGCTGTCGGCATCGGGCATGAGAATCATGTCGGAGGCCTGGATGCCTTTCCAGCCGGCAATCGAGGAACCATCAAACGCATGGCCTTCGCTGAACTTGCTTTCGGAAAACTGCGATACCGGCACACTCACGTGCTGCTCTTTGCCACGCGTGTCGGTAAAACGGAAATCGATGAACCGGACTTCGTTGTCCCGCACCATCTGCATCACATCGGCGACTGCCATTGAAATTCTCCTTGCACGATTACAATAAATTCTGTTCTGGGGGCCAAGCGGCCTGTCTGACAAGCACGATATGTGCCAAAAACCCTGTCCAACCTGCCAACATGCCCTGACCGGAGAATTATGCTTGTTAAACCGTACGGATGCAAAACTTATTTGCCATGATGCGATCGCGGGTTTGGCACGCCCTGTCAGCACAAAATCGGTGCGCGCAGCAGGCCGTCTGCACCAAAATAACGCACGACACGCCTGCCAACTTACTGGACTGGCTACCGTGATGCACGCATAGCCGCAATGGCGCCGTTCCGGTACAATTTACGCACCGACCCAGCTACCGGAGCTCCCCTTGACCGACCGCTATGCCGTGATCGGCAACCCGATCGCCCATTCGCGCTCGCCGGCCATCCATGCCGCGTTTGCCCGCCAGACCGGGCAGGACATCGACTACAGCCGGCTGCTCGCGCCCCTGGACGGATTTCCTGCCACTGCACTGACCTTCTTTGGCGAGGGCGGACGCGGCGCAAACGTCACCGTACCATTCAAGGAAGCCGCATTTCGTCTTGCCACGCATGCCACAGCCCGCGCCACACTGGCAGAGGCCGCCAATACGCTGAGCTTCTCCGGCGGCGAACTGCTGGCCGACAACACCGACGGCCCCGGGCTGGTACGCGACCTGGTACACAACCTCGGTGCGCAGCTGCAACGCAAGCGCATCCTGCTCATGGGAGCCGGGGGTGCTGCCCGCGGCGTGTTGCCAGCGCTGATGGCGGAAGACCCGCTGTACCTGGTCGTCGCCAACCGCACCGCCAGCCGTGCTGAGACCCTGCGCGACCACTTCCGGCCTCTCGGTATCATCGAGGCCAGCGACTATGCCGATCTGCGCGGCCTGAAATTCGACCTGGTCATCAACGCCACCTCGGCCAGTCTAGCCGGCGAAGTCCCACCGTTGCCACCGGGACTGTTCGCCGCCGGCAGTCTGGCGTATGACATGGTGTACGGCGCCGCGCCAACGCCGTTCATGCTTGCCGCACGCGAAGCCGGCGCATCGCGCTGGATCGACGGACTGGGCATGCTGGTCGAACAGGCCGCCCTGTCCTTTGCACTCTGGCGCGACGTCAGACCCGACACAGCCCCCGTGCTCGCCGCCCTGCGCACCGAACTCACCCACACCCAGGCATGAAACGCCTGCTGCATCACGCTCTGTGGATCGTGCCCACGGCATTGATCCTGTATCAGGCCTGGCTGTTTGCCCATGTCTGGTGGTGGGTCGACCACAACCCGCAACGCAGCGCGCTGATGGACGAACGCCTCGACCAGTTGCAGGCACAGCATCCTGACGCCCGCCTGCAGCACGAATGGGTACCTTACGGACAGATATCCGCCAACCTCAAACGCGCAGTCGTCGCCGCCGAGGATGCCCGCTTTCTCGAACACCACGGCTTCGACTGGAACGGCATCCAGTTCGCCGCAGAAAAAGATCTCCGGCGCGGCCATATCGTCGCCGGAGGTTCGACCATCAGCCAGCAACTGGCAAAAAATCTGCTGCTCTCCGACCAGCGCACCCCGTGGCGCAAGATCGAAGAAGCCATCATCACCATCATGATCGAGCACATGATGAGCAAGCGCCGCATTCTCGAAATTTATCTCAACGACATCGAATGGGGCAATGGCATATTTGGCGCACAAGCCGCCGCCAGCCACTATTTCCACACCAGCGCCGCTCGGTTAGGTCCATCCGAAGCCGCCCGGCTCGCTGCCATGGTGCCCAATCCACGTTATTACGACACCCACCGCAACAGCCGCGAACTGCAACGCCGCACCGTAACCATCGGGGCACGCATGAATCAGGCTGCCATTCCGCGCTAAATCCCCCCGCGTGCTCACGAACACCACGCGCCCACACCCGTG
>JAJXUP010000037.1 GCA_021782795.1 Pseudomonadota bacterium | reverse complement strand
GACAGCGCCGATGATAGTGTGGTTCGCCCATGTGAAAGTAGGTCATCGTCAGACTCCCCACAACCAGAAGCCCCGGCCACGTGCCGGGGCTTTTGCATTTCGCGTCGCAACCCGCCGCCTACCGCGCATCCCTCAGCCGTCCCTTCCGTCCCGCAACCGCGCCAGCGTATCAATCGGCGCAGGCTGGATGGCCCGCAGCACAACACTTTACCAGTCGCATACCTCCGATTGCTCGATGAGCTGTCGGGGCGTCATGTCACGTCCCGTGCGCAGTCACCGTGGATCAGGGCGCGATCGGTTGCAGCACATCCGCCGGCGTGCCCCCGCGTGGATCAGGGCAGGGTGCCGCAGCTTCCAGCGGAGCTGGTGTCCGGGCAGCCAGGTACGTTGGAAGGGATCTGTCCGAGCATGCTTTTCAGGGAGATGTTGTCGCGGTTAAACTGGCGGTCATAGAAGACGGCATTGGCAAATACTTTCTTCACGTAGTCGCGTGTTTCGCTGAAAGGTATGGTTTCAGCATAAATCGCGCCTTCGACGGCCTGTGGCGGGCGCCAACGCAGTGCACGATTAGGACCGGCATTGTAGGCGGCCGTGGCCAGCAAATCTGAATCGCCAACACGTTGCAAAACCTGCTTGAGGTAATACATGCCGAAATGCAGGCTGATGTCGGGCTGTTCGAGCCGCGAGACGCGGAAATGACGCACGCCAAGACGGTGGGCGATCCAGTGCGCGGTCGACGGCATGATCTGCATCAGCCCGCTTGCGCCTGCTCCGGAGCGGGCGATGCTGACAAAGCGGCTTTCCTGACGGATCAGACCGTAAACCCAGGCTTCATCGAGCCCGTACTGATTGGCATAGATGCCGGCAACATCGCGGTAAGGAGTAAGGAAGCGCAGGTTGAAATTATGTAGCTGGCGCGTCCGGTCAGCGGTATTGATGGCACAATCCAGCCAACGGTGGCGGCGCGCCAGCTCGGCGGCGGCGAGCAGTTGCCGGTCGCTGAAATTGCGGATGGCAAAGCGCCATTCGCGCAAGGCTTCCAGCCGCAGGCCGAATTCATGCAGCATCAGAGCCCGGCGAATACCGGGCAATTGGCCCACAGTGTCCAGTTCCTCACCGGAAACAGCGTAGTTGATGGCGGGCGCACTGGCGACGGCACCCAGTTCTTCCTGTGCGAGCAGGCCGTAGAAGTCGAATTGATGAGACAGCGACAGCCAGATCAGGTTGGCGGCCTGGGTGTGGCCCAGATTGCTTTCACTCCGGGCCAGCCAGTAGCGCCATTCGGGGAGCGCACGGCCGGCATCGCTCATCGCCAGAATGCTTTTGTGCACCGTGGTCCAGTCGCCGGCAAGCAGCGCTGCGCGCACTTTCCAGCCCAGCTGATCATCGTCAAGCGGCTGCGATCCGGCCAGTGCAAACCATTGCTGCGATTGCGGCAGGTGCTGGCGAGCAGCCTGGGTCGCGATCACGGCCCACAGTTTCGCGCGCGTTTGCGGGTCGAAATGCTGTTGCCACGTCTGCCAACTGGCAGCGCTGGACTGGGCATCCTTACGCGATAGCCGTTCGATGGCAAAGCGAACCAGCTCCTGATCGGCGCGCTGTTGCAGGTCGTGAGTGCCGGCCAGGAATGCAACAGGATCGGCCTGCGCCTGTTCCAGCCGGGAAAGGCTGACGGGTAACGGCGGCGGTAGCCAGTCAAACGACGTTTGTGCCGACGCGATGTCCATGGTGGCCAGTGCGTGGCGGAAATGTAGCCATGCATCCTGCTGGGTGAGCTGGTGGCTCGCGAACATCTGACCGAACAACGTGTTGCAACTGGCCGGAACCGGCCTGGCCGAGCGCCAGAGTGCAACAGCCTGCGGTTCGGCTTCTGCCGGTTTCATGGCGAGTTGCCCCTGCCACGCATCGCATTGCAGCTCGATGTCCGGGTTTTCCTGTTTTGCATAGCGCACGAGAAAGTCGGGCCAATTCTGCTGTCGTGCCAGCTGGCGCAACCAGTCGACTTGCAGTCTCGCTGCAAGCGGAGAGTCATCGTGGTTGGCGACGAATGCGTCGATGTCTGCATTGCTGGCCTGCTGAAGGTTCAGGTTGATGCGCCAGTAATCGATGTAGGGCCGCAGGATCGAGTGGTGCAGTCGAGCGGCAAAATGCTCGAAACGAACGGAATCGCCGACCCGGTAGGCGTCATGCGCCGCGACTACGTCGCTACCTTCGTCGGCCATGACTGCGTACGGCAAGAACAGTAACAGGCAGCCCAGCAACAGCCGCGCGCAGATTGGCCTCATGGCTAGCCCAGAAACAGCCGATAGGCAATGTTGTCGGATTCATCCCACCAGGGATAGCCCAGACGCTCGAGCGATTGCAGAAACTCGGCACGTTCCGTAAGCGGCACCTGAATTCCCACCAGCACACGTCCATAGTCGGCGCCATGGTTGCGATAATGGAACAGGCTGATGTTCCAGTGTTCGCTCATTGCATTGAGAAACTGCATCAGGGCACCGGGTCGTTCGGGAAATTCGAAGCGGAGCATCAGCTCGTCATGCACCTGTGGCGCATGCCCTCCAACGAGGTAGCGCACATGCAGTTTGGCCATCTCGTTATCGGTCAGGTCAACGGCAGTCAGGCCGTTTCCGTGCAGCGACAGCACCAGCTCGGCAACCGCCTGCCGGTTCGGTACCTGGATACCGACGAAAACGTGGGCTGCCTGACTGTCGGCATAACGGTAGTTGAATTCGGTAATGTTGCGCGTGCCCAGTTGGGCGCAGAATGTCTTGAAACTGCCGGGAACTTCGGGGATGGTGACAGCGAGAACAGCTTCACGGCGTTCGCCAAGTTCGGCGCGCTCGGCGATATGACGCAGCCGATCGAAGTTCATGTTGGCCCCGCTGGCGACTGCAACCACGGTCGCGTTGCTGACCTGTTCCCGCGCGCACCACACCTTGGCGCCGGCCACGGACAGCGCGCCTGAAGGTTCGAGGATCGACCGGGTGTCTTCGAATACGTCCTTGATGGCGGCACAGATGGCATCGTTGTCAACGCGGATGATTTCGTCAACATAGCGTTGTGCCAGACGGAAAGTCTCTTCGCCGACACGCTTGACGGCCACCCCGTCAGCGAAGATGCCGACATGGGTGAGCAGGATGCGCTCACCACTGGCGAGTGATTGTGCCATGGCATCTGCATCTTCGGGTTCGACGCCGATGATGCGGATACCGGGCTTGAGGTGCTTGAGGTAGACGGCCATGCCGGCAATCAGCCCGCCCCCGCCCACCGGGATGAACACTGCGTCAATCGGGGCGCTGTGCTGCCGCAGAATCTCCATGGCGATGGTGCCCTGGCCGGCGATCACGGCGGGATCGTCATAAGGATGCACGTAGGAAGCACCGGTCTGCCGAGCCAGTTGTTGCGCGTAGGCCCAGGCATCGTCGTAGGTATCGCCGTGCAGAATCGTTTCCGCACCGTAGGCACGTACCGCATTGACCTTGATTTGCGGGGTTGGTGTCGGCATGACGATGGTGGCACGGCAACCCAGTCGGCGAGCCGCCAGCGCGACACCCTGGGCATGGTTGCCGGCAGATGCGGTAATGACGCCGGCAGTCAGTGCTTCGGCAGACAACCCTGCCATCTTGTTGTACGCACCACGCAGCTTGAAGGAAAACACGGGTTGCATATCTTCGCGCTTGAGCAGGACGCGGTTGTTGATGCGTGCGGACAGTCCGGTGGCGAATTCGAGCGGTGATTCCTGTGCGACATCGTATACCCGTGCGGTCAGGATGGCAGTCAGGTAATCGAAATCTTCGTGTTTCATGTGCGCGTGGCAGGGAGGGCCCTGAAATAGGTGGTGACAAGACATGAAGATTAGCAGACCTGGGTGGATTTGTGGAAATCGTCATTTATGGGTATGCTTGCCTGATGGTCTTGTCGATATTTGGCCGACAGACCCGATTGAGGATGAACATGGACCAGAATGACATGAAGCGTGCGGTGGCGCGGGCCGCCATCGATTTTGTTCCACAGGGGATAATTGGTGTCGGCACCGGATCGACCGCCAATTTTTTCATTGATGAGCTAGCCGGTATCAAGGGTCGGTTTGATGGTGCGGTTGCCAGTTCCGAGGCTACGGCACAACGACTGCGCAGTCACGGCATCAAAGTATTTGAACTCAACGAAGTGGGTGATCTGGACGTGTATGTCGATGGCGCCGACGAGATTACGCGCCACATGCACATGATCAAGGGCGGGGGCGGAGCACTGACGCGCGAAAAGATCGTTGCAGCCTGCAGTCGCCAGTTTGTCTGCGTGGCCGACCAGACCAAGCTGGTCGATGTGCTCGGGCAGTTTCCGCTGCCGGTCGAGGTGATTCCCATGGCGCGCAGCTACGTTGCGCGCCAACTGGTCAAGATGGGTGGGCAACCCAGGCTGCGCGAAGGATTCGTCACGGATAACGGCAACGTGATTCTGGACGTGGTCGGGTTAAACATTCTCGACCCGGTTCGTATGGAATCGGACATCAACCAGATAGTGGGTGTGGTGACCAATGGCCTGTTCGCACGGCGTGGTGCAGATATCCTGCTGATGGGTACGCCGTCAGGCGTGGAGATGTTGCGTCCCGCCTGATCCTGCTACGGATCATTCGTCCGTGCATTCGTCCGCGCTGGAGGACGGATGCGTCGGATCGCCTTCGATGCGCCAGCCCTCGGTCGCCCACAGGCCGAGATCGATCAGCCGGCAGCGCTCGGAACAGAACGGACGCCATTGCTGGGTCGGTGTCCATTCGACTTCCTGCCGGCAGGTCGGGCATTGTACGACGCAGGGCCGGTTGCTCATAGCTGACAAAAGCACAGCTGGAATTCGATATCCTGCTCGCAGCGCGCCGGTAATCCCTTGCCTGCGTTGAGGAAACGAATGTTGATGGCGTGACGGTTGGCGCTGGCTTCCGGGATCGTCTGGCTGTCAACAGGTAACCCGATGCGCAGCATGTGGCTGCTCCGGCCATTGAGCGCCTGCTGATAGTACCCATGGGGCGCGAGCAAGGCCTTGGGTGCGCCGTTTTCGCGTATGCGCTTGAGCAGCAGGCTGAGCGCCTGATGTAGCGGTAGCATGGGCGAGATCCAGTTGACGAGGTCGGCCTTGCGTTGTGCCGGGGACATGTGCTGCCAGTAATGGAACTGGGGCAGATCGAACCCGTTGACACCTCCCGGAATATTGGCTCGCTGGCGGACGCCGGCAAGCCAGTCGCAGTCGCGCAGTGGTTGGTCGAGCCGGGCAGGCATGGCCTGGAGTGCCGCCAGCGCCTGGTCGATGAAATCTACGGATGATTCGTTGCCAGGAGAAACCACGGCACCGTCGGTGCGTTGACGCAGTCGCGTCAGTTCCATCTGCAGTTCGGAGCGCATTTCATTGCGTGAACCCAGCTCGAACAGGTCGAAAATGCCAAACAACGCTGTCTGGTGCAAGAGCGGGTCTTGTTGCCGGGCCAGATAAAGTACCTGCTGGAACAGCCTTTCCAGTTTGAGCAGGGTGCGCACGTGTTCGTTAAGAGGAAATTCGTAGACAATCACAGGGCGGCTGTCCGCTGGTTGGTCATGAAGGGCTATTCTGACACGCGATGACTGGTGCTGGCAATCGACTTGCTGGCAGCAAGGCGGTGGCAGCGTTCGTTCAGTGCGCGCACCTGCCGGTCAAGCGCATCGGTGTCGCCACGGTTGTCGATGATCTCGTCCGCAAGTGCGAGCCGGTCCTGACGTCCGATCTGGCTGCGCATGATTTCGCGTACCATGGATTCGTCGAGCCCGCTGCGCTGCATGGTGCGGGCGATTTGCTGCGATTCGTCGCAGTCGATCACCACCACGTGCTGCATGAGCGGCAGATAACGCGAATGCGCGTCGAGCAGCGGCACGACCAGTGCAATCCAGGGTGCGCGCTGCGCCTGGGCGATTTCTGCCTGCGCGGCACTGAAAATCATCGGGTGCAGTATGTGTTCCAGTTCGCGTCTGGCCTCGGGTCTGGAAAATATCAGGGCGCGCATGCGCGGCCGGTCGAGCGCTCCGGTGGTATCGGCACAGGTGGCGCCGAAATGGGCGAGCAGTGCTGGCATGGCCGCACCACCCGGGCCGGTGAGCTGGTGCGCGATGCGATCGGTGTCGATCACGGGTACGCCCAGCGCCATGAGACGGTCAGTGACGCTGGTCTTGCCGCATCCGATTCCGCCGGTTACGCCGACAATCAGGCTCATCATGCCAGACCAAGCCAGGCATGGCTGATCGCCGTTCCCCAGAACAAGGCAAGCAGACCGCCTCCCGCCAGAAATGGGCCGAAAGGAATCGGCGTCGCCGCATTCTGCCTGCGCAGTGCGATCAGGGTCATGCCGACGATGGCGCCGATCAGCGAAGACGCCAGGATGACCAGCGGCAACATCTGCCAGCCAAGCCATGCGCCGATGGCGGCCAGAAGCTTGAAGTCGCCATAGCCCATGCCTTCCTTTCCGGTGACCAGTTTGAACAGCCAGTAGACAGTCCACAGACTGAGGTAGCCAGCGATGGCGCCGGTGACGGCGTCCGGCAGCGTTGCCAGTGTGCCGTGCAGATTGAACAGCAAGCCCAGCCAGAGCAGTGGCAGCGTAATGCGGTCAGGCAGCAACCGGGTGTCGAGGTCGATGAAGGTCAGCGCGATCAGCGCCCAAACCAGGCACAGGGCGGCCAGGGTCTGGAGCTGCATGCCCCAGCGGACGGCCACCGCAGCGCTGAGCAGTCCGGTGAGCAGTTCGACCAGCGGGTAGCGCACGCCAATGCGCGCAGCACAGGCCGAGCAGCGTCCGCGCAGCCACAGGTAGCTTAGCAGCGGAATGTTTTCCACGATGCGGATGGCATGGCCGCAGTGCGGACAGGTGGAGCGCGGGGTGGACAGGTTGAACGCCGGCAACTGCGGCACTGCGGTGCCGGCAAGCTCGGCGCACTGCGCCTGCCATTCACGCTCAAGCATGACCGGCAGGCGGTAGATCACCACGTTGAGAAAACTGCCCACTACCAGCCCCAGTACGGCGCACAGCCAGGCAACAGCCGCCGGGTAGGCCTGCAGCAGGCTCAGAGTGTCAGCCAACGACGCTTCCCATCTTGAAGATCGGCAGGTACATGGCGACGACCATGCTGCCGATCAGTACGCCGAGGATGACCATGATCAGCGGCTCCATCAGGCTGGACAGTGCAGCGACGGCATCATCGACTTCGGCTTCGAAGAAGTCGGCCACCTTGGAGAGCATGGAGTCGAGCGCTCCGGATTCCTCGCCGATGGCCACCATCTGTTGCACCATGTTGGGAAAAATCCCCGAGTTTTGCATTGCAACCGTCAGGCTGGTTCCGGTACTGACTTCGCTGCGTATCTTTTGCGTGGCGTTGTGGAACACGATGTTGCCTGCGGCGCCGGCCACCGAACTCAGTGCGTCGACGAGCGGCACGCCGGCAGCAAACATGGTCGCGAGCGTGCGCGTCCAGCGTGCTATGGCCGCTTTCTCCAGCACCGGACCGAAAATCGGCAGGCGCAGCATCAGTCGGTCCATGAATTCCTGCATCGGTCGCGATCGTTTCCAGGTGTAGAAAAAGAACCAGATGGCGCCGCCCAGACCGCCGAAGATCGCCCACCAGTAGGCGACAAAGAAATCGGAAATGCTCATCATGATCAGCGTTGGCGTCGGCAAATTGGCGCCGAAGCTGGTGAACAGCTGCTTGAACGCGGGTACGACGAACAGCATGATGATCGCTGTGATAATGAAGGCAACGATGATGATCGAGACCGGGTAGAACAGCGCGGATTTGATCTTGCCCTTGATGGCCAGCGTTTTTTCCTGGTAAGTGGCAATGCGCTCAAGCACCTGGTCGAGGATACCAGCCTGTTCGCCGGCATTGACCAGATTGACGTACAGGGTATCGAAATACAGTGGATGCTTGGAAAAAGACTGACTCAGGCTGTTGCCGCTTTCGATATCAGACTTGATGTCGATGAGCAGTTTCTGCACGGATGGATTGGCATGGCCTTTGGCGACGATGTCGAATGCCTGCAGCAGGGGCACCCCGGCTTTCATCATGGTGGCAAGCTGGCGGGTGAACATGGCCACATCCTTGCCGCTGATGCGTTTGCCACGGGCAAAGGCCGCCTTTTTGCGGATCTTGCGAATGTTGATGCCCTGTCGGCGCAGTGTGGTGCGTACCACGGCCTCGCTGGCCGCAATCAGTTCGCCCTGGGCTTTCTTGCCGGCCTTGTCGGTGCCTTCCCAGCTGAAGGTGACGTCCTTGCTGGCGGCCTTGGCGGGTAATTTCGCAACTGCCATATCGTATTCTCCGGGTTGCTGTGCGCCGGTCCGCGCGGAACTGGCTCCGGGTGGATTCTGCCAGAGGTGGCGGGCCGTGTCATTCGTTGGTGACGGATTCGACTTCTTCCAGCGAGGTCAGCCCCGCCTTGACCTTGTTGAGTCCCGAGCGACGCAGGTCGTTGACGCCTTCGCGACGCGCCTGGTCGGCGATATCGATGGCATTGCCGTTGCTCATGATGATGCGTGTCATCGCATCGCTGATCGGCATGACCTGGTAGATGCCCACGCGTCCCTTGTAGCCGGTGTTCTTGCACAGTTCGCAGCCCACCGCATGGTAGGCTTGCCAACTGCCGTCGAGTTCGGATTTGTCGAAGCCGGCGCGCAGTAGCGCCTCATGGGGGATATCCACGGGCTGTTTGCACTGGCACAGGCGTCGTGCCAGGCGCTGGGCGGTGATGAGAATGACGCTGGAGGCGATGTTGAACGGGGCAATGCCCATGTTCATCAGCCGTGTGAGCGTGGAAGGCGCATCGTTGGTGTGCAGCGTCGATAACACAAGGTGACCGGTCTGGGCGGCCTTGATGGCGATTTCCGAAGTTTCGAGGTCGCGGATTTCGCCCACCATGATCACATCGGGATCCTGGCGCAGAAACGATTTGAGCGCCGCAGCGAAGGTCAGCCCGGCTTTTTCGTTGACGTTGACCTGGTTGATGCCGGCCAGGTTGATTTCGGCCGGATCCTCGGCGGTCGAAATGTTGGTACCAACCTCGTTGAGCATGTTCAGGCAGGTGTAGAGTGACACGGTCTTGCCGCTGCCGGTAGGGCCGGTTACCAGGATCATGCCGTAGGGGCGGTGGATGGCGTTGAGCAGGAGCTCTTTCTGATGCGGTTCGTAGCCAAGCGCCTCGATGCCGAGTGTGGCGCTGGTCGGATCGAGAATACGCATCACGATCTTTTCGCCATGCAGCGTGGGCAGTGTGCTGACGCGGAAATCGATGGCACGGTTGCGCGAGAGCACGAGCTTCATGCGACCATCTTGCGGCACACGTTTTTCTGCGATGTCGAGTTTGGAAATGACCTTGATGCGCGAAGCCAGCTTTTCGCGGATGGCTAGCGGCGGCTGGGCGACCTCCCGCAGTACGCCGTCCTGGCGGTAGCGGATGCGGTAGAACTTCTCGTAGGGTTCGAAATGGATGTCGGATGCGCCGTCGTTGATCGCGTCCATGAGAACCTTCTGCAAATAGCGGACGATCGGCGCATCATCGATATCGACGGTATCCTCGGCTGGCTGCTGCGCCGCCTCATCCGAGGAAAAATCGAGGTTGAGGTCTTCGGTATTGATGGCCGACAGGACGTTGGCCTCGCTCTCGGTGATCTGCGTGATCAGTTTGCCGAGCTTGTCGTCTTCCACCACGACGATGTCGACGGCCAGGTTGGTCTGGAACTTGATCTCGTCGAATGCCTGCAGGTTGGTCGGGTCGGAAACCGCGACCGCCAGCCGGTTGCCGCGCTGGTAGAGCGGCAGCACGCGCCGGCCTTGCATCAGTTTGGCGTCGAGGGCCTTTTTGGGCAGCACCTCGGGGTCGACCGCAGCCAGATTGAGGCAGGGGAAGCCGAACTGTACCGCGGCGAATTCCGCCAGACGTGAAGCTTTGATCTTGTGTGCTGAAATCAGCAGCGACACGAAATGTTCCTCGCCGTTTTTCGCTTGCCGCATCAGGGTGTCGGCTTCTTCTTCGGTCAGCCAGCGTTGCGTGACCAGTGCGCGGGCAAGACCGGTAAGCGGGGCGGTGGTGGGTGGCGTGGCTGACATCGGCGTATCGTATTCGTTAGGTTCCGTGAATCAACAGGGTGGTGTTGAAAAATCGGTGGCGTTGCGGGCGCTGGCGGGATGCGGCACCAAGCGGCTTCTTCTCTCCCCACCGTACGCCATGCCGGCAGGCGCGTGGAACCGGATGCTGACAACAGCGGTCATTCGCGCAACGACAGGCCAGGTGCAACGTCAGGCTCCAATGATGCGCTGAGCGGGCCGTTTTGTAAACAAGGCGATGAATGTGGATCAGGTCGACCCGTTGGGTGCGGTGATCGCCACGGGTCAGGACGTCAGTCGGGGGAAGATGCGCGCGGTCTTGATCATGCGTTCCTGCACCTGGATGATCTCGATGGGATAGTTGGCGATTTTCACCGTGGTGCCCACTTCCGGGATGTCTTCAAGGTGTTCGAGGATGATGCCGTTGACCGTCTTCGGGCCGGTTTCGGGCAGGTGGAGCGCCAGCCGGCGGTTGACGTGGCGTACGCTGCTTGCGCCATCGACCAGCCAGCTGCCGTCGGCCTGCTCCTGGAAACCGGACAGGTCCGGCCCGCCGCCGTATTCCAGTTCGCCGACCAGTTCGCCCAGGATGTCATCCAGGGTGATCAGCCCGAGCAGTTCGCCGTATTCATCGACCACCAGGCCGAAATCGAGCTTGCGCGCCTGAAACTGTCGCAACTGGGTGAACAGCGCTGCGCCCGACGGGATGTAATAGGGGGTCTGGAAGTGGGATTCCAGCGTTGCGGCATCGATCTCGCCGCTGTGCAGTTCTCGGGTGAGTGCGCGCACATGGACGATACCGATGATTTCGTCGAGTTGCTCGCGGTAGACTGGCAGACGTGTGTGGTGGCTGCTGATGATCTCGCGCGTGATTGATTCCGTGTCCTGGGCGATGTCGATGGCTTCGATCTGGCTGCGCGGCGTCATCACATCGTTGACCGTGCTGTCTTCCAGATCGAGCAGGTTGAGTACGGCGCGTTTGTGTGTGGCGGGCAGCAATTTTCCGGATTCCATGACCAGCGTGCGCAGTTCCTCGATGCCGAGCACGTGTTCGCCCTGTGCGCCGGGGTTGAGACGCATCAGTCGCAGCAGTCCCTGAACGAACAGGTTGACGAACCAGACGATGGGGTAGGCCAGGCTGAGCATCGGTCGCAGGATGAAACTGGCCGGGAAGGCGATTTCGTCCGGATAGGCGGCGCCGATCACTTTGGGAGTGATTTCGCTGAATACCAGGATTGCAAAGGTCACAGCCAGCGTCGCGACGCCAAGTGCCCATTTGCTGTCGCCGAACAGGCGGATGGAAATCAGTGTCGCAAGCGTGGCCGAAGCCGCGTTGATGAGGTTGTTGCCGAGCAGGATGACCCCCAGCAGCTTGTCAGTGTGTGCGAGCAGGTCAGCGGTGCGTTGCGCGGCGATGATGCCGCGCCCGGCCAGGTGGCGCAGGCGATAGCGGTTGATGGCCATCATGCTGGTTTCCGACGCTGAAAAAAAGGCGGAAAGCAGCAGCAACACGAAAAGCAGCAGCAGCAGCGCGCTTAAGGGGATGTCGTCCAAAATCGGATTCTGGGTGAATGGATTCGGATAGGTTCAGTATCAGTGTTCGTCCCAGGCATGTCAAGCGCCGGGACGGCGGTTCCGGCCGCTCCGTCGGGAACGGCCGGCAACGGGTTACTTGCCGACGTGGGGGGCGCTGGAGTAGCGTTCCATCACGGTGCGGTCTTTCCACAGCTTCTCGTCAAGAATCGCGGAAGGGATGGTGTACTGGGATTCCTTGTCGACCGGGTTGGTCTTCACGATGCGCACGATATCTTCGTAGCCGATCTTGTGCAGCAGGCCGCTCTTGTCCGTCATGCGGGCAATCATGGCCTGGGCAAATGTCTTGTAGACGTAAATGTTTGCGGGACGCAGCTTGCCGTCCGGTGCGCGCCAGGTAATGGTATAGCGGGTGTTCTCCTGAAAACTTTCCTTGTCCATTGTGTGTGTTCTCCGTTAACGTGGTGCAGAGGGTAAAACGATGTAAAGCGCCCGAAACCGGCCAGCCTGGACATGGCCGGGGCGACTTGCCATGCGAATTTAGCATGGAACGACAAGCGCGTAAACTTGTCATACGATTGCAAAATTATTTGCACGCGGGGCGTAATTTGGTATATTAGCATCCTTTCAAAGTTGCTTTGAGATGGCTATGTTTGGGTTCAAGGAAGTGGACGTGCAGGGGTTGGAGCGGTTGCAGGAAAACTCCGGATGCCTGCTGGTCGACGTCCGGACCGATGCGGAGGTTTCGCGGGGCGGTATCGGCGGAGCCATACATATTCCGCTGCATTTGCTGCCAATGAAAGTGCAGGATCTGCCGCACGACAAGCCGATCGTGTTCTACTGCCAGTCGGGGGGGCGCTCCGCTCAGGCGTGCGCGTTCGTCGCTTCCAGGGGATTGAATGATGTGTATAATCTTCAGGGTGGCATCATCGGCTGGATCCGTACCGGAAAACCGCTCGCGGCAATTTGAAAGGCTGACTTTCTGAACGGCAAAGCCGATTTTTTTCTATACCTGAGAATGATGGAGACGAGTAATGAATTTCGACAAGGAACTTGATGCACGCGGTCTGAATTGCCCCCTGCCCATCCTGCGCTCCAAGAAGAGCCTGGGCGAACTGACCACCGGTCAGGTGCTGAAGGTTGTGGCGACCGATCCGGGCGCCATCAAGGACTTCGAGGCGTTTGCCAAGCAGACCGGCAATGAGCTGCTGTCGTCGGCCCAGGCTGGCGGCGAGTTCACCTTCTTCATCAAGAAGAAATAACGACCTCTTCCGGCCGGGCGCGCACAGCGCCCCGTTCATGCCGGCAGCCGCAGGGTTGCCGGCGCATGACAACAAAAAAATGAGGAGATGTCATGAGCCAAAAGAAACTCGCGATCATCGCTACCAAGGGCACGCTTGACTGGGCGTATCCCCCCTATATTCTTGCTTCCACGGCGGCGGCGCTCGACTACAGCGTTAACGTGTTCTTCACGTTCTACGGGCTGCAGCTGATCCGCAAGGATCTGTCCGCCCTGAAGGTCAGCCCGCTGGGCAACCCCGGCATGCCGATGAAGATGCCGTTCGGACCGAAATGGTTTCGCGACATCACCTGGGATGTGCCGAACATCATCCAGGCCAATATCCCGGGTTATGAGTCGTTTGCCACGGCGATGATGAAAAAGACCATCGCCAACAATGGTGTGGAAACGGTTGAAAACATGCGTATGCTGTGTCAGGAAGCCGAGGTCAAGTTCATCGGCTGCCAGATGACGGTTGAGCTGTTTGGCTTTTCGCATGACGACTTCATCGATGGCGTCGAATATGCGGGCGCTGCGAAATTTTTCGAATTTGCTGGCGAATCGGACATTTGCCTGTATATTTGATAGAATTGGTAGGGTATTCTCGCCACGCTCGGCTGGCCAGGGTTCAGTCGGGGTGGTGAAAGGCTTCTGAAGCATGTGAGGTGTGCCGGCGCGGGCGCATCATGCGAGATGGCCGGAAACAAAATTTCCGGAGGATTGCAGCAACGGTCTGGCGCATCGGCCAGGCTGTCTTGAGTCGCCGTTGTTGAGCAACGGTTCCAGATCACGTTCGTCCCGCAAGGCTGCGGGTCGGCTTCCTGCCGCGCAACGGGAAGGCAAGGCTGCCGTTCGGGCGCCGGTGCCGGTGTTAACGATTACTGCTAGATAACCACTGAGGTGCATAATGGCTACGTACGCTGAAATGCGCGAGATTTATGATGATATTCGCGGCGATTTCCGCTTCGATCACGAGCTGAACGGCTGTCTGAATTGCGGGATTTGCACAGCCACGTGCCCGTCCGCCCAATTTTACGATTACAGCCCGCGCGAAATCGTGCAACTGCTCTGGACGGAAAATATTGAGCAGATCTACGACGCCATGCAGGAAAAGATCTGGGCCTGTGCCCAGTGCATGACCTGCGCGGCGCGCTGCCCGTTCAAGAATTCCCCTGGTGGGCTGGTCATGATCATGCGCGAGGTGTCCATCAAGCATGGCATGCAGTCGGCCAAGGATGTGTTGCGTCCGTTCGGACGCGTGATGCTCAAGCTGATCACGACGGGCAACCAGCTTTCGCCCGACATGATTCAGCCCGACCATTTCCCTGATTGGGGTCCCAATATCCAGAAGGTGGAAGGCGACCTCAAGACGCTGCGCAAGGCGATTCCCGTGCGCACCCTGCAGACAACCGATACTGCTTGGGAAGTTTCACTGAAAACCTCGGTGGAAATGTATACCATCTGGGAGATGACCGGCGTGTTGTCCTCGCTCGAAGCCATGGACGAAAACCTGTTTGACGTCATTGAAGACTTCATTGACGAAAAGCGGGAAGAGTACGAGGAATGGCTGGAAGAGCAGGAAGAAGACTAAACGGATGCGCAAGCGCGCATCGACTGGACATTTGACATTCAGGAGATAGACCATGAGCGAGATCAATAGCAGTGACAGCCAGGGTATCGCAGGACACGGTTCGTTCTTTCAGCAGACCAGCCTGTCCGGCGCAGATGCCACCCGAGCCACCGAATGGGTGCGCAAGCACGTGGACAAGCGCACCATCGATCTGGGTGAGCGGATGGACGACATTCGCGAGCACATGTGGGAACTAGAAAAGGACGGTCAGATCATCGTGCACCGAATCACCGATGCGCACGACCCGGTAGAAGTGCAGACGCTGTTTGGCTGGACCAAGCGCGTACCCACCCGCAAGCTCTGGCATCACAAGTCGTGCGGGCAGTGCGGCAATATCCCGGGCTACCCGACCAGCATCATGTGGTTCATGAACAATTTCGGTTTCGTCCCCGGCGAGGACTACCTCGATGAAACCGATCAGACCTCCTGCACCGCATGGAACTACCATGGTTCCGGCATCGGCAACGTCGAATCGCTGGCAGCGGTGTTCATGCGCAATTTCCACCAGGCCTACATTTCCGGAACCCAGCACGGTTACGAGGCAGGTCATTTCTTCCCGCTGGTTCACTGCGGTACCTCCTTCGGCAATTACAAGGAAATCCGCAAGTATCTGGTCGAATCGGCTGAACTGCGCGAGCGCGTGACCAAGATTCTCGGCAAGCTCGGCCGCCTTGTCGACGGCAAGCTGGTGATCCCGGAAGAGATCATTCATTACTCCGAGTGGCTGCACGTGGTGCGCAAGCGCATTGCGTCCGATCTGCAGAAGATCGATGTGTCGAACATCCGGGTAACGGCCCACGCTGCCTGCCACTATTACAAGATGGTTCATGAAGATGCCATCTACGATCCCGAAGTGCTTGGCGGCAACCGCACCGCGGTGGGTACCTCCATTGCACAGGCGCTCGGAGCGCAGGTTATCGATTATTCGACCTGGTACGATTGCTGCGGCTTCGGTTTCCGTCATATCATTTCCGAACGCGAGTTCACGCGCTCGTTCACCATGGATCGCAAGATCCGTGTCGCGCGCGAAGAAGCCAATGCGGACGTGATGCTGGGCATCGATACCGGCTGCATCACCACCATGGACAAGAACCAGTGGATCGGCAAGGCGCACGAAAACAATTTCTCCGTTCCGATCATGGCTGATATCCAGTTCGCCGCGCTGGCCTGCGGTGCCGATCCGTTCAAGATCGTGCAACTGCAATGGCATGCTTCGCCTTGCGAAGAGCTGGTGGAAAAGATGGGTATCTCCTGGACTGACGCGAAGAAGAACTTCGAAGCCTATCTGAAAGAAGTTGAAGCAGGCAACATCGAATATTTATATAACCCTGAGCTGGCATTAGGAGGCCATTGATAAGATGTCTGATACTGTATTGGTAGTGGGCGCAGGCCCAACCGGGTTGTCGGCGGCTGCCGGTGTGGCTTCCATCGGCAAGAAAGTCATTCTGGTCGAAAAGGAGGCTGTTCTTAGCGGTGCGCCGATCCTGTCGGGTTATGCCAAGCTGGTGCCGTCCGGCGAG
>JAJXUP010000175.1 GCA_021782795.1 Pseudomonadota bacterium | reverse complement strand
GGCGCCGCAGTACTGGCTGCTGTTGCTGCAGTTGTACCAGATGCAGGGCAAGCTGGCCGAGTTCGAGGATCTGGCCGTCTCCTATGCCGTCCAGTTCGAGGTCTCGCCGCCGTCGTGGGAAGCGCCACGTCAGCCGGTGCGCATCGTCGCCGGAGCCGAGCCCCACCACGACGCGGACGTGCCGCAACCGGGCAATGTATTTTCCCTGCGCGGTGTGCTCGGTGCCAGATCGACGGCAGTGCTGGCCGAACTGCGCAATTTTGCAGCCGGCCAGGCTGACGTGGTGCTCGATATGGCGTCGGTCGACCGCATCGAATTTTCCAGCGTCAGCATGCTGATGGAAACGCTGATCTCTCTTTCCGCCCTGGGCAAGAAGATCAGTATTGCACACTGCAACATGCTGGTATACGTGTTGCTGGTGGTCATGGGCATCGACCAGATTGCGCAGGTCGTTGCGCCCGTGTACAAATAAGACAGGGCCACGCAATTCGAATCATTGCCCGGCCTGCGGCTGCTGTTCCGAACGTCCGGTTTCAAGTTGCCGCACCCGTATCCCGGCGCCGTCACCGTTCGGGAATGTGTGAGGCATGGCAGACTGAACGAGGATAACAGGATGGATACGACCAGCACCCCTACATTTCATGGCACGACAATCCTGTCGGTGCGTCGCGGCAATCAGGTCGCGATCGGCGGCGACGGTCAGGTGACGCTGGGCTCGATCGTCATCAAGAGTACGGCGCGAAAAATCCGCAAGCTGCACCATGACCAGGTGCTGGCAGGCTTTGCCGGCGCAACCGCCGATGCTTTCACGTTGTTCGAGCGCTTCGAGGAGAAGCTCGAAAAATATCAGGGGCATCTGTTGCGATCGGCGGTCGAACTGGCCAAGGACTGGCGCACGGACCGCATGCTGCGTCGTCTGGAAGCGATGCTGGCGGTGGCCGACCGCGAGTATTCGCTTATCCTGAGCGGAAACGGCGATGTGCTGGAACCGGAACGGGGCGTGGTGGCCATCGGCAGCGGTGGTGCCTACGCCCAGGCGGCGGCGCGTGCGCTGCTGGATAACACCACGCTGGCGCCGGCCGAAATCGTCTCGCGTTCGCTGGCCATCGCGGGTGACATCTGTATCTATACCAATCAGAACCACATTGTCGAAATACTGGAATAGCCATGGATAGCGTAATGCCGGTCGTGATGACTCCGCAGGAAATTGTTCACGAACTGGATAAATATATCGTCGGCCAGCCTGCGGCGAAGCGCGCGGTGGCCATCGCCTTGCGCGACCGCTGGCGTCGCACGTGTGTGGCCGAACCGCTGCGCCACGAGATCACCCCCAAGAATATTCTCATGATCGGTCCGACGGGCGTTGGCAAGACAGAGATTGCGCGCCGGCTGGCCCGGCTGACCAATGCACCGTTCATCAAGGTGGAGGCAACCAAGTTCACCGAGGTCGGTTATGTGGGCCGCGATGTCGATTCCATCGTGCGCGACCTGATGGAGACCGCAGTCAAGCAGCAGCGCGAGCAGGACATGGCCAGGATGCGCATGCGTGCCGAAGATGCGGCGGAAGAACGCATCCTCGACGTGTTGCTGCCACCGGGGCGCGATGAACGGCCGATGGACGGCGAGGTGTCGTCTACGCGGCAGAAATTCCGCAAAATGTTGCGCGAAGGCCAACTGGACGAGCGCGAGATCGAGATCGAACTGTCCGGGTCGGCATTCAGTGCGCAGATTCTCGCACCACAAGGGATGGAAGATTTCACCAGCCAGATCCAGGATATGTTCCAGAATATGTCGCGCCGGCCGCACAAGGCGCGCAAGCTCAAGGTCAAAGAGGCGATGAAACTGCTCGTCGAGGAAGAGGCGGCACAACTGGTCAACGAAGATGACATCAAGCAGCGCGCCCTGCTCAACGTGGAGCAGAATGGCATTGTGTTCATCGACGAGATCGACAAGATCACCGGACGTGGCGGCAACGCCAGTGGCGGTGAAGTGTCACGTCAGGGCGTACAGCGTGACCTGCTGCCGTTGGTTGAGGGGACTACCGTCAACACCAAATATGGCATGGTGCGCACCGACCATGTGTTGTTCATCGCCAGCGGCGCATTCCACCTGTCCAAACCGTCCGATCTCATTCCCGAGTTGCAGGGGCGTTTTCCCATCCGTGTGGAGCTGCAATCATTGTCGGTGGCCGATTTCGAGGCCATCCTGACGGCTACCGATGCTTGCCTGACGCGGCAGTATCAGGCCATGCTGGCTGTGGAAGGGCTCGATGTGCAGTTCAGTGACGAGGGAATTCACAGCCTGGCGACCATCGCCTTCGAGGTCAATGAGCGCACGGAGAATATCGGTGCGCGCCGGCTGCATACCGTGATGGAACGCCTGCTCGAGGAAGTGTCATACGAGGCCCCCAATGCGCGCGACAAGACGATTCTCGTCGATGCCGAGTTCGTCAGCCAGCGGCTGGGCGGACTGGTGGTCAGCGAGGATCTGGCGCGCTACGTGCTGTAGCGCTGGACGTCACCCGGCGCAGGGGCGCTGTCCAGCCCATGTCGGTTCATCAGCGGCCGCATTGCGGACAGCAGGTTGGCGAACAGTTGCGGATGCTGTTTTTCCTGCGCATCGAGCAGCTCTTTCATGGCCTGACGCTGGGTCGGCTGCGCGAAACAGGCCGGACAGTTTTCATGGATGACCGGCAACCGGGCGGCGCGTGCGAAACTGGCCGTCTGCCGCTCGCGCGCGTAGACCAGCGGACGGATGATGCGCAAGTCGCCGGCGTCGTTGGTGTAATGTGCCTGCATGGTGCGCAACTTGCCACCAAAGAACATGGACATCATCAAGGTCTCTGCGAGATCGTCGAGGTGCTGCGCCAGCGCCAGCACGGTGTAGCCTTGTTCGCGCGCCACGCGGTAGAGGATGCCGCGGCGCATGCGCGAGCACCAGGCGCAGAACGAGTCTCCACTCATGTGGGTTCTGGCGGTCTCGACGATCGGCTGGCGCTCGAAGTGGTAAGGTACGCCCAACGCCGCCATATAGGGGATCAGCGGCGAAGGATCGAAATCGGGCGATTGCGGGTCGACCGTGCAGGCACCGAGTTCGAAATGCACCGGCGCGCGGCTTTTCAGGTCGAGCAGCACATGCAGCAGAGCCAGCGAATCCTTGCCGCCTGACAGTCCAAGCAGTACGCGGTCGCCAGGACGGATCATGGCAAAATCGCCAATGGCGCGACCGCAGGCGCTCAGCAGCGTGCGCGGCGGTTTGACCGGTTGTGACGGCGGCGGCAGTTCAGTGTCCGGGTTCATGGAATTGCATGCGATGCAGTTGTGCGTACACGCCCTGAAGGGCAAGCAGTTCGTCGTGACGACCGATTTCAACGATGCGGCCGTGCTGCATCACCGCGATGCGATCGGCATTTTCAATGGTTGACA
>JAJXUP010000036.1 GCA_021782795.1 Pseudomonadota bacterium | reverse complement strand
GCCGGTAGGCGATGACCGCCAGCGTCTCGAGCACCGTACGCGAATAGCGCGGCGGTTTCTCGATCAGCAGACGTGTCAGATAAGGTTGCAGCACCGGACGCGAACAAAACCGCCAGCCGTCAGCCACAAGCACCAGTTCGAGTCCGCGGTCGCGCCAGTCTTCGCGCAACTCATCGAGACTGCGGCGCACCACGTCGAGCGACCAGTCCTCCCCAAGCGCATCGCGCAACTGCGCCGCAGTAAGCGGTTCGGCACTGGTCAGCAACAGGGCTTCGAGCACGGCCTTGAGTCCGGCTGGCGTGTCATGCAACATCGACGGCTCCTCCGACAAGACGCAGATAAATCGGAGCAAACGGTTCATTCTGCTGAATCTCGACCTGACCTTCGCGCGCCAGCTCAAGCGCTGCCAGCAGATGCACCACCCACTGCGACACCCGCGCAGCACGTGAACCATCCGTCTGACCGACCAGTTCGCCCAGCTCTGTGAACAATTCCCCCTGCAGTCCGCCCAGCAGGCGTCCCATGGTCTCGCGCACCGACAACTCGCGCCGTGCCGCACGGTGACGTGCGCGCAGGCCGGTACGTGACAGCAACCCGAGCCAGGCCTGCTGGATATCCTCCGGAACCACCTGCGGCAAGGGAGCGGCTGGCAGTTCCGCCTGGGCGCGCGCCGGCAGGAAATCACGCTCGAGCCGCGGCAGTGCATCGATGCGTGCTGCAGCCAGACGGATCATTTCATAGTCGAGCAAGCGCTGCACCAGTCGCGCGCGCGGATCGTCGTCCTGCCCGTCTTCCGACTGCAGCGCCGGCCGCGGCAACAGCATGCGCGACTTGATCTCGATCAGCCAGACCGCCATGACCAGGTAATCGGCCGCCAGCTCGAATTTCTGCCGCCGCATCCAGTCGACATATTCCATGTACTGTTCAGTCAGCCGCGCCATCGGGATATCGAGGACGTCGAGCCGATTGCGGCGGATCAGCCATGAGAGCAGGTCGAGCGGGCCTTCGAAGGCATGCAGGTACACCGCCAGCGCATCGGGCGGGATATACAGTTCAGCGGGCAACTCGGTCAGCGGCTGGCCATGCACCAGCGCCAGCACGCCCTGTTGCGGCAGGCTCACGCTGCCGCCACCACGCAGTTGCGCCCCTGTTCCTTGGCACGATAAAGCGCGGCGTCGGCCTGCGCAACCAGACGGTTGCCGGCGTCCTCGTCGCTGAGCGCCGGTGCGGCGCCATCCAGTTGTGCCACGCCGATGGACACGGTCATATCGACAGGCGCAGTTGGACCGACATGAAAGGCAAATCCGGCGATGGCCCGCAGAATACGCCCGCCAATCTCGGAGGCCGACTCACAGTCGGTGTCCGGCAGCAGCGCCACGAACTCCTCTCCGCCGTAACGGGCGAAGCTGTCACTGGCACGCAACAGCGAACGCATGACCTGCGCGGCCTGTTGCAGCACCGAATCGCCGGCCTGATGGCCCCATTGATCATTGACGCGCTTGAAATAGTCCAGATCGAGGATCAACAGCGAGAGCGGCACGCCGCGCCGCCTCGCATGGCTGACCGCCTCGCGGATGCGCACGTCGAAATAGCGCCGGTTGTTGACCTGGGTCAACCCGTCCAGCCAACTCGAACGCTCGAGTTTTTCGTAATACAGCGCGTTCTCCAGACACATCACCATGAAGGCTGCCAGGCGTTCGAGAAAATAGGTGCCATCGCTGATGGCAAAGCGTGTGCGGCTGCTGCTGGCCAGATGCAGGCTGCCGACCAGCCGGTGCTGGCGCACCAGCGGCAGCAGCGCCACCGAACCCGGCGTCTCGGCCAGGCTGGCGAACAGATCTCCGTGCCGTTCCTTGCGGTATGGCGCGAGCACCGGATGCAACTCGCGTCCGTACATGCGTTCGCACTGCGCAAGATCGTCACGCAAGGACAGACCGATACCGGAAAAAGTGCGCACCGAATCCGCACCCAGCGCACGCGCCCATTCGCCGTCAGGGTCGCGCAGGACCAGACGGACGGAATCGATCAGGAAGCTGCCGGGAAAATCCTGCAAAATGACCCAGAGCAATTGCACCAGCGTGCGCGCCGCCATCAATTGCTGTTCCAGACGGCCAAACTTGAGCAGCTTTTCCTCGTTTTCCCGCACTTTGAGCAACAGGGACTGCAGTTGCTGACGAACGATATCTTCGCTCAAGCCGTTATTCCCCATGGATACGACGCGCACAATGCTACACATCTCGAGGTTTTGTCGCAACGCTGCGCAAACGGGAAAATTTTCCGTCCATGACGGCTATGCATTTTCTCGGCCCGACGAATCAGGTACACTGACGTTTTGCCAACCGCGGGACGGCGTTTCCTGCCGCCGACCCGGTCATTGCAGCGCACGCGCGGTTCGATACAGGTAAGGAAACCATGCTCACAGGCAGTCTGGTGGCGCTTGTCACCCCAATGTTCGACGATGGACAACTCGATCTTCCCGCATTGCGCAAACTGGTCGACTGGCACATTGAACAAGGTTCCGATGGCATCGTGATCGTCGGCACCACCGGAGAATCACCCACCGTCGATTTTTCCGAGCATTGCGAACTCATCCGCGTCACAGTCGAGCAAGCCGCCGGCAGGATCCCGGTCATCGCCGGCACCGGCGCCAACTCCACACGCGAAGCCATCGAACTCACGCGCTGTGCACACAAGGCCGGCGCCGATTACGCCCTGTCGGTGGTTCCCTACTACAACAAGCCCGGTCAGGAAGGCCTCTACCGCCACTTCCGTACCATTGCCGAAGCCGTCGACCTGCCGCTGATACTGTATAACGTTCCCGGACGCACCGTGGCTGATCTGGCCAACGACACGGTGTTGCGTCTGGCGCAGATCGACAGCATCGTTGGCATCAAGGATGCCACCGGCAACATGCAGCGGGCGACCGAACTCATCCACAACGCCCCGACCGACTTTGCCCTGTACACCGGCGACGATGCCAGCGCGCTTGCCTTCATGCTGCTCGGCGGCCACGGTGTGATCTCGGTCACGGCCAACGTCGCCCCGCGTGCCATGCACCAGCTCTGCGCTGCTGCCTTCCGCGCCGATGTGCCGCTCGCGCGAGCGATCAATCACAGCCTGTTCGGCCTGCACGTCGATCTGTTCGTCGAGGCCAATCCCGTACCGGTCAAATGGGCGCTGGCCGAAGCCGGCAGAATCGGCCACGGCCTGCGTCTGCCATTGACCCCACTCGATCCCATCCATCACGAGCGTGTGCGTGCGGCCATGCGCCGCGCCGAGGCCGCACCGCAACACCCATCCGCTTCAGCCCAATCTCTTCCCGAGGATGCTTCCGAATGAAACGCTCCACCCTGCTCATGGCGCTGGTTGGCTCCGGCCTGCTGGCCAGCCTCAGCGGTTGCTCTACCATCCAGAGCATTTTCCGTTCCACGCCGGTCGACTACCAGAACACCACCCAGATCGCGAAACTTGAAGTGCCGCCCGACCTGACATCGCCCAGCACCGACAGCCAGTACCAGGTGCAAGGCAACACCAAGCCGGGCAACGCCACCTGGTCGTCATGGTCGGCCAGCCAGCAGAACACGGCCAAGCCTGACACGACGCAGGCTGAAGCGACACCACAACCGGCATCCGCCGAATCCGGTGCAAGCGAGGTGCTGCCCGCAGCACCCGCCGGCGTCAGACTGGAACGCGATGGCTGCGAACGCTGGCTGGTGATCGATGCACCAGCAGAAAAGGTCTGGCCGGTGCTGGAGCAATTCTGGAAAGACAAGGGTTACGACCTGGTCGAAAACAACCCGCAACTCGGCCTGCTGCAGACGGGCTGGAAGGAAAGCGCCTCCAGGCTGCCGCAGGACATCATCCACAGCACGCTGGGCAAGGTACTACCCAGTCTGTACTCGAGCGACCAGCGCAATGCGTTCCGTACCCGTATCGAACGCGATGCAGCTCATCCCGGCCAGACCGAAGTGTATGTCTCCGAACGCAGCGTCACCCAGGTGTATGACAACTCGATCGACGGACTGCACACCCAGTGGCAGCGGCTTCCGCCCGACCCCGGCGCAGAAGCGCTGGTGCTCGAAGACCTGATGGGCCGTTTCGGCGTACCCAAACCCAAGGCGCAGGCCATGGTGGCTGCCACACCGGCCGCCAGCGGCCTGGCACACCTGAACCAGTCGGCTGACGGCGGACAGGTCCTGACCGACCAGGAACCGTTCGACCGCGCCTGGCGCAGGGTCGGACTGGCGCTCGACCGCGTCGGGTACAACGTCGTCGATCGCGACCGCACCAAGGGCGTGTACTTCGTCACCGAAGCCAGAACCAATGTCGACAACAGCCAGTCCGGCGGATTCTGGAACAAGCTCGAATTCTGGAAACACACCGGCGACAACTTCAACCAGTATCAGGTCGAACTGGACGAGAATGCAACGGCCACCAGCACTGACATTCACATCCTCAGTGCCACTGGCAAGACTGCTCCGGCCGACGTCACCAAACGCATCCTCGGCAAGCTGTACGACCAGCTCAAGTGAGCGTCATGTGACGACGCGCAACAGGACACGAGCGGCATGATGCGGTTCGCCAGTCTTGGCAGCGGCAGCGAGGGCAATGCCCTGGTGGTCGAAACGGGGTCGACGCGCATTCTGCTCGACTGCGGTTTCGGCCTGCGCGATGCCTGCCGTCGGCTCGAACAAAAAGGCCTGTCCGCGCAGCAGATCGACGCCGTGATCGTCACCCACGAGCACGCCGACCACCTGTCGGGAGCCGCGCGCTTTGCCCGCCACAGCGGCGCGGCATTATGGATGACGCACGGCACGCTACAGCAAGCGTTACGGACGAACGATCCGCTGCCGGATGTCCGCATCCTCGACAGCCACGAAAGCTTTGCAGTCGGCGAACTGCAGGTGCAACCGTTTCCTGTGCCGCACGACGCCCGCGAACCCGTACAGTTCGTGTTCAGCGATGGTCGCCATCGTCTCGGTGTGCTCACCGACACCGGCAGCATCACCGCGCACATCACCCTGATGCTCGACGGCTGCGATGCCCTGGTGCTCGAATGCAACCACGATCCGGAACTGCTGCGCAACAGTCGCTATCCGCCGTTTCTCAAACAGCGTATCGGCGGCCAGTTCGGCCATCTTGACAACAGCGCCGCCGCCAGCCTGCTCAGCCGCATCGACTGCAGCCGGCTGCAGCACCTGGTGGCTGCGCACCTGTCGCAGCAGAACAACACGCCGCAGCTCGCGCTGAACGCGTTGACCCAGGCGCTGGGTTGCCACCCGGACTGGCTGGATTGCGCCACCCAGCAAGATGGCTTTGCCTGGCGCTCACTCGGTGCCTGGCAGTGAACAACCGCACAGGTGCGGCTTTGCAACGCCTGGCAAGGAACCAATCCGGGGCAAGCTTGCCCTAATCACAATCTCAGGCTAAAGTGTCGCTCGTTTTGTTGCAATAACGCCCGTTTTCACAATCGGAGTCCAAGCGTGTTATCGATCGTCGAAGCTGCCGGATGGCCCATCTGGACACTCATTCTGGCTTCGGTTCTGTCCGTCGCCATCATTATCGAACGCTTCATCTCGCTGCGTCGCAGTGAGGTCGCGCCAAGAGACCTGCTGGAGAAAACGCTGCAGGCCTGGCGGCAACAGGGCGCCAACCCGGAAATGCTCGGCCTGCTGGCGCAAAGCTCGCCACTCGGACGTGTATTTTCCGCTGGCCTGCGCAATGCCAGGAATTCGCGTGACATCATGAAGGAATCCATCGAGGAAGCTGGCCGCGCCGCGGTGCACGATCTCGAACGCTTCCTGCCGGCACTCGGCACCATCGCCTCGGTCTCGCCACTGCTCGGCCTGCTTGGCACGGTGATCGGCATGGTCGAAATCTTCGGCTCACAAACCAGCACCGGCAGCAACCCGGCAGTACTCGCCCACGGTATCTCGACGGCACTGTACAATACTGCCTTCGGCCTGATCGTCGCCATTCCCAGCCTCATCTTCTACCGCTTTTTCCGTTCGCGCGTCGATTCGCTGGTGATCGACATGGAGCAGGAAGCCATCAAGCTGGTCGAGACGGTGCAGGGCGAACGCAACTGACGGAAAGCACACATGAACTTCCAGCGCAGAAAAGAGCCCGACGAACCGGAAATCAACCTGATTCCGATGATCGACGTGCTGCTCGTGGTGCTGATCTTCCTCATGGTCACCACGACCTATTCCAGGTTCTCCGAACTGCAGATCAACCTGCCCCAGGCCAATGGCGACACCACTAAGGAAAAGCCGCAGCAGGTCACCGTGGCCGTTGATGCTGCCGGCAACTACCAGATTGACAACAGCCCGATCAGTTTCTCCAATGTGCAGAATCTGGCTGACCTGCTCAGGAAGGCTGCCAAGGGATCGCCCGAAACTGTCATCGTCATCGATGCCGATGCCAAGGCCACCCACCAGTCGGTCATCAATGTCATGGAGGCCGGGCGTGAAGCCGGTCTGACACGCATCACCTTCGCCACGCAAAAAACCAACTGAGCACGCGCTACGCGCACACCACCATGCACCCTTGTCCCGGCCCTTCGTGGAAAGATCCGTTCGGCAGCCACTGGCTGGGACTCTGGCTTGCCGACCGCGCCGATCGCAAACGTGGAAACCGGGCACGCATCGCCGCACGCCGTGGCTGGCTCAACCCCATGGGCGAACAGGGAAAAGTGGTGTGGATCCTCGCCGGGTCCAGCCGCGAAAGCGTACACCAGGCAGTCGAACTGTTGCGCGCCATCCGCGCCAGGCGACTCGACCTGCGGCTGGTGCTGACCTTTGAAGAGGAATATCCCGACCTGCTCGCTCCGCTCGACGAATGCGACAAGACCGGCTGGGGCTTTGCGCCGGCCGACCACCCGCGCTCACTGCGCCGGGTGCTGCAGCGACTCGACCCGTACGGCGTGCTCGTGGTCGATGCCTGTCCGCGGCCCCACCTGCGCCACTGGCTCGACCGGCAAGCGCGCGTGCTTACCACCCGTCCGCATCGTGCGAACTTTGCACACCAACCCGTCGGCAACGGCGCAGATCTGCTTACCTTGCTCGTCGAAGCCCAGGTCGACCCGAACTTCCGCTCGCTGGCCAACCAGGGGCGCGAACGGCACCTGTGGTGGCTGCACGATGCCGATGCTGCTGCTGCCACGGCTCTGGCAGGACGCTGGATCGAACGCCATCCCGAAGACATCGTATTCATCAGTGGCTGCGCGCCGCAAGCTGGCGCGCAGCGCATCAGCCACTGGGATCGCCGGCCGTTTGCTGACGGCAGCATCGTCTGGATCGACGAAGACAAATGGCTGCCGGCCATCGCCGTTTCGGTAACCGGCGCACATTTCGCCCAGCCGTCGCGCAAACCTCTGTGGCAGGCACTGGCCGGTGGCACAGCCATCCACATCGATCCGGCAGCGGAGGCGCTGCCGGCCACCCTCGAAGACAGTGCCGCACGTGGAGACCTGTTCACTGCCTGGCAAAACTGGCGCACCCAGCCCATCACGGCACGCGTTGCCGGTGACTCGGCACGGCGCGCATTCTGGCAGGAGCGCCGACTGGCTCAGGCCGATCTGCAGGCATGGGTCGAGCGGGTTTTTGAGTGGTGAATTCCGGCCTCGAGGCATGGCTGACACGGCAGTGGCAACATCCCGACGGCTGGCAGTTCCTGCTGCGTCCCTTATCCTGGCTGTACGGCGCAGCCGTCGCCATACGTCGCCTCCTCTATCGCTACGGCCTGTTGGTCACGCACCGGCTGCCGGTACCGGTGGTGGTGATCGGCAACGTGAGTGTCGGTGGCACCGGAAAAACCCCGCTTGCCATCTGGCTCGCGTCCGAACTCGACCGTTGTGGCTGGCATGCCGGCATACTCATTCGCGGCTACGGCGGCAGTGCGCATACCCCCCAGGCGGTCAACGCGGACAGCGATCCGGCCATCGTCGGTGACGAAGCCATCGTGCTGGCGCAAGCCACCGGGCTGCCGGTATGGTGCGGTGCCGACCGGGCGCAATCCGGTCGCGCCCTGCTTGCTGCGCATCCGCAGGTTCGCGTACTGATTTGCGACGACGGCCTGCAGCATCTGGCGCTGGCTCGCGACTGCGAACTGGCACTCATCGACGGCAAGCGCGGATTCGGCAACGGTCACCTGCTGCCGGCCGGGCCATTGCGCGAGCCACTGGCACGCCTCGACCGTGTCGATGCAGTCATCGTGCATGGCACGATGCCGCCAGCGCAACAGTCTTCACGCTGGCCGCAGCAGTTCACCATGCAACTGGAAACGCATGCGCTCTATAACCTGAAATTCCCCGAACGTCGCCTGGCGATCACGCAGTTGCACGATCAGCCGCTGCACGCCGTGGCCGGGATCGGCCATCCAGAACGTTTCTTCAGCCAGTTACGTGCCACCGGCCTGCAGTTTATCGCCCACCCCTTCCCTGACCACCACCCTTATCGCGCCGAAGAGCTGAATTTTCCCGGAACCATCCTCATGACAGCCAAAGATGCAGTAAAATGTCGTGATTTCGCTACCGAAAAAATGTGGGTATGGCCGGTCAGTGCACGACCGGACGCCGGTCTGCTCGATCTCGTACTCCTCAAGCTGGAACAACATCATGGATAGCACACTGCTGGATATTCTGGTCTGCCCAATCTGCAAGGGATCGCTCGTGTACCGAAAAAATGCGGGGGAACTGGTATGCAAGACCAACCGGCTGGCTTTCCCGATCCGCGACGGCATTCCCGTCATGCTTGCCGGCGAGGCACGCCCACTCGCTGCCGACGAGGAAGTCTGATGCAGGCACGGGCCGGCACGGCGTCAGGCATCCAGGCTGAACGGTGATGGTGCCGTTCATTGTCATCATCCCCGCGCGCTACGCATCGACGCGACTGCCCGCCAAACCGCTGGCCGACATTCACGGCAAACCGATGGTGGTGCGTGTGGCCGATCGCGCCAGACTCAGCGGCGCTGCATCGGTATGGATCGCCTGCGACGACGAACGCATTGTGGCTGCAGCAGCAGCACACGATGCCCCCTGCCTGATCACCGCCGGCCATCACGCCTCCGGCACCGACCGGCTGGCCGAGGCCGCCGACCGGCTGGGGGTCACCGACGACACCATCGTGGTTAACGTGCAAGGCGACGAACCACTCATCGACCCGGCGGCCATTCGCGAAGTTGCCCACCTGCTGGCGCACAACCCGCAATCCGACATGGCGACACTGTGCCACCCGATCCACGACCAGGACAGCCAGAACAACCCCAACCAGGTCAAGGTCGTGCTCGACCAGTCTGGCCACGCACTCTATTTCAGCCGCGCTCCGATCCCGTGGCCGCGCGATGGCTGGGAAGCCGCCCTGCAGCAACACGATCCGCTACCCATATTCCGCCACGTCGGCCTGTACGCCTATCGCGCTGGCGCGCTGCGCCGCTTCTGCGCCTTGCCCCCCGCGCCGCTCGAACAGATCGAAGCGCTGGAACAACTGCGCGCCCTGTGGCACGGCTGGCGCATCCGCGTGGGCATCAGCGAGACTCCGGTTGCGCCCGGCGTGGATACTGCGGAAGACCTGGCGATCGCACGGCGCCAGTTTGCTGTCCTGAACGAATTATCGAACCACAACGAAAGCTGACCCACCATGCGCATCATTCTGCTCGGCGGCCCCGGCGCCGGAAAAGGCACCCAGGCCAATTACATCAGGGAACACTACCACATTCCGCAAATTTCCACCGGCGACATGCTGCGCAATGCCATCGCCGCCGGCAGTGCGCTGGGACTGGCCGCCAAAGCGGTCATGGATGCCGGACAACTGGTTTCGGATGAAATCATCATCGGTCTGGTCAAGGATCGCATTGCCCAGGCGGACTGTGCCAACGGTTTTCTCTTCGATGGATTCCCGCGCACCATTCCCCAGGCCGAAGCCATGAAATCGGCCGGTGTGTCGATCGACCATGTGATTGAAATCGACGTACCCGACAGCGAAATCGTGCAACGCATGTCGGGTCGCCGGGTTCACCCGGCGTCGGGCCGCACCTATCACGTGCAATTCAACCCGCCGCGCGTGGCCGAAATCGACGACGTTACCGGGGAACCGCTGATCCAGCGCGACGACGACCGCGAGGAAACCGTCAAGAAACGGCTCGACGTCTACCACGCCCAGACCGAGCCACTGGTGCACTATTATTCTGACTGGGCCAGACAGGATGCGCAATCGGCGCCGAAATACACACGCATTTCCGGCATCGGCAGCGTGGAATCGGTGCGTGATGCCATTGTCGCCGCACTGGGCTGAACTGCCTTGACTACCGCTCCCGTTGTGCCGGAAACGGTCCGCATCGAATCACTCGACCATGAAGGCCGGGGCATCGCGCACCGCAGTGACGGCAAGACCCTGTTCATCGAGGGCGCAATCACCGGCGAGCTGGTGCAATACTCAAGCTACCGCAAAAAAGACAGCTACGAAAATGCCAACCTCGTGCGTGTGGTAGGGGCCAGTCCGCTGCGGGTAACGCCGCGCTGCACGAATTTCGGCGTCTGTGGTGGTTGCAGCCTGCAGCACATCGACCCCGTCGGCCAGGTGGCTGCGAAACAGCGTATTCTCGAAGACAACCTGGCACATCTGGGCAAGGTACGCGCCGACTACTGGCTGCCGCCCATTCACGGCCCGGCGTGGGGCTATCGCACCCGCGCGCGCCTGTCAGTACGTCTGGTGGAAAAAAAGGGAGGCGTGCTGGTCGGTTTTCATGAACGCAGGAACAGCTTCATCGCCGACATGATCTCGTGCGAAACGCTGCCACCGCGCATCTCGCAGTTGATCCAGCCGCTGCGCGAACTGGTCGGACGCATGACGATCCGCGCACAGGTGCCACAGATCGAAGTCGTGGCCACCGAAGCGGTCGACGCGCTGGTACTGCGCCACATGGCGCCGCTGACAGAGGCCGACCTGCAGCTGCTGCGCGAGTTTGCCGACAGGTATACGGTGCAATGGTGGCTGCAGTCCAAGGGGCCGGACAGCATCACCGCCTTCTATCCGTCCGACGCACCAGAATTGGCCTACACGTTGCCCGAATTCGACCTGGTGATGCCGTTTCGCCCGAGCGAGTTCACCCAGATCAACACTGCGGTCAATCCGGTACTGATCAGACGCGCCCTGCAACTGCTGCAACCACAGCGCAGTGACCGCATTGCCGACCTGTTTTGCGGCCTGGGAAATTTCACCCTACCCATTGCGCGATCGGCACAGAGCGTCGTCGGCGTGGAAGGCAGCGCCGAACTGGTCGGACGTGCGCGGCAGAATGCTGCGCGCAATGGCCTGGACAACACCCGTTTCGAAACTGCCAACCTGTTCGAAGCGACCGCAGCCTCGCTGACGGCGCTCGGACATTTCGACAAGATGCTCATCGACCCACCCCGCGACGGCGCCAGCGCCGTGGTTCAGGCGCTCGGCAAGGACGCGCCGCAGCGCATCGTCTACGTCTCGTGCAACCCGGCCACGCTGGCGCGCGATGCCGCGGTGCTGGTCCATGAAAAAGGCTACCGACTGCGTACGGCCGGAATCGCCAACATGTTCCCGCAGACGGCGCACGTCGAATCGGTAGCATTGTTCGAACGTGCCTGACAGGGTCGAACGCGCACGCCTGTCGGGGCAGCAGGCGGCTAGTGCATCGGCACGGCCACTTGCGGACCCTGCACCATGATCATTGCTTCTTCTTCCGTCATGTGCAGCAATTCGCCAATGTCACGGTAATCATCCGGCAGCGCGGCGTCATTCCAGCCGTTTTCGGCATGACGGCTGAGATTGATCGCCAGCACGATGGTACGCATGCGTTTTTCCTGACTGTAATTCTGCTGCATGAAATCAATCAGCAACTCCGGCAGTTGCCAGCGCCTGGCCAGCTCCAGCTGCAGATCGGCGAGCCTGAAGCCGAGCACCTCGCGCTGCACCTCGCGTGTGCGCCGCGTCCGATCCTGCATCTGCAGGGTATGGATGCGGGTCATTTCTTCCGGAGCGTGGCACCACATCAGAATCTCGGCAAAGTTGTGCATCAATGCCACCATGCGGATTTCGTCAAAACGCAGATCCTTGAGCCGCACCGCCCAGTCGCGCGCGTACCAGGCTGCGCGCGTGGCACGCTTGACAGCGTGCAGCAGCCCGGTCAATGCGAAGAGTTTCCCCTTGAGATGCTCCTCGACAATGCCCTGCGGTGCGACCTGGGTAAAAAAGGTATGCAGCCCCAGCATCATCAGCACCTGTTCGATCCTCACCACTTCGTTGAGCTGCGAGCTGCGTTTGTGCTGCTGCAGGTAACGCAGCAGGATCAGCGTCATGAGCGGATCATGGCTCAGCACGTCCACCACATCGCGAACTTCGGTATTCTCGGCGTCGGCCTGCAATCGGGCGATTTCGCGCACTGTACGCTTGAGCACCGGGATACCCGCCCCATCCAGCCGTGCGACCCACACGTCCACCCCTCTGACTGCGGTGTTCATTGTCATCCTCCTTTTCCCGGCGCACCAGAAAACACTTGAATTACGCTGTTCCGTCATCCATATAAGGTTGCAACTTTTACCGGGCTCCTATAGTCTACGCTACAAACGCAATTCCTACACAGAGGTACTCTATGCAACCGGATTTCCCCGTATATTCTTCGCCCACCTCGCTCGCAGGTGAATCGCATCGCGTGCTGCGCAACACGTGGATGATGCTGGGCCTGACCATGATCCCGACCGTAATCGGCGCATGGATCGGCACCAGCATGAACCTGCTGTTCATGGCACAGCATCCGCTGCTGTCGTCGCTCCTCATGCTGGCGGCCATGTTCGGCCTGTTCATGGGTATTGCCGCCAACCGCAACAACAGTCTGGGCGTCGTGCTGCTGCTGGTCGCCACCTTCTTTCTCGGCGTGATGCTCGGCCCGATCCTGCAGTTTGCGCTGCACCTGACAAACGGGGCACAGCTCATCGGCATGGCTGCTGGCGGCACCGGAGCCATTTTCCTCACGCTGTCGGCCATCGCAACCTTCAGCAAGCGAGATTTCAGCTTCCTGGGCCAGTTCCTCATGGTCGGTCTGGTCATGCTGATCCTCGCCTCGATCGCCAACCTGTTCTTCCACGTACCTGCGGCATCGCTGGCGATTTCGGCCATCGCGATCCTGATCTTCTCAGGCTACCTGCTGTTCGACGTGAGCCGCGTGATACACGGCGGCGAGACCAACTACGTCATGGCCACGCTGGCGATCTACCTCGACGTCTACAACATTTTCGTCAACCTGCTCAACATCCTCATCGCCGTCAGCGGCAACGACCGTCGCTGATCCCCCACTCCGCAGCGGACCGTACCCTGGACCGCTGCGGAATGTGGCCTCCCGATCAGCCAGCCTGACCGAGTGTGACTCGCTCGTTTCCTCCCAGATCGGCACAGGATTCGATCTGCTTCAGCCCGGCCGCAGCCATCAGGCTGCGTACCGCAGCAGCCTGATCCCAGCCATGTTCCAGCAGCAGCCAGCCTCCCGGCGTCAGGCGCATGCAAGCGTCGGGGACAATACGGCGCAGATCGTCCAGTCCGTCACGGCCGCCCACCAGTGCCTGCAACGGTTCGAAGCGCACATCGCCCTGACCGAGATGACGGTCGCCTGCAGCGATATAGGGTGGGTTGCTCACCACGAGCTCAAACCGACCCGCCGGAACGGACTGCCACCAGTCACTGCAGAGCAGCGTCACATTGTTCATCCCCAGACGACGCGCATTGTCGGCGGCCACAGCCAGCGCCGCTTCGCTGCGATCGACGCCGAGCACGTCTGCATCAGGCCGGGTGTGCGCCAGCGCCAGTGCCACCGCGCCGCTGCCGGTGCCAAGGTCGATCACCCGGCATCCGCCACGCTGCGGCAGCCGCGCCAGAGCCAGTTCCACCAGCAATTCGGTATCCGGACGCGGAATCAGCACCTCCGGTGTCACGCGCAGCATCAGGCCGAAAAATTCGCGTTCGCCAAGAATATAGGCCATTGGCTCGCCTGACAGCCTGCGTTCAAGCGTTGCCAGATATATGGCGATCTGTCCGGAATGCGGCAGATCACGATCGTGAGCCAGCAACCACACCGGCTCCACACCGCAGGCTGCTGCCAACAGCAGTCGCGCCTCCATTGCAGATGTACGCACATCAAGTTGGAGTGCGGCTCGCAAGCGCACCGCATCGCGGTGCAACAGTTCACCAATCGTCAGCGCCGAGTCCAATTCATTCGCCCAGGGCCGCCAGCAGTTCGGCCTGATGCTCTGCCGCCAGCACATCGAGCAATTCATCCAGGTCACCATCCATGATGGCGTCCAGCTTGTACAGCGTAAGGTTGATGCGGTGATCAGTCATGCGGCCCTGGGGAAAATTGTAGGTGCGGATGCGCTCGGAGCGGTCGCCGCTACCGATCAGTGACTTGCGCGTCGCCGCTTCCCTGGCCGCCTGCTCACGCATCTGCCGGTCCTTGATACGCGCCGCCAGCACGGCCATGGCCTGCGCCTTGTTCTTGTGCTGCGAACGGTCGTCCTGGCATTCAACCACGATGCCGGTCGGCAGATGGGTAATACGTACCGCTGAATCGGTTTTGTTGATGTGCTGACCGCCAGCGCCGCTGGCGCGAAATGTATCGATGCGCAGGTCGGCAGGATTGAGGTCGATTTCCGCCAGTTCATCGGCTTCCGGCATGACGGCCACGGTGCAGGCGGAGGTATGGATGCGTCCCTGAGCCTCGGTTTCCGGTACGCGCTGCACACGGTGACCGCCAGATTCGAATTTGAGCCGCGACCAGGCGCCGTGACCGATCAGCTTGACGATGACTTCCTTGTACCCACCCAGTTCCGACGGACTGGCCGAAACGATTTCCATTTTCCAGCGCTTGCGCTCTGCATAGCGCGCGTACATGCGGAACAGGTCGCCGGCGAAGAGTGCCGATTCATCGCCACCGGTACCCGCACGGATTTCGAGGAACAGGTTGCGTTCGTCATTGGGATCGCGCGGCAACAGCGCCACCTGCAGCTCGGCTTCAAGCTGTTCGCGGCGCAGCCGGCCATCGGCCAATTCCTGTTCTGCCAGCTCGCGCATTTCGGCATCGTCGAGCATGGCATAGGCCTCGGTCAGATCGGACTCGTTGCGCTGGTAACGCCGATACAACTCGACCACGGGTGCGATACCTGCATGCTCGCGCGTAAGTTGACGATAACGCTCCATGTCGTGCGTCGCCTGCTCGGACGCAAGCAGGCGATCGAGTTCTTCCAGTCTCAGCGCGAGCTGGCCCAGTTTGTTGAGCAGGGATGGTTTCATGAATCGGGATGCAGCGAATACAAGCGCGAGAGTACTGCCACCAGTTCGCGTCGCTCGGCCTCGTCGGCATGATGCAGCGCATGCGTTGGGTGATGGAGAAACTTGTTGGTCAGACTGCGCGACAGCTGCTCGAGTACCTGCTCCGGCGCATCGCCGCGCGCAAGCAACTTCATGGCCCGCTCAACTTCATGGCGGCGCACGCGGTCGACATGATCACGCAAGCTGCGTATTGTTGGCACCACTTCGCGCATATCGAGCCAGTGCACGAACTCCTGCACACGCGCCTCGATGATCTGCTCGGCCTGCCCGACCTGCGACTGACGGTTGTCCAGCCCCTGCTGCACCACGGCGCCGAGATCATCCACGGTATACAGGAACACATCGGACAGTTCGGCGACTTCGGATTCGATGTCGCGTGGTACCGCCAGATCGACCATGAAGATCGGCCGGTGACGTCGTGCCTTGAGCGCGCGCTCGACCAGCCCTTTGCCCAGGATCGGCAACGGACTGGCGGTACAGGTCACAACGATGTCGAACGCGTGCAGATGTTCGGGCAGTTCGGCAAGCGCAATGGCCTCGCCCTGGTAACGGTCGGCAAGCGCGCGCGCACGTGGCAGCGTACGGTTGGCCACCATGATCCGCCTGGGCTGGCGTCCGGAAAAATGCGCAGCGCACAATTCGATCATTTCGCCCGCGCCAATGAACAGCACCTGCTGTTCGGCAATGCTCGGGAAAATACGTTCCGCCAGACGCACCGCCGCCGCAGCCAGCGACACCGAAC
>JAJXUP010000174.1 GCA_021782795.1 Pseudomonadota bacterium | reverse complement strand
GACGGTTTCGACGGCCGGGATCGGCGCTAAGGTCGAACCCTGCGGCAGCGTTTCGAGCAGGAGTCGGCTGAGCCGTAACGATTCCATGGTTTCATCGAATCGCAGTTGGACCCGCGCTGCGACATCGCCTTCCATCCGACACATCCCGACCGGGTGCAGGTCGCCATAAGGTGCCCATGGCATGGTCACGCGCAGGTCTCGCTCCATGCCGGAAGCGCGCGCCACCAGGCCGAGCGCTCCCTGCGCTTTGGCGATCGACGGGGTGAGCTGTCCGGCGCCCTTGAAGCGATCCTGCAGTCCCGCATGCTCATCGTAGATGGCGCGCAACGTGAGCACATCGCGTTCCATGCCCTTGGCCTCATCCAGCAGAGCGCGGATCAGGCGCGCCCCCACATCGAACCGCAGGCCGCCTGGTACGACGTAATCCATCAGGTAGCGCTGGCCGAAGACGTCCTGATTGAGACGCAACATTCGTTCCTTCAGCGCCGAGAACTGCATGAGGCCGAAAGCAAGGCCGGCGTCGTTGCCAAGCGCGCCCAAATCGCCCAGATGATTGGCAATACGCTCTCGTTCCAGTGCCAGTGCGCGCAAGTGGGCCGCGCGCGGTGATACCGTCGCACCGGTGATGGCCTCCAACGCGGCACAGTAGGCCCACGCATAAGCCACGGTACTGTCCCCACTGATCCGGGCCGCGAGCCGGTAACCTTCCAGCAAGGGCAACGTTTCGAATCGCTTGGCCACCCCCTTGTGGACGTAGCCGAGACGCTCTTCCAGGCGCAACACCTTTTCGCCCACCACGGAAAACCGGAAGTGCCCGGGCTCGATGGTGCCCGCATGAATCGGGCCGACCGGAATTTCGTGTACGCCCTCGCCCTCCACGGGCACGAACGGATACGGCCGGGACGTCACGGGATAGGCAACAGCCGCGGCATCCTTGCGCAAGGGAAAGCGGTCTTCCGGCCAACCGCCATGGCGTAGCCAGGGCCGAGTATCGCCCTCGTCGGCGTCCAGTCCGAGTAGGTCATGGATGGCGCGTTGCATACGGGTCGCGGCGGGAAACCAACGCCCCAGCGAGGGATACACCGCAGGGTCGCCCGCTACGGCATGCTGGAGCAGGAACACCCGGTCCGACATGAGGAAGGCCGCGAAAACATGGAACAATCCGTCGCGGTCCCTATCGTCGGCACCCCATAACGCGAGGAGAGACGCGCCGGCTTCATGCAGCTGCTGGGCGATGGCGGACCATTGATGGGCATCCACCAGCAGCCGCCGCGCGGGAACATTGGCAGGCAGCGGCATGCCCTCATGCGCGATGATCTCGAGTGTCATGCGGTCACCCCACGAATAAATGCGCGGCCAGGCGGTACCACTGGGACAGCGCCGTGGGGATGCTGATGCCCAGCGCTAGTACCAGGACCAGATGGACGAAGACGGGCAGCAGTGATGGCGGATGCGGCAGCGCAGGCGCCTGCGTATCGCCGAACACCATCGGTTGGACGCGTCCGAAGATTGCTGCGAAGGCGACGACCAGTGCGACGAGCAGGATAGGTGTGGCCCAGGGGTGGTAGCGCATCGCCGTCGTCAGCACCAGGTACTCGCTGGTAAAGACGCCGAATGGCGGCATGCCGAGAATAGCTAGAGTGCCAAGCATCAATCCCCAGCCGACGCTGGGATGGGTGGTGAGCAGTCCGCGGATGCCTTCCATACGCTGCGTCCCGGCCGTTTGCGTCGCGTGTCCGGCCGCGAAAAAGATCGCCGATTTCGTTAGCGAGTGCACGGTCATGTGCAACAGCCCAGCGAAACTCGCGATCGGACCGCCCATGCCGAAGGCGAAAGTCATGATGCCCATGTGTTCGATCGACGAGTACGCGAACAGCCGCTTGATATCGCGTTGGCGCCAGAGAAAGAGCGTCGCCCACACCGTGGAGAGCAGTCCGAAGCCCATCAACATGCGCCCTGGCAAGGCCGAATGCAGCGCACCGTCCGCGATAACCTTGCAGCGCAGGACGGCGTAGAGCGCCACGTTGAGAAGGAGCCCCGACAGCACGGCCGAAACCGGCGTCGGACCTTCCGCATGCGCGTCCGGCAACCAGTTGTGCAGGGGTGCAAGGCCAACCTTGGTGCCGTAACCCACTAGGAGAAAGACGAAGGCCAGGCCGATCACGGTAGGTTCCAACTGCCCCTTGACCGCGTTGAGGTGCGTCCACAACAGAGCGGTCGTGCCGTTACCACCCAATACTCCTTCAGCAGCCACATACACCAGGATCGTGCCGAACAGTGCCAAGGCAATCCCGACGCCGCAAAGGATGAAGTACTTCCACGCCGCCTCGATGCTGGCCCGCGTGCGATACAACGATACGAGCAGTACGGTCGACAGCGTGGCCGCCTCCATTGCCACCCACAGAAAGCCTAGATTGTTAGTGGTCAACGCCACCAACATCGCTGCCATGAACAACTGATACATGCTGTGGTAAAGCCGCAACCGCCCCGTCGTCAGGCGCCCGTGCGCCGCTTCGATACGCATGTAAGGACGTGAAAACACCGACGTGGTGAAGCCGACCAGCGCTGTCAGTGCAACCAGGAACACATTGAATGGATCGATGAAGAATTGCTCGTCGAACGCGCTCATCGCGCCGCCGCGGATGACGCGGACGACCAGCGCGGCTGCCGCCAGCAAGGTCGCCAGGCTAGCTGCGACGTTGACCTCGGCGGCATAGCGTCGCGCGCCGATCACGGCCAGTAGCGCGGCGCCGATCAAGGGGAAACCAACAACCAGTGCAATCTCCACGTCAATCCTCCTTGAGCGATTCGAGGTGATGCAGGTCGAGGCTGTCAAACTGTTCCCGGATATGGAAAAAGAACACGCCAAAAATGAAGACGCCGACTAGCACGTCCAGTGCGATGCCCAGCTCCACCACCATCGGCATGCCGTAGGTGGTGGTGGTTGCGGCAAAGAACAGGCCATTTTCCAGGGCAAGGAACGCGATCACCTGGGTAAACGCCTTGCGGCGCGCAAGTATCATCAGCAGCGCCAGCAGAATCACGGCAAGTGCGATGCCCAGGGTTTGTCGGATCACCGTCGTGGCCAGTGCCGTGATCGGCTGGGCCAAGCCAAAGGCAAAAATCACCAGCCCAAGGCCGACCAGCATCAAGGTCGGAACATTCACCAGCGGTTCGTTGTCACGCTCGATCCCAAGCCGATGCATCAGACGCAGCAGGATCCACGGAAGTACGCCCACCTTCAGCACCAAGGTGAGCGCGGCGGAAAAAAACAGATGGGAAAGATGCGCGGTCGTCGCGACCAGCAGCGTGGACATCACCAAGACCGCACCTTGCCAGATGAGCAGCATGACCAGTCGGCGGCTTCGCCGCTCGGCCAGCATCGCAAAAGAGATCAGCAGCAGCGCGCCGGCAAGCGCCTGCCGCACTT
>JAJXUP010000173.1 GCA_021782795.1 Pseudomonadota bacterium | reverse complement strand
TCCGCCAGCTTGGCACGGATATCGGACACGCGCGCCATCACCACCTGCACCTCGAACCCGGTCACGAAGCGGAAATCATCCACCAGCCCGGCATCCATCGGATCAGCCACGGCCAGCATCACGCGACGGCCTTCGAGCTTGAGCGGCACCACCAGCTGGCGTTCGCAGAAGCTTTTCGGAATCATCCCCGCCAGTGCCGAATCGACGCGAAATTCGGCCAGCGACACTTCCTCGAACAGGAAATCCTTGCGCAGGATGTCAATGATGGCATCTTCCTCGACCCAGCCTTTCTGCAACAGCAACTGGATGATCGGCTCCTTTTGCGTCTGCTGTAGCCGGTGCAGTTCCTGGACCTGTTGCGAGGTCAGCAGATTGCGTTTCGAAAGCATGATGGCAAGCTGACTGCGGTTGGAAATCGCCAGACGGGTCAGCGCGGCAATTTCCTTGCTTTTGTCACGGTTCTCCTGCTGCAGGGCGCGGTTGTTACGAATCAGGTCATACTGTTCCAGCGCCAGCGCGACTGTGATGCGCAGATCGTCATCATTCCACGGCTTGAGGATAAATTTGTACACCGCCCCTTCGTTGATGGCGCCCATCACGGCGCCGGTATCGGCATGTCCGGTCAGCATGATGCGAATCATGTCCGGATGCATGGCGCGCGCCTGCTTGAGCAGTTCTGCGCCCGTCATGCCCGGCATCATGAAATCGGAGATCACCAGATGAAAGCTGCCCGTGCGCAGCAGCTCCAGCGCCTCCACGGCACTGACCGCCGTGACGATCTGATAGTTCTCCTGACGGAACACCCGCCGCAGCGCATTGAGCACGTTGATTTCGTCATCCACCAGCAGGACACGGTACGCCGGCCTGGACTCCGGCACCGGGGTGGTGGACGCGGTGTCTGCTGCGCCGGTAAACAACGAAGAATAATCCGTCACTTCATGCTCCACGACTGACTGGCAGGTTGATGGTCACGCGGGTTCCCTGACCGGGCACGCTATCCAGAACAATGGTGCCGCCGTGACTGAGCACGATGTCCCGACTCACCGTCAGCCCGAGGCCGACGCCGGCACCGACCGGGCGCGTGGTGAAAAACGGATCGAACGCGCGCGCCAGCACCTCCGGCGACATGCCGCAACCGCTGTCGGCAACATGGATCTGCACGCCCGTGTCGCACACCTGGCTGTCGATGCGGATCAGGCCGTCGCCTTCGATCGACTGGATGGCATTGCGCAACAGGTTGAGCAGCATCTGGTTGATATGACCGGGATCACACTCGACGCCCGGCAACGCTCCGGGTTCGAACGTCAGCCCGATGCGCCCGGCCAGCCAGGGTTCCACCACATGGCAGGCGGCACGCAGGTTGTCATTGAGGTCCACCCGCTGGCGCTGCCCGTCATCAATGCGCGAAAATGCCTTGAGATCGGCTACGATACGCGCCACCCTGTCCAGTCCGTCCATGCTTTCCGCCACCAGACTGGAAAAGTCTTCGAGTACGAACGACAGGTCTTCCTGTGCCCACCACGCCGCCAGCGCCGCAGAATCGCCATCGCGCACCCGTACCTCCAGTTGCTGCAGCAGCGCGACATAACGCCTGGCCGTCGCCAGGTTGCTGCGGGCGAACCCGACCGGATTGTTGATCTCATGCGCCATTCCGGCCGCAAGCTGCCCCACCGAAGCCAGTTTGTCGGCCTGGTACAACTGGCGCTGAGCGACTTCGATCACGGCTACCTGTTCGCGCACACGTCGTTCCAGATCTTGCGCCAGGATGCGGTAACGCTCCTCCGACTGCTGCAATGCCTCGTTACGCGCCTGCAATGCGGCAAAATCCGCTGCCACGGCTTCCAGATGCAGTTCACTGGCCATGCGGTACTTGTCGGCGCTTGCCAGCCAGGCCGTAAGCCAGCCGGCTACCGAACTCAGCATGGCATCGTCGGCACCTGCTGCAGACAGATACCCGATCGGGTCGATTCCGGTCTGCAGAGCCACCTGACGACCATCATGCTGCTCCCGCCCTGACATCAGCCGGCCGCGGGCATCGACCAGCGCATGATCCTCTCCCAGCGAGCGCCGCAACAGTGCGCGCACCCGCTCCAGCGCATCGCCAGCCAGCAGGTCGGCCAGCGCCGCATCGCGATCGAAACGGCCCGCCGCAGCCATCATGCCACCCCACCCACCTGCGCTCCGGAAACGAAGGCATCTTCAGACAATCCATGGCTATCGTGCAGCGAAAAACGCGCATCAAGCGGTCGGTACACCGCGTGCAGCAACGCGGTGAACGTCTCGCCCACCCCGTCGCCATGGGTCGCACTGGCAAAATGCACCGGCCAGCCGGCGTGCTTCCAGCGTTCGAGCACCTCCTGTTCCGAAACGATGTCCGGCAGATCGCGTTTGTTGAACTGCACCACCAGCGGCAGTACCGCGAAATCGATGCCGACCTGTGCTGCGTTCTCGGCGAGGTTACGAAACGATTCCCCATTGTTGACCGACTGCGCGCGCTGAGAATCGGCAACGAACACCACGCCATCGGCACGCGACAGTACCGCCTTGCGTGTACCATCGTGCGCCACCTGCCCCGGAACGGTAAACAGCTTGAAGCGTAACTGCAGCCCCGATGGCGCGCTGAAACCCAGCGGCAGCAGGTCGAAGAACAGTGTGCGATCATTGCGGGTTTCGAGCGTCATCAATTCGCCCTTGCGCTGCGGAGACAGTTGTTCGTGCAATTGCATCAGGTTGGTGGTCTTGCCAGACATCGCCGGGCCGTAATACACCAGCTTGACCCACAGGCAACGCTGATCCTCGTCCAGTTCTGCCATGCTAGAACTCTTCCAGCAACACCTCGCCATCCGGCCCCCACCTGACACGGGTGATGCCCGGAGTTTCCTCCTCCAGCCGACGCAGTTCGAGCTGCTGTCGCGTCAGCTTGCCTTGCTGCACGCGCACCAGATCGGCGAGACGGCGGTTTTCCAACAACAGGTTGCGGTGTTCAATCGCCTGGCGAATCGTCTGCTGCAATTCATGATCGTTCCATGGCTTGGAGAGGAAGCGATAGATTTCGACTTCGTTGATGGCATGGATCACCGCATCCAGGTCCGCATAACCGCTGAGAATGATGCGGACGGCGTCGGGCTGCAGCTCGCGGAACGAACGCAGGAATTCGATGCCACTCATCTCCGGCATGCGGTAATCCGACAGGACCAGATCATAAGCGACACCTTCGCGCGAACGGGCAAGCGCCGCCTGCGGCGAGGTGAACGCCTCGACCTGCAGCGGCGGCAGCGATTCGTCGCGACCGGACTGCTTCAGTCCACGACGGATGGCGCTGAGAATGTTTTCTTCATCGTCCACGACCAGTATGCGCCACATGTCCATCCTCCTGACTGGCTGTTGAATCACTGTTGCGTTTGCCGGTATTTCGTTGAAACCGGCCGGGAACCCTCATCCAGACCACGTGAATTCAGCCTTACGGCTCATCTTGCCCAG
>JAJXUP010000172.1 GCA_021782795.1 Pseudomonadota bacterium | reverse complement strand
ACCAGCGCAAGGTCATTTACCAGCAGCGCAACGAGTTGCTCGAAAGCCAGGACGTGTCCGAGACCGTGGAGGCGATGCGTGCGGACGTGCTTGCCGGCATCATGGCCGAATATATCGTGCCTGGCAGCATGGAAGAAGAATGGGACATTGCCGGGCTCGAACGAGCGCTGCACAGCGAATTTGCGCTGGAGTTGCCGGTTGCGCGCTGGCTGCAGGAGGACAACCGGCTCGATGAGAACGGGTTGCGGACGCGCATCGTGCAAGCCGGCGACGCGGCCTGCCGGCAGCGTGCGGCACAGGCCGGTGAAGAGGCCATGCGTCACTTCGAGCGTGCCATCATGCTGCAAAGTATCGACAATTACTGGCGCGAACACCTGGCTGCGCTCGACCATCTGCGTCAAGGCATTCATCTGCGCGGTTACGCACAGAAAAATCCGAAGCAGGAGTACAAGCGCGAGGCATTCGAACTGTTTTCCATGATGCTCGAGACCATCAAGCGCGAGGTGACCCAGGTGCTGATGACGGTGGAACTGCACTCGGCTGAACAGGTGGAGGAAATCGACACTCCGCTGCCCATGTCCAATCTGCAGTATCATCACGCGGATTTCAGTGCGAGCCTGGCGAGCGATGATGCAGCGATTGCTGCGCTGGCGGTTCCACGCGCTGCACCGGGCATGTCGGTGGGGCGCAACGATCCGTGCCCGTGCGGTTCGGGAAAAAAATACAAGCACTGTCACGGCAAGCTGAGTTGAGATGGCGGGCGCGATGAAACGGGGAACGCCGTCTGCCGGCCTCAGTCGCGATGCAAGCCGTTTGGCGCGTCTGGCCGCCTCGATGCAGGCGGCAGGCAGCCAGATCGAGCGCGAGGGCTGGCGCAGCCAGATCCTGGCTCTGGTCGTGTCGTTGTTCCAGAAGAAACAGAACGAAACGCTGGAGCAGGTTCTGGACTTTCTCTGGGAAGACAATCCACCGGCGTGCGACTTGTTGTCCGAACTGGTCGAAGGTTACTCCGAAACATTGACAGAAGCCGCAGACAGCAGCGCTGTGCTGGTGGCGATTCCGCTGCTGGCCTGGTCGCGTTACAGCATTCTGTCCGGAGCAATCGGCCGCCAGCGCCTGCTGAAGCTGCGCGAGTTGCTGCAACGACACCTGTTTGCCGAAAACGTGCAACTGTCGATTGCCGACCATATCTACAGCCCGGATCAGTTGCCGCGAGGGTTTGTCGAGACACGCCAGTTGCTCGTGCAACTGGCCGCGCTGACTGAAACGGGGCAGGATCTGCCCATCGATGCCGAGCGTTTGCCGCAGTCGGGCGAATTTGTCGCCGACGTACGCTACGTGTTTGCCTGTGCGCGGCTTGGCAAGCATGCGCCGCTGTTCCGCTGGCAACAGGCCGACACCACGCGTGACGAAGTGGAGGAAGTCTGGCGCACCGAGGCCACGGCACTGTTTTCGGCCGTGATGCCCGGCAGCCACGTACGGGTGCTGCTGCCGGACGCTTTTTTCAGCGCCTGGCGCAAGCTGGAACGTGAAGCGCGTCCCTATTCGTTGCGTGCGGCGGTGAATTATCTGTGCGAAAGTCTGTCGGTGCTGCCTGCCGAACTGCGCGCCATCATCGCGCCGTGCGCCAACCAGACGCTCGAGGAATACCGTATCGGATTCAGTCTGCTCAAGGACGCACGCATCCTGCACGGTGTCGTCTGGCCGCTGGTGGGCGACGAAAGCGAAGAAAGCGAACTGTTACCGCAAATCGAGCGTGAACTGTCCGATCTTGGCAAGGTCGTGGTGCTGGGCAACACGTTGCCCCTCGAATATTGCGACGATTGCGGCATACCGCTGTTTCCCGATGCAGAAGGCGACCTGGTGCACCCGGAAATGCCGGAAGTAGCGGGCACCCCGCCGCAGTTGCATTGAGCCGTGTCCACGGCGGCGGTTACAGTTTGATGCTGCGGCCGCCATCCACGTTGATGACCTGGCCTGTGACGAAGCCGGCACGAATCAGATAGAGCACCGCCTCGGCGATGTCCTCCGGGTGTCCGATATGCTTGACGATGGTGTGCGAGATGATGCGCTGACGCGACACTTCGTCCAGTGCGGATTCTCCCTCCGGCCACAGGATCGGTCCGGGCGCCACGGCGTTGACGCGTACTTCCGGCCCCAGTTCGCGGGCCAGCGATCGGGTGAGTCCGACCAGGCCGGCCTTGGCAATGCTGTAGACGACATGCTCTTTCATCGGCCGCTCGGCATGGATGTCGGTGATATGCACGATGCAGCCCTGGCGGTGGCGCAGTTCGGCTGCCGCAGCTTGCGCCAGGAACAGCGGTGCCTTGAGGTTGGTGCCGATCAGATCGAACCAGTCGTGTTCACTGATGCTGCCGATTGGCGTGGCGTAAAAACTGGAAGCATTCTGCACCAGTACATCGAGCCGGCCGTAGCGTTCGAGCGTGGTGTGCACCAGGTTGGGCAACCCATCGGTTTCATGCAGGTCAGCCTGGATCAGGGTGACCGAATCCGGACGGATGGCGGTAAGTTCGGCCTGCAGGGCGCGTGCTTCCTGAACGGCGCTGCGATAATGTATCATCAGGTTGGCGCCAGCGGCATGCAGCCGTCTCGAAATCGCTGCGCCGACACGGCGCGAGCCGCCGGTGATCAATGCGGTTTTGCCTTGCATGGGAATCCCTTCATCTGAGCTTCATTTTAACCTTTGACCTCGCGCATGTCTCTACCCGAACCCGATGCAACAGCATTGACAGCAAGCCGGATACTTGAACAGAGCATCTGTGCCCAGATCGAAGCCGCTGGCGGCTGGATCGATTTCGCACGTTACATGGATCTGGTGCTGTATGAACCCGGGCTGGGGTACTACAGCGGCGGATCGGTAAAATTTGGCGTCGGCGGGGATTTCGTCACTGCGCCGGAGATATCGCCGCTATTTGGTCGGGCGCTGGCGCAGCAGGTGGCGCAAGTGCTGCGGCTGGCCGGAGGTGATGTGATCGAAGCCGGTGCTGGCAGTGGTGCGCTGGCATGCGATCTGCTGCTGGCGCTGGAGACACTGGATTGTCTGCCCCGGCACTATTTCATTCTTGAGGTGAGCGCTGACTTGCGAGAACGGCAGCAAACGTTGCTGCATGAACGTGCCGGTGCGCTCGCTGAACGCGTCGTCTGGCTCGAACGGTTGCCGGAACGCATCGAAGGCTGCGTGGTGGCCAATGAACTGCTCGATGCGCTGCCGGTACACGTGCTGCGCTGGTCCGCCGATGGCGTGTACGAACGCGGCGTGACCTGTAGCGGCGGAAGACTGGACTGGAAGGACGGTAATCAGGTGCAGGGCGTGTTGCGGGAGCAGGCCGGTGCGCTGCCGGTGGCATCAGGAACCATCAGTGAAATCGGGTTGCAGGCGCAGGCCTGGGTGAGCACGGTGAGTCAGGCGCTGCAGCGCGGTGCGTTGCTGCTGGTCGACTATGGTTTCGGCGAGCGCGAG
>JAJXUP010000035.1 GCA_021782795.1 Pseudomonadota bacterium | reverse complement strand
CATTCGGGAGGACGACGTCGGAGGCGCTCCCCCAGGTCGATGCCCGGAGCGCTTCGGACTCGTAATCGAGGACTTCGTCAATCGGGTACACGACGCGCCTGGACATCTTCATGAAGCGCGGTCCGCTCCCTCGCTGCGCCAGCGCTGTAGTGTCTTGGGGCTGATATTCCAGCGCGAGGCCAGTTCGTTTTCGTTCATCATCATCTTCTGCATGGTTGGCTCCGATCGTGGTTGAGGGCAACGCTTTCAGGCGTAGCTCCGGCCACAAAGCCAAGTCCTCGGCAGGGCATCTATGCGGTTTCAGCGCAATGCGAGCATCAGCGGGTCATGCCAATGAATCCTGATCAGCCTGCTGAAACCCATTGCTATGGGGACGTCTCGGCATCGTGGAAGATACCCGGTTCAAGGTTCCGGTAAAATCCGCCACCAATATTCAAGGCCGACCGTTCTCTATCGGCCTCTTCAATTTCCGACTTTCCCCCAAGCGCTGCCGGGAACCGCTCAGCGTCGTACTCCGGGCTTGATTTCATCCACTCCGGCAGGCGCTAGAGTGCATCGGCCGGATCCTTCAATTGCCCATGAACAGGGTTAATTACCAACGGTTCCAGCGCGAACGCCTGCAGGGCGCAGCCGCTCCCAAAGCGATGGCGACGTGCGCACATGCACGTACACCATGCAGCGCAGCGGCGTCACATTCTGCCTCCGTACGTTCGCGACGTTCAATCCATCCCACGATGATTTTACTGGGCGAGCACTCCGTCCAGACCTGGCTGGAACATCCATCTGAATCGAGACGCGATTGTTGATTCCCATGGAAATAGTGTTGTACTATTATTTCCATGGAAAAGGAATCTGGTCATGACCGCATCTGCCCGCAAACTTGCTGCAAATCCGGATTCATCTTCGGTACTGTCCAAAGCTGTCGCACGGGCCGCCGAGCGGCTGGATATTTCGCGCACCTTGCTCGCCAAAATCCTGGGGGTCAGTCCGCCCACCGTGACCCGCCTCTACAACGGTGAGTACAAGCTGGACGAACGACGCAAGGAATGGGAGTTCGCCCTGCTGTTTGTGCGTGTGTTCCGATCCCTCGATTCCATCGTCGGCAATGAGCAGACGGCACGTCAGTGGCTCAACAGCGAAAACCGGGGGCTCAATGGCCGCCCGGTGGATCTGATTCGACAAACAGAAGGGTTGGTCCGTGTCGTTCACTACCTGGACGCCTGCCGCGGTCTCGTCTGAGGCCTTTGCCTGGCATGGCCAGGTCTGGCGCATGGTGGAATCGCAGCACATTGCCGCCACCATGAAGCTGGTGGACAGCCGCGACGAGCAGGATCTGCTCGAGTCCTTGCTGGAGTCGGGCAAGCCGGCCCAGCCGGATGACACGGCTGGCCTGGATTATTTGCTGGCCACGCCATTTCGCTATGACCCCAGGCGGGGCGGTTCGCGTTTTCGGGCAGTGATCGATCCGGGGGTGTTTTATGGTGCGGAATCGGTCCGCACGGCTGGCGCCGAGCTGGGATACTGGCGCTGGAAGTTTCTCGAAGACGCCGTCGATCTCGAACGTATCGAGCCGGTGGCACACACGGCGTTCCGGGTGGAGGTCGCAACGCCGGTGGTCGATTTGCAACGGCCACCATTTGATGCCGATGCCGCCATCTGGCAACACCCCACGGATTATGCTCCGACGCAGCAGTTCGCTCGCGTCGCACGCGAGGCCAGGACTGGGGGCATCCTGTACCGGTCGGTGCGGGACCCGATGCCCTCGTGGTGCCTGGCGCTGCTGACGCCAACGGGTTTTGCCGAGCCGAAACCACACCCTGACCGGCAGATTTGGTATCTGGCGGTGTCGTCGCATGAAGTCACGCTGCGGCGGGATACGGAATCGATACAGTTTTCTGCGGCGGAATGGTAGAGCGCGATTGCTGCCCTGCAACGTCTTGCCTGCACGCTCTTTTCAGATCATCGAATGGCGTGCCGGACCGGTCGCCATTCGCAGTGACAATGGACCGGAATGCATCAGCGGCGTGTTGCAGGACTCGGGACACGATGATTGATTCTCCACGGATCACGTCGATCACCACATCACCGGACAAACCGGCATGTCATCCGCCTGGGGTACACCCAGCTGGGAAACCCGCAGCACAATGCCTGCCGGACAGCGCCTCATGAAGGGTTGTCCCAATGTCTGTGGCAGGATCTGGCCAAAGTCCTGCCATTTCCACCCTGCTATTTCCACACAGTGGATGTATGATTACAACCATGATCGCCCACACATGGCCTTGGGCGGCATTGCACCGAAACAGCGGCCGGCCATGGCCGCATGACGCTACTTCCGGCCCCAGCTAAAAATGGGGGAATTACCATCCTGACCCAGTCCTTATCCCTATGAGACCGGCACAGCTTATCGCCATCATGGAACGCGAATTCCTCAGCACGGAGGAGGGCCATCACACGCCACTCATGCTGTGGGGCCCGCCTGGGGTGGGCAAGTCGCAAATCGTTGCCCAGACCGCGGCGCGCCACCATGCAACCATGATCGACATCCGTCTGTCGCAGATGGAACCTTCGGACTTGCGCGGCATCCCGTTCCGCACCGGCGAAACAGTCGAATGGGCCGTGCCGTCCATGCTGCCGGATGTCCGACGCCACGGGGCAAAAGGCATCCTGTTTCTCGACGAAATCAACGCGGCGCCCCCTTCGGTATCGGCGGCGGCCTACCAGCTGATTCTCGATCGCCGGCTGGGCAATTACGAAGTGCCGCACGGCTGGGCAATCTTTGCCGCAGGCAACCGCCAGGGCGACCGGGGCGTCACCTATACCATGCCTGCCCCCCTGGCCAACCGCTTTGCGCATTTCGACATCGAGGCCAATCTGGAAGACTGGGTGCACTGGGCCTATCAGAACCGGATCGACGACCGCCTGATCGGGTTTCTGCGCTTTCGTCCCGAGTTGCTGTTCGAATTCGATCCGGCACGCAATCCGTCTGCTTTCCCCACGCCCCGTTCGTGGGAATTCACGCACCGCGCCCTGCAAAAATTCGGTGACGCGCCCGACCTGCTCACGCCCGCCCTGTGCGCCTGCGTTGGCCAGGCGGCCGGTATCGAGCTGGCGGCTTTTCTCGCCAATCTCGCGCGCATGCCGGATCTGGATGCCATTGTCGAGGGCCGTCCGGTGGACGCACCACAAGACATCAACCTGCAATACGCAGTCGCTTCCGCGCTGGCTTCCCGCGCAATCCGCGCCGGCAGCCACCCCGACGCGCAGAGACAACTGGGCAACATCCTCGACTTTGCCGGCAGGTTCCCTGTGCGCGAAATGGGCGTGATGCTGGTGGCCGACATGCATCGCAACATTGGTCAGCAATTGTTCGCGCTGCCCCAGTTCGCGCACTGGGCCAGTCTGGTCGCGGACATCGTGCTGTACGGGTGAGCCATGGCTGTCCGGGATACTGACGCTGCCACCCGGCTTGCTGCGGCCCGCACCCGGCTGATCCTTGACAAGCCGTTTCTCGGGGCGCTGGTGCTGCGCCTGCCCATGCAGGAAGCACGCGGCTGGTGCAAGACCACAGCCACCGACATGCGCACCTTCTATTACAACCCGGACTACATCGACACGCTGTCGCAATCGCAAACCGAATTCGTTCTGGCGCATGAAGCCTTGCACTGCGCACTGGGCCATTTCACTCGCCGCGGTCACCGCGTGCAGCGCAAATGGGATCTGGCGTGTGACTTTGCCATCAATCCGCTACTGCTTCAAGATGGCCTGACGCCTCCCCCCGAAGCAGTCATTCTTGCCCAGTTCGACAACATGACGGCGGAAGAAATCTACCCCTGCCTGTCCGACGAGATCGACCAGGACACGCTGGACCAACATCTGTACGACAATCAGAGCGAAGGTGGACAAGGCGGAGATTCGAACGGCTCACCAGCGGATGATACGCCATCGCAGGCACCTCCTGACCACGGCGAAGATGCGCAAGCGGAAAACCACGGCGGCGGCCAGACACAACCCGGTGCCGGTTCCACCCAATCAAACGCAGCACCCGAACTCGAACAGCCACCCCGGCCACTCGACGCACAGGCACGCTCAGCGCTTGAACACACGTGGCAGCAGCACGCCGTCGCAGCTGCGCAACAGGCTGCCGCCGCCGGCAAGCTGAGCGCAGCCATGGCACGCCTGGTCGATACCTGGTTGCAGCCCCGCTTGCCGTGGCGCATGCTGCTGGCACATTACTGCTTTGAATCGGCCCGGACCGATTACAACATCCTGCGGCCATCGCGTCGCGAGGGCGACCTGATCCTGCCAAGCCTGAAAAGCCCGCACAGCGACATGGTGATTGCGCTCGATACATCCGGTTCAATCAGCGATGGCGAGATTGACGAATTCATTGCCGAAATCAGTGCCATCAAGGGCACGCTTCCGGTACGCATCATGCTGTTCGCCTGCGACGCCTGTCTGGCCGAAGGCAGCCCCTGGGTCTTCGAACCCTGGGACGCGTTCACCCGTCCACAACACGTCAATGGCGGCGGTGGCACGCGTTTCTGGCCGGTATTCGACTGGATCGACCAGCAGGGGCTCCGACCCGATGTGCTGGTGTACTTTACTGATGCGATTGGCGATTTTCCCCGGCAGGCGCCCGATTACCCGGTGTTGTGGCTGGTCAAGGGCAAACAGCCCGTGCCCTGGGGAAGACGGATCCAGCTTAACTGAGCGCTGAGCGAATACTGCATGGATAGCGAACCCCAGGACCTGTCTTCCGAAGACCAGTTGCGCCTCAACATCCTGATGCGGGCCAGCCAGGTTCAGGCCGTGCGCATCGACGAAGGACGGATGACACTTCATGCGCTCACCGACACAGGTGAAGCGCGGGTGTCCTTGCATGCCAACTGCCGAGCGGACCGGTACCTGCATCGGGTGAAGGAATTTCTTGCCGGCCATGTGCTGGGTTCGCCGGGCGGTTATCCGGTCTACCTGCAACGCTGGACACGCATGGGGCAAACTTCCGACAAGCACCTCGATGTCCTGCTGCTGCTCGGAGAACCGGAAGCCGTGGTAGCGGTGGCGCATGCGCCAGGTCTGACCGATGAGTTGGCACGACGTGCCTGGTGGTGCCAGCCGACCATGGAAATGGCGCGCTGGATGCTGGAAAAAGACAGCGTCATCCAGGGCAGGATGGGCCCGGTGCTGGCCGATTTCCTCATCGAGCACCTGCCATTCGAAGCCAGCACCGATGCGCGTATGCACACCGTCCGGCTGGTGCTGCACGGCAAGCTGACCAACACGGCCACCACCGCCAGATTATGGCGCCTGGCGAAAACCACCCCGGACTACTTCATCGGCTTCCTCGAATTCATGTCCGAGCAACTGCCACAGGACCAGTCCGAACGTGGAGATTTCGCACATGCCGCAACCGTGCTCACCCCGCTGATCACTTCGGGCAACGCCCTGGCCGAACGCCTGCTTTCACTGCTCAGCGCCAATGGACAGACCTGGCTGCGCGCCGCATCGGAAGCGCTGGCAAAACCATCCACCTCGCTGGCCGTCTATGCCTTGCTCGATGCCATCCGCCAGTATTTCGTGTCCACGGGCTACCCGCTTGAGGCAGCAACGCTGGAGGACGTATTTCTTCGGGCAGAATCCATGGTAAAGAACCCTGCCGGACAGCCCGAGGCACTGACGGCACTGCTCGCTGCCGCACCGCAATTTGCACGCAGCATTCAGGCCATGCTGGTCCTGTCCGCACTTGCCAGCAGCCTCGCCGACCCGTGGCTGTTACGCAACACGGCCGTAGGCGCGCTGATTCGACGTAAAATAGCGCCCATGACCCAACCCATCCAGGACGAGATGGCCGCACTCAGAACCGCCGGACATTGATGACAGACCCACGCCTGTGCACGCATGCCTGGCTCACACAAGGAACGAATCCATGCCCTATTTCATCTGCAAACTCCAGTCCTTCAACCGGGTCGAACCGCTCGAACAGTTCGACCAGTTCAAGGACGCTTCCAGCCGCGCCAAAGCATTCCGCAAAGACATGCCTGCCGACGCCGATTACACGATCAAGGTCATTTTTGCCGAAACCGCGCTGGCCGTGGAGGACGTTCTCAATGCACCAAGGGCGCCGGGCATCACCACCGGCGAGGACTACTGAACCGCTTCCGACCAGGGCCCTCCCATGTCAGGTGAATACAACGAAGCAGCCTATCGCGATGCCCGTACCAGCATCAACCCGAGTCCCTGCGTGTTTGAAAAAGCCTTGCTGGCCACCTGTGTTGCGTGCAGCCGGGCCGGGAAACATCTGCTGGCAGAACGCGAAACCATCAATTGTCGCGATGCCGATGCCCGGCAACGTTGCGCCGCATTGCGCGCGGCTCTGCGCGCGCATGCCAGCTTTGCGCTCGGAGTCAGCAACCCGTACAGTCCGGTTCCGCACAGCAGGGAAATAAAAGCCCAGTGCGGCGGCCTGAAGGGGTTGCAGCACGCCTTGAGCGGACGGGATGCCGTCACCGACGTGCATGCGTTGGTAACTGTAGCACTGAGTACATTCAGCGATCTGGACGCGCTGCCCTATGCCGCCATTGTCAGATCGATTGCCCAATTCAACATCAGGAAACGCGACTGATCGCCGGTCTGGCAGGCGGTATGCGCAATCCGGGCCAAGCATCAGCACCCGGCCGGTTTCCCCCGATCATTGGCGCGGCTTCCATGTCCTGCATCGCGGCAACCCTGTCCGCTCGCGCATTGCCAATACCATTTGGCTCAACGTCAATGAGACGATACCATAGTGGGTAATAATCATCGCAACGCGCAAGACACTGACGGGAAAATGCCATGATGAAATTACTCGAATCGCTTTTCGAAGGCGCATTATGGCGCAGCCGCTTCGTGGTAATCTTTGCCGTAGTGGCCAGCATGGTCGCCGGCTTTGCCGTGTTCTACATGTCCACCGTGGACGTAGTCTTCATGATCGAGCATATCGTGCACTATGCCGACCCGGACCTGAGTCCGGCGATGCGACAGACGTTGCACGAAGACACCATTACCCACATCGTGGAAGTGGTTGACGGTTATCTGCTTGCGACCGTGATGCTGATTTTTTCGCTCGGTCTCTATGAACTGTTCATCAGCGACATCGATGAAGCCAAAGGAGAGGCGCGCTCGAGCCGTATCCTGCTGATCGAAAGCCTGGATGACCTGAAGGCACGGCTGGCCAAAGTGATCCTGATGATTCTGATCGTGACGCTGTTCCAGGAAGCCATCCGGGTGAAAATCGAAACGCCGCTCGACCTGCTCTATCTTGGCGGCTCCATTGCGCTTGTCGGCCTGGCACTCTATCTCTCGCACGCCTCCGACGCCAAAAGCGAACACTGATCCTGCCCCGGCGGGCGGATAAGCTCATCCGCCCCCGGGCCGCGCCGCCAGTCATCGTTGCCTGACCGGCAGCACTCCGGCCAGCCCGGACATCTTCATACATTCTATATACGGAAGTAACGATACTGTCACGCATCGTTGTTAACTTACTTGCACACATCCTGGCCAGGAAGCATGATGTGGCGCGAGTTTTCGGTTCTTGACAACACGCTGACGCTGATGTGCATAACCTACGTTCCCGGAACTGGCTGGCTCCGGGCCAATTACCCCGGCACTGTACCGGTCTGAACAAGGAGCGCCTTCATGACCCGACTCATGCATGTACAAAGCAAAATCGATCTGCTTGCTGCGCGTGAATACTTCTTCAGCAGCATCATCAAGGCGCTGACCATGGAACCGCTGACCATGGACGTTCTGTTCGGCAGTGATGCCGATTATGCGCCACCGCGGTTGCTGTCGATGAATGTGGAATTCGGTTCGCTGGTCATCGAAGTGCAACCGAACTTCATCGGCGAAGGCGATGAAAGTCGCTATTACTATTCCATTCTGGTCATGGGGGATATCCTGCGCGTCGGCATTTTCATGCCGCTTTCAAGAATCCTGACCGTGCCGGTACAGGATGATGGACGTGAGCGCCTGATCCAGACCTGGAACGGCGCGCAATTCAACGTGCAGGATCGCGGACTGGGTATCCTGTATGAATGGACGTTCACCGATTTCAACCCGGCCAACTGGGCCAACGCCGAAAAATACGTGCTCGGGATCCGTTACCTGCATTTCCGCTTGCTTGGGCTCGTGCACAACACCGTGCGCGAGGAAATCGCGCCGACGCTACTGCGCAACTAGACGCGACCGGACGCTTCGGCGTCGCCCCACCCGGGACCACGCCGCGCACCGCAGTTCAGGCCGAGTGGTTCGGCACGTGCGCCTGTTCGTACGCATGCAGCGAAGCCAGACACTTGCGCACGAATGACGGTCGAGTGCCCGATTCACCATCCATCCAGCGTAACAACGTGGATTTGGAAATGCCCATGGCCTTGGCAATCGACTGGTGATCATCCTTGTCAAACCCCAGACGTTCCTGCCATTTGGCGATGAATTCGGGCAGCGAACCCTCCATTTCCTCCACGGCTTCGAACAGGTAGGGGTGCTCACCCGACTCCCGCGCCTGCTTCAGCTGCCGGATCGACTCCAGCACCGCCTGCGGAATCGAGCGGGTGCGGCCATACACATAGGTCATCATGCGCGAACGCGGAATGCCTGCAATGCGCGCCAGATCGTCATGCGTAAGTCCTAGCGATTTCTGCAGCTCGAGCAGTTCGCGCTGATCCTCGCGCATCGGCTGGATGCGCGTGCGTTTACCTGTTGGCCGCGTATCGGTTTCCTGTTCCTCTGCGCGTTGACCACCCGAACGCGCCCGGCTCAGCGCCTCCAGCACCTTGATCTTGGTGGCGATGCGCGACGGAATCTTTTCTGGTTCACCGTACAGCATGACCACCATGCGGGTGAGGCTGACCCCGATCGCCTGCGCCATGGCCTCATCGGACAGATTCAGTTTGTTCTTGAGATTCTTGAGGTTGTCCTGCGCGACCTTGTTGGGCGAATACGCTCCGTCAGCGGTGGCCGTTCTGGTCAGCGACTCAACACTGGTTTGATCGAGAAATTTATTCATACACCGCCCGCTTCATTCTTGCCAATTGGATCATTGTAGACGCTTTTGTCACAACTTGGTAGTAGGTTTATGTAAGATTTGTGTATATGTAAGAAAAACGTCATGATTCGTCAGAATTTTTCCTACACGCCTCATGGCAGTGGCGCATTGAGCGCACGCAGCACCGGAACACCATACAATTGCGCTTGCGCAAGCAGCGCATCGCGTTGTACTGCCGGCTCGGTCATGCCCTGTGCAAACCAGTCGTCCGCCAGCGAAACGATCGCCTGCGGGTGACCACGAAAAAAACTCCACAGCAACGGAAACATCAACGTGTCTTCATAACAGAACGATAGCGCAAGCTCGTGCTGCCGAAGTATGACCAGCCCGGTGCCAAACCAGTTCGCCCGACATGAAATTTTATCCCAGGGGCGCCACATGCCGAATGGAATCGGTACGCGCGCTTCCAGTTGGCCGTGCAGTGCACCACGGACCAGCAGCGCGTCTGCCCAGCGCCCATCGCTGCGCGGTATTTCGGCACCGAGCAGCAACACCGCATCCTGCCGGCGTGCAAGATCCACAGTCTGCCGCCAGCTATCCGCCACCCAGGGAGCCCACACCCCGACCGCAGATTCCGGCAGCAATACCAGCGTTGCACCCGACTTAAGCGCAGCACGCACCCGTTGTTCGAGTCTTGCCTCGCGCAGCAGGATCGCCATGGCATCACGCGGATAACGACCCGAGTGCGTGTCCAGCGCCACCCACCCTGGCGGCAGTGGCGCTGTTGCAGCGTGCAACGGCAGCTGCGCCCAGGCACTGAGCGACAGCAGGGCAGCACATCTGCGCCAGCGACGCAACATGGCGGCCCACGGCGATGCCGTACAGGCGAACAGCAGCAGCATGGCCACCAGCCCGGCCACAGCCGTTGCAGGAAACCAGGGACCCGCTGCAAGGAGAGGGGACAGCCAGCCGATCGCCCCCAGGGGCGGCAATGCGGTAAGTACCAAGGCCAACATCAACCCCGCCGGGCCGAACCGGTACAAACCGCCATAGGGCAGGGCGAGCGCAAGCGCTTGCGTGACCCACAACAGCGGACCGAGACCAGCAGCGGCGGCGGGGAAAAATCGCGTCACCGCCAGCGGCGCTTCATGGGCGCATGCCAGATAGTAGCCCGCCATGAACGCGAACGCGCCCAGACCGACATTCGCCATACGCCAGCCTACGCTCAGCAACAGCAACATACCGGGCCAGTTCTGGCGCCAGACCAGCAGGCCGAGCAGCATGCCACTGGCCGTCAGCGCACCCACCCGGAGCGCGAACAGCCCCTGCGTTCGCGCCATCCGTAACGATGTCCGTGCCCGCTCCGTCATTCTCGCCCCTAACCGAACGCATGTCGCAAATTATATACAACAATTATTGTGCGTTGCGCACATTCGATGCATCAGGCGCACTGCCTTGGGTTCACCGCGGATTCGCCGTACAATGCCCGTTTCGCTACCGTCGAACACCATGCTGCGCATCACCGAAATCAAGCTTCCGCTCGGGCACACGCCACAGGCACTCGCTGCAGCGGTCTGTCACGTTCTGGGCATAAGCGCTGCCGACCTGCTCGATCTGCATATCTTCCGCCGCGGTTACGATGCGCGCAAACGCGCCCACATCCAGTTCGTATACACGGTAGATGTCGCGCTGCGCGACGAAGCTGCGGTGCAGGCGCGCCATCGGCGCAACACGCGGATCGGGCCAACACCCGACATGAGTTACCGCGTTGTGGCACAGGCGCAGCAACCGCCAGCCCGACGCCCTGTGGTCATCGGCTTTGGCCCGGCCGGCATGTTCTGTGCGCTCCTGCTGGCGCAAATGGGGTTACGTCCAGTGGTGCTCGAACGTGGCAAGCCGGTGCGCGAACGCACACAGGACACCTGGAAACTGTGGCGCACCGGGGTACTCGACCCCGAATCCAACGTACAGTTTGGCGAAGGCGGCGCCGGCACCTTTTCCGACGGCAAACTCTACAGCCAGATCAAAGATCCTGGCTACCGCGGGCGCAAGGTCATCGAAGAACTGATCCGCGCCGGGGCACCTGAAGAAATTGCCTGGATCAGCAAGCCACACATCGGCACCTTCCGTCTGGTCGGCATCGTGGAACGCATTCGCCACACCATCGAGCAACTGGGTGGCGAAGTGCGTTTCAGCAGCCGGGTGAGCGACATCGTGCGAGAACATGACGCCATTCAGGCAGTAGTCCTCGATGGCGGTGAGGTCATCGCTGCGGATCATGTGGTCCTGGCGATCGGCCACAGCGCCCGTGACACGTTTGGCATGCTCTACCGGCGCGGCGTATTCATGGAGGCCAAGCCGTTTTCCATCGGTGTACGCATCGAGCATCCGCAATCGCTCATCGACCGTTGCCGCCTCGGGGAATCGGCCGGCCACCCCGAACTGGGCGCAGCCGACTACCGATTGGTGCATCATGCAAGCAATGGCCGGGCGGTATACAGTTTTTGCATGTGCCCGGGTGGCACGGTGGTTGCCGCCACATCCGAGCCTGGCGGGGTGGTCACCAATGGCATGAGCCAGTATTCTCGCAACGAACGCAACGCCAACAGCGCGCTGGTGGTCAATGTGGACCCTGCGGATTTTCCCGGCGACGCGCTGGCCGGCATCGATTTCCAGCGCCACTGGGAACAGCGGGCCTTCGAAGAGGGTGGGAGAAACTACCATGCGCCGGCACAGCGTCTGGACGATTTTCTGGCAGGTCGGCCATCAACCCACCTCGGTGAAATCGAACCCTCTTACCAGCCGGGCGTAACGCCCGCCGACCTGTCGGCCTGTCTTCCGGACTATGTCACCCAGGCGCTGCGGGAAGCACTGCCGGCCTTCGACCGCGAAATGCATGGCTTTGCGCGACCGGATGCAGTACTGACCGGGGTCGAGACGCGCACTTCGTCGCCGGTACGCATTCGCCGCGACGATCACGGTCTGCACAGCGTGAACACACGCGGGTTCTATCCTGCCGGGGAGGGCGCCGGCTACGCCGGAGGCATCCTCTCGGCTGCAGTGGACGGCATCCGTGTGGCGGAAGCCGTCGCACTCGATCTGTGCGGTACGCCTGCGCCGCACTGATACAGCGGCGCGCTGCCGCCGCTCAGGCGGCCGGACGGTTGGTGTGGTGCCGGGCCAGCACCGTGCGCAGCGTATCGGCCAGCTCATCCGGAGCGAACTTGGCCACATAGCCGTCGGCACCGACGTTACGCACGTGATCCTCGTTGGCCGCACCAGTCAGTGAAGAGTGGATCACCACCGGAATGTCGCGGTAACGCTTGTCCTGCTTGATGTTGCGTGTCAAGGTGAAGCCATCCATCTCCGGCATTTCCAGATCGGTCAGCACCAGCGCCACACGGTCGTGCGCGCTGCCGCCTTCGGATTCGGCCAGACGGGTGATCTCCTGCAATTTGTCCCAGGCCTCCTTGCCGGTCTTGGTCATGATGTAAGGCACACCCATTGCCGCCAGCCCCTGCTCGATGAGCGAACGCGCCACCACGGAATCGTCAGCTGCGAGGATGATGCTGCCAGGCTTGATCGTGACCTTGGGCCCGATGGTTTCCGCATTCAGGTTATCTTCCGGCGGCATCAGGTTGCGCAAGATGGTTTCCACATCCAGCACCTGAGCCAGACGGGAATTGTCCACCTCGCCATCGAGACGGGCAATGCTGGTGACCATGCCATCGGCATTGCTGGATTCAGCGGAGAGCACCTGGTTCCAGTCCAGCCGGACGATGTCCTCCACCGCCTCGACGGCAAACGCCTGGGTGGTACGCGCATATTCGGTGACCAGGATGATGTTGAGACCGGTCTTGGGTGTGCAGCCGACCACCGCCGGCAGGTCGATGACCGGAATCACCTGGCCACGCAGGTTGACAACGCCCAGCATGTGCTGCGGTGCGCCCGCGACGGCGGTGATCTGCGGCATGGCCACGATTTCACGCACCTTGAACACATTGATGCCAAACAACTCGGAATGGTTACCGCTGGCATCCCCCCCCAGGCGAAACAGCAACAGTTCGAACTTGTTGGTGCCCGCCAGATTCGTGCGTTCATCGACTTCCTGCTGGACTGATTTCACTTGCCCCTCCTGGTGATAAACTGCAGGTTCATTATTGTCTTGAGGCCTGGTCCGGCAGACGCTCCCTTACCCACCGCCCCTGACCGGACGTGTTGCACACACACGCACCGTCGGAGTGCCCAACCCCGCCCGCCAGGCTAATCGGCGGCATCCCGAGCCAGGGCAACCCGCGCCCGTGCGATCGCCGCACGCACCTGCGACGGTGCCGTACCCCCCACATGGTCCCGACTGTGCAGGGATCCTGACAGGGATAATACACCATAAACCTCTTCGCCGATCAAAGGCGAAAACGCCTGCAACTCGGCCAGCGCCAGTTGTGCCAGTTCGCAGCCACGTTCTTCTGCCAGCCGCACCGCGCGTGCCACCACCTCGTGAGCATCGCGAAATGGCAGCCCTTTGCGCACCAGATAGTCGGCCAGGTCGGTCGCGGTCGCGTGGCCCTGACGCAGCGCCGACAGCATCGCCTCGGGTTGCACGCGAATGCCGGCCAGCATGTCGGCGGCGATCTCCAGCGTGTCCAGCAACGTGTCCACGGTGTCGAACAGCGGCTCCTTGTCTTCCTGGTTATCCTTGTTGTAAGCCAGCGGCTGACCCTTCATCAGCACCAGCAACCCGAGCAGGTGGCCATGCACGCGGCCCGTCTTGCCGCGCATCAGTTCCGGCACATCAGGGTTCTTCTTCTGCGGCATGATGGAAGAGCCCGTGCAGAACCGGTCCGGCACGTCGATGAAACCGAAACGCGGATTCATCCACAGGATCAGCTCTTCCGCCAGCCGGGAGAAGTGCGTCATCACCAGGCTGGCGCAAGCGCAGAATTCGATGGCGAAATCGCGATCCGATACGGCATCGAGAGAATTCTCGCACACCCCGTCGAAGCCAAGCTCGCGCGCCACCCATTCGCGATCGATCGGATACCCTGTGCCGGCCAGTGCAGCCGCGCCAAGCGGCAGCCGGTTCATGCGGGCGCGACAATCTTCCAGACGCCCGGCGTCACGGCTCAGCATCTCGAAGTAAGCCATCATGTGATGCCCGAACGTCACCGGCTGCGCCACTTGCAGATGGGTATGGCCGGGCATGGCCACTTCGGCGGTACGCTCGGCCAGATCGAGCAGCGCCGAACGGCAGGCATGCAGTGCGTGCTGGATGCGATCGAGCCCGTGACGCAAATACAGCCGCACGTCGGTCGCCACCTGGTCATTGCGCGAACGGCCGGTATGCAGACGCTTGCCCGCGTCGCCAACACGCTCGGTCAGCGCCCGTTCGATGTTGAGGTGTACGTCCTCCAGTTCCAGTTTCCACTCGAAATGGCCGGCGCGGATTTCCGCCAGGATTTCACCCAGGCCGCGCTCTATGGCCACCAGATCGTCAGCAGACAGAATGTTTTGCCGCGTCAGCATGCGCGCGTGCGCCAGCGACCCTTGTATATCGAATTCCGCCAGACGATAATCGAAACCGATCGAGGCGGTGTAGCGTTGTACGCGTTCGGCGACGGGCTCACTGAAACGGCCAGACCAAAGTTGCGATACCGGATGGGACATGACGAGGATCCGTAGTGATGAATGACGCGCGCACGCGGCAGCGCAATCCCCGCATTATGCCAAAGCCGGTGCAAGACGGCTATCCCGACCACTTGCCGAATTTCTGCAATCTGGGAGTGATGCTGCGCATCCTGCTGCTCGTGGAAGCCCTGGGCTGGGTGGCGGCCTGGCTGCGCTCGCCCACGCTGGCAGCGGCATGGCAGGCGGTGCTCGATCTGTCACCGCCGTTGCAGGGCAGCCTGCTGCTCACCCTGCTTGCGCTGTGCCCGGGTCGTGCCTGGCTGACACGTCTGCCCTATGCCGCCGGAGTGGCCGCCACGCTTGCAATCGCGCTTGGTGCCACAGCACTGGTACTGCGCGGCATGTCGCAGCTGTTCCCGGCCGCAGGCTGGTCGATGGATCTGCACACTGCCATCAATGTCATCATCTGTGTCGCGCTGCTGATCGGCTATTTCCGTCTGCGTGACCGGGCGCTGTCGCCGGCACTCACCGAAGCCCGCCTGCAGGCGTTGCAGGCGCGCATACGCCCGCACTTCCTGTTCAACAGTCTCAATGCCGTACTCAGCCTGATCCGCGCCGAACCGGCCCGGGCCGAACGCGCGCTCGAAGACCTGGCCGAATTGTACCGCGCCATGCTCTCCGACCCACGACAACTCACGCCGCTTGCGCAGGAAGTCAGCCTGAGCCGACAGTATCTCGAACTGGAGCACCTGCGCCTGGGCGAACGCTTGCGCATCCAGTGGCATGTCGACAAAATGCCCGCCGATGCCCTGGTGCCCCCGCTGCTGCTGCAACCGCTACTGGAAAATGCCGTCTATCACGGCATCGAACCGTTGCCGCAGGGCGGGGAGATCCTCGTCAATATCTATGTGCACAATGGGGAATTGCACCTCGTGGTGCGCAATCCCTGCCATCGCAGCGGACGCCGCGGCGGCAACAACATGGCACTGGAAAACATCCGCAACCGTCTGATGCTACACTTCGACGTCGAGGCCAGCCTGCACAAGCAGGTCAGCGATACCGAATACCAGGTGCACATCATCATGCCTTGCCGGAGGAACGCCCATGCCTGAACCCTTGAGGGTGTTCATCGTCGATGACGAACTGCCTGCGCGCAACCGCCTGCATGACCTGCTGAACGACTGCACGAAGGCGTTGCCGCTCACGGTATGCGGCGAAGCGGCCAATGCGCAAATTGCGCTTGAGCGGCTGCCCGACCTGCAAGCCGACGTGGTGCTGCTCGACATCCATATGCCCGGCATGGACGGGCTGGAACTGGCACAGCACGTCCGCCTGCTGTCACCGCCGCCGCAGATCATCTTCATCACAGCCTACGATGCGCACGCCATCCAGGCATTCGAGGTCGATGCGCGCGATTATTTGCTCAAACCCGTACGCGCCGAGCGTCTGCTGGCGGCCCTGCGCAAGGCCGATCACCAGCGCGCAGCGCCCGCCACACCGCGGTTGCGCATCATCGACCGCGGCGAGGTGCGGCTGGTGCCGATTGCGGAAATTCTCTGGCTGCGTGCCGAACAGAAATACATCACCGTACACACGCGCATGCGCGACTACCTGCTGGAAGACAGCCTCACGCGGCTGGAACAGGCCTGGCCGCAGCAACTGGTGCGCATCCACCGCAACGCGCTCGTGACCCGGCACGCCATTGCTGGTCTGCGCAGCGTTCCCCCCGCTGCGGGAGAAACCGAATCGGGTATGGAAATCCTGCTCACGGGGGAAGCGGCCGGATTGCCGGTCAGCCGTCGGCTGCAACCGGTCATCCGCCAACTGGTGCGCACTCAGCAGTAACCGCCG
>JAJXUP010000171.1 GCA_021782795.1 Pseudomonadota bacterium | reverse complement strand
GCTCACGGCCACCGGCAGGCCGGTGGCGCGCGCCAGCCGCGCGCCATAGCGTAATCGTTCGAGCGTGTAGTCGCTGACAGTGTCGTCGCCGTATTCAGGAGCACCGCGCCGCGTGCCGCCGCCGAGGATGACAATGGCCTGCCCCTGATTCAGGGCGGTGGTAGTCACGATCGGAGCGGTTTCCAGCCGGGCGAGCACGAAATTGGCGAACACCGGCGCGCCAGTCAGCCAGAACCCGGCCAGCACCAGTGCAATCGTCCATGTGCAGCCGTGGCGCCTCACCCGTGCCGGTCTTCGCGCTCGCGCTCGCCGGGCACCACGCTGGGCAGCAGCGAGCCGACCACCATGCCGGTGATGCTCATCAGCAGGCCGAACAGTTGGGGTGGCCACAGGCCGACAGGATTGGTGGCTTCCAGCCACATCCATGTGCTGGCACCGGCGATGATGGCCAGCAGCGCCCCCTGATTGGTGGCGCGCTTCCAGTACAGTCCGGCTGCCAGTGGCACGAATGCGCTCACCAGTGTGATTTTGTAGGCGTTTTCCACCATATTGAAAATGCTGCTGTTGGAGCTGAGCGCATAGAACGCGACCAGGCCGGCAAAACCGACCACCACGCCACGCATCACCAGCAGCAGATGACGCTCGCCCCACTGGCCGATCAGCGGCTTGATGACGTTTTCGGTGAAGGTGATGGACGGGGCGAGCAACGTGGCGCTGGCGGTGCTGAGGATCGACGACAGCAGCGCACCGAAGAACATGATCTGGGCAAAGATCGGTGTGTGGTGCAGGATCAGGTTGGGCAGGATGTGTTGCGGATGTTCGCCGAGCAACTGCTTGACCATGCCCGGATCGATCAGCGTCGCGGAATAGCCGAGAAAAATCGGGATGAAGGCGAACAGGAAGTACAGCGAACCGCCGAGCACCGAGCCATGCACTGCAACATGCTCGTTTTTGGCCGACATGATGCGCTGGAACACATCCTGTTGCGGGATCGATCCGAGCATCATGGTGACCCAGGCGCCGAAGAATGCCAGGATGTCAGGCAGGTCCGGTTTGGGCCAGAAATTGAATTTCCCCTGCTGGTCGGCCTGGTGGATGACGTGCATCACGCCGCCCGCATCGCCGCTGATGACCCAGGCAATATATAGCATGCCGATCAGGATGACGTTCATTTGCAGGAAATCGTGCAGCGCGATTGACCACATTCCGCCGAACAGCGTATAGATCAGCACGATGGCCGAGCCCATCAGCATGCCGTTGTGTGGCGTGATCTGCCCCTGGCTTACCAGTGAAAACACCAGACCGATCGCGGTGATCTGCGCCGATACCCAACCCAGGTAGGAAATGACGATGGCCATGCCGGTCAGCGTCTCTACCGTGCGGCTGTAGCGCAGCCGGTAATAGTCGCCGATGGTCAGCAGATTCATGCGGTAGAGCTTGCGCGCAAAAAACAGGCCGACGAAAATCAGGCACAGGCTGGCGCCGAACGGGTCGGCAACGATGCCGTGCAACCCATCCTGCAGAAAGGTGGCCGAGGTGCCGAGCACGGTTTCGGAACCGAACCAGGTGGCGAATACCGTGGCCGTGACCATGTACAGCGGCAATGCGCGTCCGGCCACCACGTAATCGCGGGCGTTGTGCACCTTGGTGGCGGCATACAGGCCAATGCCGATGGCGATGAACAGGTAGATGACGACAAACCAGATGAGCATGGTGTGCGGGTCTCTCGGTCAGATGTGGGAGCGGATCAGCCAGCCGAGGGTGAGCAGCAGGACGGCAGCAAGTACTCCGGTGGCCACCCGCAACCGTTTCAGGCTGCGTTTCTGCCGTTTCACCAGCAACTGGAGTTGCGTGTTGTTCTGTTCGTTATGCGCGTGTTTGAGCAAGGCGTGCGCCAGGCGCGGCAACTGCGGCAGGGCTGCTGCCCAGTAGGGCGCTTCCTGTTGCAGATTACGCATCCAGCCACGCCAGCCGGATTGTTCGCTCATCCAGCGTTCGAGAAAGGGTTTGCCGGTTTTCCACAGGTCCAGTTCGGGGTCGAGTTCGCGTCCGAGGCCTTCGATGTTGAGGAGGGTTTTTTGCAGCAGCACCAGTTGCGGCTGGATTTCCATGTTGAAACGCCGTGAGGTCTGGAACAGGCGCAGCAGCACCTTGCCAAAGGAGATTTCCCTGAGCGGCCGGTCGAAAATCGGTTCGCACACCGTGCGGATGGCGGCCTCGAATTCGTCTACGCGTGTATCGGCGGGCGTCCAGCCTGCATCGACGTGCGCCTGGGCAACGGCGCGGTAGTCGCGGCGGAAAAAGGCGAGAAAATTTTGCGCCAGATAGTTTTTGTCCTGTTCGGTGAGCGTGCCCATGATGCCGAAATCGAGCGCGATGTAATGCCCTTGCGCGTTGACCAGAATATTCCCCGGGTGCATGTCGGCATGGAAAAAGGCATCACGGAAAACCTGCGTGAAAAATATTTCCACGCCATCGCGCGCCAGCCGCTGGGTGTCGATGCCCATGGCCACCAGCTGGTCTTTGCGGCTGATGGGAATGCCCTGCATGCGTTCCATGACCATCACGCCCGATTCGCAGTATTCCCAGTACACTTCGGGAACGATGAGCAATTCGGAGTGTTCGAAATTGCGCCGCAGCTGCGAGCAGTTGGCGGCCTCACGCATCAGGTCGAGTTCGTCGTGCAGTGTTTTGGAAAACTCGCTGACCACTTCGCGCGGCTTGAGACGGCGGCCGTCGATGAACAGCTTTTCCATCAGCAGCGCGGCGGATTCCAGCAGATCGAGATCGTGGTTGATGATGCGGGTAATGCCGGGGCGCAGGATCTTGACTGCGGCCGGCCGGCCATCGAACAGCTCGGCGAAGTGTACCTGCGCCATCGATGCGCTGGCGACCGGTTCGGCATCGAAACGGGCGAACACCTGCTCGACCGGCTTGCCGTAAATGGCAGCGAGCGCGGAGCGGGCCTGCGCGGCCGGGAACGGTGGCACCCGGTCTTGCAATCGGGCCAGCTCGTCGGCGATGTCGGGCGGCATGAGATCGCGACGGGTCGACAGCATCTGGCCGAACTTGACGAAAATCGGTCCCAGCCGTTCCAGTGCCAGACGCAGCCGTACCGCACGCGGTGCGGACAGGTCGCGCCAGAACAGGGCGAAGCGCACCAATATGCGCAAGCCGCGTGTGCGCTCGTTGCCAAGAAAAAATTCGTCCAGACCATAACGTGCGGCAACCCACAGGATGGTGACCAGGCGGAACACACGCATCAGCAGTTGCGCTCCGTGGCCAGGCGTTGCGCGAGCAGACTGACGCGCTGTTCGAGGCGTGCGGTGCGGTCACGCAGTGCATCAATGTCGGCGACAAAGGCGGCGATGCGCGCCCGTCCCGCGAGCAGCGGAGTTTCTTCGGTGGCGTATTCCATCCAGGCGCGCGCCTGGTCGAGCAGGGTGTCGTTGGTACGTCGCATCCACTCGTTGATGGTATGCGTGATCAGATGGGCGGCCGAGTCACCCAGCAACCGTGCAAGGTCAGCCTGCGCGTCCCAGGTCAGCGTGCGCAGGATC
>JAJXUP010000170.1 GCA_021782795.1 Pseudomonadota bacterium | reverse complement strand
TCAGATCGGTGCCTACAGCATCGTCGGCGAGCATGTGCAGCTCGGCGACGACACCCGGGTCGGGCCGCACGTGGTGATTCAAGGACACACACGTATCGGCAGCGGCAACCGGATTTTCCAGTTCTGTTCGCTGGGCGAAGTCCCACAGGACAAGAAATACCGCGATGAGCCAACGCGTCTCGAAATCGGCGACCGCAACACCATTCGCGAGTTCTGTACCTTCAATCTTGGAACGGTGCAGGATGGTGGCGTGACCCGGATCGGCCATGACAACTGGATCATGGCCTATGTGCACATCGCGCACGATTGCCAGGTCGGCAACCACACCACCTTTGCCAACAATGCATCGCTGGCCGGTCACGTCGAAATCGGCGACCATGCAACTCTGGGCGGCTTTACCGGGGTGCACCAGTTCTGCAAGATCGGCGCGCACGTCATGACCGGCATCTCCAGCGTGGTGTTCAAGGACATTCCGCCCTATGTGACTGCCGCCGGGCAGCCCGCGGCGCCGCATGGCATCAACAGCGAGGGGTTGAAGCGGCGCGGATTTTCTGCCGAGGCATTGGCCGGGCTCAAGCGCGCCTACAAAATATTGTACCGTGAGGGAAGGAGTGTGACCGACGCACGCGAGCAACTCGAAGCGCTGGCGCAGACGGTGCCGGAAGTGGCTGCACTGGTGCGGTTTCTCGACAGCTCCCAGCGTGGCATCATTCGTTGAACGATGAATGCCCGCCCTCCACGCATTGCCATCGTCGCTGGTGAAGCATCCGGCGACCTGCTTGGCAGCCACCTGATCCGCGCGGTACGCGAGCGTTGCCCGAATGCCGAATTTGTCGGTATTGCCGGGCCCAAGATGATTTTTGCCGGAGCACGCACGCTATACTCGATGGAAAAGCTTGCGGTCAACGGGTATGCCGAAGTGCTGCGCCACCTGCCAGAACTGCTGCGTATCCGTCGCCGGCTCAAACAGCAGATCATCGCACAACAGCCGGATCTGTTCATTGGCATCGATGCGCCGGATTTCAATCTGGATCTCGAAATCGCCCTGAAAAAACGTGGCATTCCCACCATGCATTTTGTCAGCCCATCGATCTGGGCCTGGCGCGGGGGGCGGATCCGCAAGATTGCACGAGCGGTGTCACACATGCTGGTGGTGTTCCCTTTCGAGGCGGAGATTTATCGCAAGGCGGGGATCCCGGTAACCTACGTCGGCCATCCGCTGGCCGACAGTCTGCCGTTACACCCTGACCGCAAAGCGGTGCGCGAACGTCTCAACCTGCCAGCGCAGGCACCGATCGTGGCACTGTTGCCGGGCAGCCGCGTCAGTGAACTCAAACATCATGCGCAACTGTTCGTGGATACGGCCCGGCTGCTGCACGAGCGCTATCCGAACATGCGCTTCATCGTGCCGATGGTCAGCCGCGCCACGCGCGAACTGTTTTCCACTGCGCTGCATGCCGCAGATCCGGTGCCGCCCGTGCAGATCATGATCGGTCATGCCGACTACGCCATGACAGCTGCCGACCTGGTGCTGGTGGCCTCCGGCACGGCTACGCTCGAAGCCGCACTGCTCAAGCGGCCGATGGTCATTACTTATCGCGTGGCGCGGTTGACGGCGTGGCTGATGCGCAAACGTGCCTATCTGCCCTGGGTGGGCCTGCCCAATATTCTGTCCGGCCGCATGCTGGCGCCGGAAATCCTGCAGGACGAAGCGACGCCGCAGCACCTGGCCGATGCCATTGCCGCGCTATGGGATGACCCGAAATTGCGTGCCGTCCAGGAGCAGACGTTCATGCAGATGCATCACAGTCTGCGTCGCGATACCGCACAACGCATTGCTGAAGCCGTGCTGCCGTTCCTGCCGTCATGCGACTGATTTGCGGGGTCGATGAAGCTGGACGGGGGCCGCTGGCCGGGCCAGTGTATGCGGCTGCAGTAATCCTGCACCCGCGTCGACCGATTGACGGCCTGGATGACTCCAAGCGCCTCAGTGCCCGTCGCCGCGACGAACTCGAAACGGTGATCATGCGCCAGGCGCACGCCTGGGCCGTGGGGGTTGCCACGGTGGAAGAAATCGACAGAATCAATATTCTGCAAGCGTCATTGCTGGCGATGCGCCGCGCCATCGATGCGCTGGACGTCCAGCCGGACGAGATCCTCGTCGATGGCCTGCAGCTGCCGCGGTTGTCCATTCCTGCCACGCTGCGCGCCATTGTTGGTGGCGACGCCAGTGTGCCGGCAATATCGGCGGCATCGATCCTGGCCAAGACGGCACGCGACCGCGAGCTGATTGCGCTGCATGAACGTTATCCGCAATACGGTTTCGACCGGCACAAGGGCTACCCAACGGCGGAACACCTGGCTGCGCTGCAGCTGCACGGACCGTCGCCGGTACATCGCAGCAGTTTCGCGCCGGTGCGCCAACTGTTGTTGTGGTCGTCATGAATTCGTCGGTATATCCGGTTACAATCACGACAGGGTAAGGAGAACTGCGCTGTGACGCGCAGCCCCCAGCCTGTCCCCATCGGCCCGGGTGCACTCATGCAGTGCGTCGGGCCGTCATTGTTTTTACAGGAGTTGACCATGATTATTGCAAGGTTTTTGCACGTTCTGAGCGCTGTCATCTGGGTCGGTGGAATGTTTTTTGCCTACATGGCACTGCGCCCGGTTGCCGCAAAAATGCTCGAACCGGCTCAGCGGCTGACATTGTGGGCCGGGGTGTTCGGCCGTTTCTTTCCCTGGGTCTGGACTGCGGTGGCGCTGATTTTGGGCAGCGGTCTGTACATGATGGCCCAGCTTGGCAAGCCTGCGGTTTATGTGATGATCATGGCTGCGTTGGGCATCCTGATGATGCTGCTGTTTGCTCATCTGTATTTTGCGTTGTTTGGCAAGCTCAAGCGTGCCGTGCTGGCACAGGAATGGCCGGCTGGCGCAGCGGTGCTCGGCAAGATGCGCATGGTGATCGCTGTGAACCTGTCGCTTGGTCTGCTGACCGTCACGGCAGCGACGCTGGGCAAGTTGCTGGGTTAAAAAAAGCCACCGCTGCGGCGGTGGCTTTTTTCCGGCACGACAATTACATGTTGAACGTGATGCTGACGAACGCGCTACGACCCGGCAGGGTCCAGAACAGATCGTTGCCTTGCACATCCTGTCCGGCCAGGGCATAAATGCTCTGGTTGTCAAACAGGTTGTCGACTTGCAGGCCCAGCACGGCGCTCTTGTACCAGCCAGTGACACCGGGCAGAGTATAGTTGAGCGTGAAGTTGGTGACCGTGTAGGACGAGAAGTAGTCGTTTCCGCCTGGACCATTGCCGCCGCTCATGAAGCGCGTGCCGACGTACTTGGTCATCAGGGAAGAATACAACGCATGCTGTTCGTAGATTACACCGATCGCGCCGGTGTTCTGCGGAGCATCCTGGATGGAATGCCCGGTGCTGTCCTGGTTGGTCAGGTCGTAACCGAAATTGCCATACAGGTTGAAGCCCATGCCGATATGCGCAGTGCCTTCAAGTTCGAAGCCCTTGTATTCGGTGGCGCCCAGATTTTCCCAGATGGTGTAGATACCATTCTGAACCGGTGACTGCTGATT
>JAJXUP010000169.1 GCA_021782795.1 Pseudomonadota bacterium | reverse complement strand
ATGCGTGGGCAATGCCGCGATGCAGACCATACCGGCGCAGGCTGGCGATTACCGCATCCACAGCCTGGCGCACGTGCAGCAGCACGGGCAGATCCAGGTCCGCCGCCAGCGCCAGTTGTGCGTCGAAAAATTCGCGCTGACGCTCACGATCAGCACCCGGGTCGGAGCCGTCCAGACCGATCTCGCCCACGGCCACCGCCGGCTCCGTGCGCAACCACTGATCCAGCCGGGTCACATCCTGCATCCGGTGACGATCAGCATACATCGGATGCAGACCGTACGCCGCACGGCACTGTGGATAGCGCTGACACACCGCGCGCACCGTATCGAACCCGGCCGCATCGACTGCCGGAACGATCAGTTGCGTCACGCCGGCAGCGTGCGCGCGCGCGGCCACTGCATCGCGATCGGCATCAAATTCCGTGGCATCCAGGTGGCAATGACTGTCGATGAATTCCATCAGTTCTTCCCGCAGCCGTACGAATACATTACCGCCCCACCTGATCCGCAGGTGGCACGGGCATTCCATTGTATTGCGCGCCACTCGTCGTCCGCTTGCTGTCCGCGGCGGCCGCCAGCGGTTGCAGCAATCGCCGTACCGGCACGGGGATCGCCATTGTCAGTGCCTCGTCCGGGGCCAGCCATCGGCCCACCGACGTGTGCCGCGGTGCGTCACGCAATTCGACCATCACAGGCTCGATGTGCAGTCGCCGATGCGTCAGCGTGTGGCTGAACACTTCACCGCAATTGACCCGGATTGCCGGAACACCCCAGGTGCGTTCGCATTGCGCCCCAGGCTCATCGCTGTCGCCGCGGGCAAAACACCACAATCCGCCCCAGATGCCCGGCGCCGGGCGACGTTCCAGCCATACGCGTCCGGCATGGGAGTAAATCATCAGGCGCAACTGCTGTTGCTGTACCGGAATCCGCGGTCGCGGCGTCGGCAGCTGGTCAGCCAGCCCGCCCAGACGCGCCACACAGTCCGCTTGCAATGGGCAGAACGCGCAACGCGGCGCGCGGCGCGTGCATACGGTCGCGCCCAGATCCATCAGGCCCTGAGTATACGCCTCGATGTCCTGCCCGGGCAGCAGGCTGCGCGCAAGCTCCCACAGTCGCGCCTCCACCTGGGCATCGCCCGGCCAGCCGTGCACGCCCTGATGCCGCGCCAGCACGCGCTTGACATTACCGTCCAGAATCGCCTCGCGCGCTCCGGCGCTGAACACCGCGATCGCCGCCGCCGTAGACCGGCCGACACCCGGCAGTTGTACGGCAAGCATGGCCTCACGCGGAAATACCCCGCCCAGTTCATATACGACATGGCACGCCGCTGCGTGCAGATGACGCGCGCGCGAATAGTACCCAAGTCCGCTCCAGCAGCGTAGCACCTCCTCCAGGTCGGCAGCCGCCAGCGCAGGCAGATCAGGGAAACGCTCCATGAAGCGCTGATAATATGGAATGACCGTGCTCACCTGGGTCTGCTGCAGCATGATTTCCGACACCCAGATGCGATAGGGGTCGCGGCTGCCCTGCCATGGCAGGTCATGGCGGCCGGAATGCTGTTGCCAGGCGATCAGACGAAAAGAGAAATGGCTCATGCCCGACCAGCATACAATGGCCGGCCCGCAAGAGCCAGCCATGATGCCGTTTCCGGGTTACAACGCCTGATGGCTGCCATCGCAGAATGGCGCATTCTTGCTCGCCTTGCATCCGCACAGGTACACGGTCTTGGTCTCGGTCACGGTAAATGCGGTCGGCGTGATGTCGGTGCCGGCATGCGAACCGTCACAGAATGGCTGTGTTTTCGAGCGGCCACAAGCGCACCAATAATATTCGCCGGGTTGCAATTCCACGGCATAGGGGGATTTCTGTGCACACACGGGTTGGGTCATGTTCTTCTCCTGGAAAACGGGATACTGGTACCGGCTGCTCCCGCACCGGGCGGGAACAACCGCTGAAAGCACATACGGTCAGTTGCGGATCGCTTCGACCGGTACGAGAATGTTCACTTCATCGCCGACCATCGGCACGTAGGCGTTCATGCCATAGTCCGTACGTTTAATGGTAGCGGTGATGTCTCCTGCGCATACCGGCTTGTGCATCATCGGATGCTCTCCGCAATGGAAATTGTGCACCGTCACATGCAACGGATGCGTCACGCCGAGCATGGTGAACTGGCCATCGGCACCAACCACGCGGTCGCCATCGAACTCAAGTTTGTCGGATTTAAACGTCATGACCGGATATTTGGCCACATTGAAAAAAGCAGGTCCGCTCAGGTGCTCGTTCCATTCAGGGAAACCCATGTCAAGCGACTTGGTCTGTATCGTCACGGTGACACTGCCCTTCTTCGCTGCCGGATCCAGCGTCACCGTGCCGCTGGTTTCATCGAAACGTCCGCGCTGGGTCGAAAGACCGAGATGATTGACCTCGAAAATCGGCCACACATGGTGCGGATCGAACGTATAGGTAGTGCTGTCGGCCAACGCGCTGGCGCTGACAGCGGCCAGCAGGGAAAACATCAGCAACGATTTTTTCATGTCGTCTTGCTCCTCGGAATATCACTTCAGGGTTTACGGCAAGGCCATCAGGCCCCACCGCTTGGGATTGCCGGCTGCGGCCCACGCATCGGACCCCGCCGGATGCTACGGCTTCACTACAATATGAAACTGCACCTGCACCACGTCAGCAACCACCGACGGATCAGCCCACTCGCCAGCGCCGATGCCCCACTGGGCGCGCGAAATGGCGATCGTGCCATTGAGCGCCGTCAACCCGCCGGGCATGTTTTCCAGCACAAAGGGTACGGTGACGGGATGGCTTTTGCCTTTGATGGTCAGCAGGCCACTGGCCTGATAGCGCGCGCCACCCAGCGCGGTGAGCGCAGTCGAAACAAATGTGGCCTGCGGCCAGTGCTGGCTGTCAAACCATTGTGACGAACGCAACGTGGCGTCGACTTCGTTGCCGCCTGCATCGGCGCTGGCCGTGTCAACCGCGATGCTGGCCATGCCGTTGTGCGCTGCGGCCGGATCGAAATGCACTCGCGCCGTGAACCGGGCAAAATGTCCTGGCACGGCAACGCCCATCTGATGCGACACGAAACGGATGCTGCTCTGCGGCAACACCACGTTCTGTAACGTCGCACCTTGCGCCGCCGCCATCCAGCAGATGCCTGCAAGCATGAACTTCCACCCGGATTTCATTTTTTCGTCCCCCACGGCAACATGCGCCACAACACTCCGTCGCGCAGCAGAAACTGATGTTGCACCACTGCCGCCAGATGCAGACTGACGAGCACCAGCAAACCATCATTGAGTGCGCTGTGCACCTGTTTCAACACCTCGCCCAGACCTTTGTCAGGCGCAACCAGATTCGGCAACGGCACGACACCAAACCAGACGACCGTGAAACCGAGCGCCGAACTCATGAGCCAGCCGCTCAGCGGAATCGCCAGCATCAGCGCATACAGCAGACTGTGAGTGATCTCTGCCGCTCGTTCCTGCCAGCGCGGCGTACCGGGCGGCAGCGGTGGCGGTCGATGGCTGACTCGCCATAGGACGCGCACCAACCACAATGCAAGTATGGTTATGCCTATCCACTTGTGCCACGCGTCCAGGTTCAGCATTT
>JAJXUP010000168.1 GCA_021782795.1 Pseudomonadota bacterium | reverse complement strand
CTTCGCACCATGTTCTTTCAGCGCATTGGCCGCCTCGCACAGCGTGTTGGCGGTATCCACCATGTCGTCCATGATGATGCAGGTGCGGTCCTTGACGTCGCCGATGATGTTCATCACCTTGGCGACGTTCGGTTTGGGGCGGCGCTTGTCGATGATCGCCAGCTCGCATTCGAGGCGCTTGGCTATCTCCCGCGCCCGCACCACGCCACCCACATCGGGCGACACCACCATCAGGTTCGGGTGGTTGCGCTTCCAGATATCGCCCAGCAGAATCGGGCTGGAATAAATGTTGTCGACCGGAACGTCGAAGAAGCCCTGGATCTGATCCGAGTGCAAATCCATCGTCATCAGTCGGTCGATGCCCGCCACTTGCAGCATGTTGGCCACCACCTTGGCGGTGATCGCCACCCGCGCCGAACGGGTGCGGCGATCCTGGCGCGCATAGCCGTAGTACGGGATAGCGGCGGTGATGCGACCGGCCGATGCGCGCTTCAGCGCATCCACCATCACCATCACCTCCATCAGCGTGTCATTGGTCGGCTGACAGGTCGACTGCAGCACAAACACATCCTTGCCGCGGACGTTTTCGAGGATCTCGACCATGACTTCGCCATCCGAAAAGCGCGAAACGGTGGCGCGCCCCAGACGGATGTTGAGATGACGCACCACATCGTTGGCCAGGCGTGGGTTGGCATTCCCACTAAACACCATCAAGTTGTCTATGGACACGCACGCCTCCGGCGATTGGGCTCAAATACCAAAACAAAAACAGCCGCCACGGGCGGCTGTTCATACTCTCTTGGCGCCGCCACGGGCGACTGCCCACATAATCTTGGCTGGGGAGGTAGGGATCGAACCTACGAATGTCGGAATCAAAATCCGATGCCTTACCACTTGGCGACTCCCCAACGGGTACTACTTAATCGTGCAACTCAGGCGCAGCAATCAAACAGCGGATGCCTGTCCAGACCCTGCGCCACAAATCCCTGCATTGTTTCGGGCAATTGGCGCAACACGGCCCACGCCGCATCTTCCGACTCGAAAGATGTAAACACGCAGGCACCCGAGCCGGTCATCTGCGCCGCCCCGAACTGCGCCAGCCACTCAAGGTAACGGGCGACTTCCGGGTAGCGACTGACAACCACTGGCTGCAGGTCATTTCGACCCATGCCTGCGGAAAAGCGCGCCATTCTAAGGGCAGGTGTGTCGCGCGTCAATTCCGGCGCGGCAAAAATTGCAGCGGTCGGCACCTGCACCGGTGGCATCAACACCACATACCAGGCCGGCGCCACGTTCAGCGGGCTCAGAACTTCGCCCACGCCTTCGGCAAAAGCCGTCTGGCCGAACACGAACACTGGCACATCGGCGCCCAGCTGCAGCGCCAGCGCCTGCAAACTTTCACGCGGCAGGTTGACCTGCCACAGGCGATTCAAGGCCAGCAGCACGGTGGCCGCGTCCGAACTGCCACCGCCCAGGCCACCGCCCAGCGGCAGGATTTTCTCGAGCCGGATGGTCACCCCCGCGCCTTCCGGCGCATGCGTCTGCAACAAGCGCGCCGCGCGTACCGTCAGGTCGTCGTCTTCGGCCACGCCGGGCAGATCGCGTTCGCGCACCACCCGGCCATCGTCGCGCAAGGCCAGATGCACGGTATCGGCGCGGTCGATCAGCCGGAATGCACTTTGCAGCAGGTGGTAACCGTCGTCACGCCGACCCACCACATGCAAGAACAGGTTGAGTTTGGCGGGGGCAGGGTAAGCGTGACTCATTCGACGCTCCAGCTGTCCGCAAGCAGGCGGATTTCCAGCCCGTCACGCGTGACCACCAGCTTGCGTGGGCGCGCAGGTCTGTCGGCGGCATATTGATAATCGATCACCCAGCCATCCTGTTTCAGGTGCACCAGCCGCCCGGCTGCATCGTGCCGGGTTTCCGCCATCCGTTCCGGCGCAGCTTGCGCCTGCACCCACCAGACCAGACCCGCAACCGGCAAGGCATAACCCAGCACCTCGCGAGTCAGGGTCTCGACGTCCACCGCGCGGCGCTCTGGCTGGTTGGGCAGGACAAGCAGGGCACCGTCCGGGTTGACCACGATCCGGGCGACACCCTGCCCGAGCGGCGAGGTCAACAGCAGTTCGTCCGATTGCCCGCGGTGTTGCCAGTAAAACGTGCCCGACAGGCTTTGTTCATCGGCTTGAATGCCGATCCGGCCCTGCAGGGCCCAATTGGCCGGCAGGCGAACATCGACGGCGACGGGCTGAACCGGGGCCGTGGTGGCGCAGCCGCCCAGAATCAGTGCCAGCCACAGCGGCGCAATTCCGCGCAGCATCAGGGGTTCAACCGGCGCGTGGTTTCCAGCAGCACTTCATTCTGGGGATGGGTTTGCAGGCTGGTCTGCCACAGCTTACCGGCTTCGTCGCGCTGCCCGCGCGCCCACAGCACTTCGCCCAAATGGGCGGCGATTTCAGGATCGGTGCGCAGTGCGTAGGCGCGCTCCAGGTAGTCCTGCGCCTTGGCCAGATTGCCTGCGCGGTACTGCGCCCAGCCGACGCTGTCGAGGATATAGGCGTCGTTGGGCGCCAGCGACAGCGCCTTGTCCAGCAGGGTAATTGCTTCGGCCAGACGGCTGGTGCGATCCGCCAGCGTATAACCCAGCGCGTTGTAGGCCTGCGCATTGTCCGGGCGCAGCACGATCACGCGGCGCAGGTCGGTTTCCAGCACATCGATCTTGCCCAGCTTTTCGGCCACCATGGCGCGGTCGTAATACAGATCCGCTGCGTCCGGATAGCGTTTGATCCCGTCCGACAAGGTCGCAAAGGCCTGCGCATATTGTTTGTCGTCGCCCAGCAACTCGGCCTGGGCCTGCAGCAGGCGCACGCTTTGCGCCTCGTTTTCGCCATGGGTAAACGCCAGCAGCGCTTGCGCTTCTTTCGGCTTGGCGGCCGGCACCAGCAACGCGGCCTGGCGTGCGCGCGCCGGCACCAGATAGTTGCCGGTCTTGACTTCGGCATAATGCGCGGCCGCCACGTCGGGCTGCTTCGCGCGCTCGGCCACCTGACCCAGGTAGTAATGCACCATATCGACATCGCGTGGGTCGTATTCCAGCGTTTCCGTCAGCAGACTGCGCGCCGCCTCAAGATCGTCCATCTGCAGCGCCAGCAGGCCTGCCGCCAGCGTCACTTCGGCATTGCCCGGCATTTCCTTGGCCAACCGGGTGAATTCGACCCGCGCTTCGGCAACCTGGTTGACGCTTACCAGCGAACGCGCATAGGCCAGCCGAACCTCGCGCGCATCCGGATACGTCACCAGAAACTCGCGCATGAAGACAAGTGCATCGGCAGGCGAAGTCTTGGCCAGAATCTGCGCCCGCATCAAGGCGGCCGGCTCCCAGCCCGGGCGCAGCGTATCGGCCTGCTTTAGCGCCGCCACCGCAACGTCCATGCGACCATCGTGTGCCGCTGCCTGCGCCACGGCAAAACGCGCTTCGGGCAAGGCCGGGTAATCCGCAGCCAGACGTTCTGTCATCGCAAACGCCGCCTGGTGATCGCGGATCTTGCCCATCAGGGAAGACAGCTGCATGAACACATTGGCCGGGTTCTGCTTCAGCAGGCTGTGCAGGATGGGTTCCGCCTCTTCGAGCTTGCCC
>JAJXUP010000034.1 GCA_021782795.1 Pseudomonadota bacterium | reverse complement strand
GCGCGCGATGAGCTGGCCGAGATCCTTGAGATGTACGTGGCCAGGCACGAACTGGGTGAACGAGTTGGCAATGGCGATGATCGGTTTGTCGAAATCGGCATCGGTCATTCCGGTGGCGCGCCACAGCGCGCGGGCGCCGGCCATGTTGCGGCCCTGTGTGGTGGTGCGGGATCGGTAGGCAGGCATGTGTTCTTCACCTTCTTTGATGCGATAATGCTGGCTATTTTAACCCGAATCGCCTCCGACATGCTTGTTCATCCCCAATTCGATCCGGTCGCCATTTCGCTTGGACCGCTGTCCGTACGCTGGTACGGCCTCATGTATCTGCTGGCATTCGTGCTGGTGCTGCTGTTGGGTCGCTGGCGCATTCGTCACCACCCCGAATCCGGCTGGCAGATGCGCCAGCTCGACGACGTGCTGACATGGGGTGTGCTGGGCGTAGTGCTTGGCGGTCGGCTCGGTTATGTGCTGTTCTACAAGCCGGGTTTTTATTTTGCGCATCCGCTGCAGGTCTTTTCGGTCTGGCAGGGCGGCATGTCGTTTCATGGCGGCTTTCTCGGTGTGCTGTTCGCATTGTGGTGGTTTGCCCGGCGCGAAGGCAAGTCCTGGCTTGCGGTGACGGATTTCATCGCACCGCTGGTGCCGCTTGGACTCGGCGCGGGCCGTATAGGCAATTTCATCAATGGCGAGTTGTGGGGGCGGCCGACCAGCGTGCCCTGGGCCATGGTGTTTCCCCAGGTCGACCTGCAGCCGCGCCATCCGTCGCAGTTGTATGAGTTCGGGCTGGAAGGGCTGATGCTGTTTACCATCCTGTGGTGGTTTTCTGCGCGCCCTCGTCCGGTGGGGGCCGTGTCGGCGCTGTTCCTGATCGGGTACGGCTGTTTCCGCTTCCTGGTCGAATTCACGCGGGAACCGGACGATTTCCTTGGATTGCTCACATTGGGTCTCAGCATGGGGCAATGGCTGTCGTTGCCGATGATCGTCGCCGGGGTGCTGATGATGGTGTGGGCCTACCGGAGGCAGGGCACGGCATGACCCTGACCGAGCTGCGATACATCGTGGCGGTGGCGCGTGAGCGGCATTTCGGCCGGGCGGCCGAATCGTGCCATGTGTCGCAGCCGACGCTGAGCGTGGCGATTCGCAAGCTGGAAGACGAACTGGGAGTGACACTGTTCGAACGCGCGATCAATGAGGTCAGCCTGACCCCGGCCGGAACGCGCATCGTCGAGCAGGCCGCTCGCGTGCTCGAAGAAGCGCAGACGCTGAAACAGATGGCGCGGCAGTCGGAGAATGCGCTGTCGGGCCCGCTGCGGCTCGGGGCGATCTATACCGTTGCGCCCTACCTGTTGCCGGCGCTGATTCCGGCGCTGCATGAGCTGGCACCGCACATGCCGCTGCTGCTGGAGGAGAATTTTACCTATCGGTTGGCGGAACGCCTGCGTCAGGGAGAGCTCGACGTCATCCTGGTGGCGTTACCATTCGACGAGCCGGGCGTGGTGGTGCGTGAGCTGTACCGTGAGCCGTTCCGGGTGCTGTTGCCCGAAGCGCATCCCTGGCGGGAGCGCAGCCACATCGCTGCCGATGAGCTGCGTTTGCAGGACATGCTGCTGCTGGGTGTTGGCCACTGTTTTCGCGACCAGGTACTTGAGGCGTGTCCGGCACTGCAGCGCGGCGACGCAATCGCCACCCGGCAGACGCTGCAGTCCGGTAGCCTGGAAACCATCCGTTACATGGTTGCTTCGGGTGCCGGCATCTCGGTCATGCCCTGCACCGCCATGCAACAGCACAGTCTTCCCGGGCTGATCGATCGGCCGTTCGCAGCACCGGAGCCGCACCGCAGCGTGGCGATGGCGTGGCGCAGGAGCTTCCCTCGCGCTGCGGCGCTGCAGGTGCTGCAGCGCGCCATCGTTGGCCTGAATCTGCCCTGCGTTCAGCCGGTGTCCTGAAGTGGTTTCAGTGTTTCGGGCCTGTGGGTACGGGCGGCAGAAAGAACTCGCGTGGATGGGTGACCAGTCGCCGCAGCACGCTGACCGCAAGCAGCCTCCATTGGGCAAATGCGATCTGTCGTGCGCGTAGCGCAACCGTCAGTGCCAGCGCAAAGCTGACAGCAAGATTGGTCAAACCGATGGCAGTGATGCCGGCGGCCGTCCATGCGACGATGTTCCAGTCAGCGTGGAAGTTGAAGGCGGCCAGCGAATAGCCGGCATAGGCGGAGGAGAAGGCGATGTGGCGGATGTCGAGCGGCAGGCCGGACAGGGTGCCCAGTGCCGTGACGCCGCCGAGCATGCAGCCGAACCAGAAGTTGCCTGCCAGCGCGCCCAGGTTGTTTTCCACATAGCGTACCAGCCGCTGCTGGCGCCGTTGGCCCAGCAGCCGTCGTAGCCAGCCGAGTTGCATGAGCCGCTGCGGAATGTTGTTGTAAGCGCACAAATTGTCATAGTAGCCTGCGATCAGGCCGGAGAGGAACAGACAGGCGCCGGCGATGGCCGCGTAGGCGATGGCCGCGCTGTGCAGTGGGTGGATGCCGTCTACCAGATGCCGCGCGGTGTCCATGCTGATGACCGGGCTGTTGCCAAAGTGCTGTACGGCAAAGCCGATGGCGGCCGAGATCGGCACCGCCATCAGCACGTTGCCCAGGATAGCGGCGAACTGGCTGCGCGTGGTGCGTGCGATCATCGTCGTCAGGCCGTCCAGGTCTGGTGCCTGTCCGTTGTTTTCGCCCAGGCTTGCGGCCAGGGTGGCGGCCGTCATCGCCGGTTGCTTGGTGGCTACGGTGAAACGCAGGACATGGATTATCATGAAGCCGAAACCGTAGTTCAGGCAGATCAACAGTGCCTGGCTCAATGGCGGCAGGACCTGTTCGCCAATGTTCAGCTTGAGCAGGGCCATGAGCGCGATGATGACACCGGCCCCCAGCGCCGAGCGCCACATCTGGGCATACTCTGCCCGGTTTTCCGCGATGTAGTGCTCGCCAGCGCGGCTGGCATTTTCGGTGACGCGCAGTGCCAGCAGGCCCAGACTCTGATTCCAGTGGTGGCGAAGATCGTTTTTGCGGCATTCGCCCTGCACCAGCACTTTGAACAGGCTGACTTCGGGGTGATGGTTGCTGCCGTGGCCGGTGTGCTGTTGCCGCAGCGAGACCAGGCAGGCGTACAGGGCTGCGTTGCGTTCCAGATGCTGTTGCAGTCGTTGCAGCAGGTAGGTGAGGCGAATGCTGGTGCCCTCATGCGTGGCGCGATGGTGGATGCGGCGGATCAACAGCGTGCCCTGGTTCAGCAGCCCGACAACCTGCGCGTCTTCGTTACCATCGGCATCTTGTCCTGCCCACGCGGATTCGTAGCGTTCGAGCCAGTCCAGGGTCGCCTGATGCTGGGCAAGAAATGGAGAGATGCCCTGTTCGATTTCGGGCTCCAGCCGCAGCAGTTCCGGTTCCAGGCCGATGGCGGCGATATGGAACGACAGTATCCGTACCGAGCGGGTAATCTGCGCGATGGCGGGTGGCAACTCCGTGCTGCGAGGCACTTCGTCGAAACGCAGCGCCTGCAGCAGTTCGATCCAGCAGCTGTCCGGCACCGCATTGACCCAGCATTCGTCACCCGGGCGGTGGAAAAACTGCGACAGCAGGTCTTTCAGGCGGAAGGCATCGTGTGCGGCGGGCAGCAGCTTGTGTGAGATGCGCCGTGCGGCTTCGGAAAAGAACCCGGTGTTCGGCAGGATTCCGGTCGAAGTGTACAGCGAAATCTGCTCGCGCTCATTGAGCAGCGCCAGCAGGCTGGTACGCAATTCGACACGCAGGACGGGCTGGCGAGACAGGCGATAACACAGCGCGCAGATGGCCTGTACGGCAGCTGCGGCATCGTGTGGCCGGGCCGGACGAAGCGCATCGATGACGCCAGCCAGGCGGGCGACGTCGTCCTTTCCAGTCGGGTTGGCGGAGTCTGACAGCAATTTCATAAGGCAGATCGACCTGTGGCAGCCAAGTGTACAGTAACCCGGAGTCATATGGAGTGCCCGGAAGGCGAAATGGTTCACCGCCAGCGTTGCGATGGGTCGGCATGGACCGGCAATAGCTTTATTCAATCGACAGTATTGCAACAATCAATTGGATGAATGCGAACGGGTTGTATACGATGTAAACCATGAGCAGACGGCTCAGAAACCCAACAGGAGAACGATCATGAGCGTGACCATTCAGAATCTGGAAGCGGCTTTTGCCGGCGAGTCCATGGCCCATATCAAGTATATGTATTTTGCGCGGCTGTGCCGGGCGCTCGGCGACGAGACGACGGCCAGGGTGTTTGAAGAAACCGCAGCACAGGAGGTGATGCACGCCTTTGGCCATCTCGATTTGCTGTATCCGCAGCAGGACATGTCGGTGGCGCGCTGCCTGCAGATGGCGATCGAAGGGGAGACCTACGAGTACACCGAAATGTACCCTTCGTTCCGCCATGCGGCAATGGAAGAACGCCAGCACGAGGCGGTGGCGGAAATCGACAGCCAGATCACGGAATCGAAGGAACATGCCAACCGCTTCCGCGCAACACTGGACAAGGCGGCGAAACGCTTCGCCGCACTGGCCAGGGTGGAGGAGAAACATGCGCGGCATTACCAGCAGACACTCGATGCCGTGCAGGCAGCCTGAGCGAAACATTGAACCCTTTGAAAGGACCGAAGTCATGAAGAAATACCAGTGTGTCGTGTGTGGTTTCATTTACGATGAGGCGTTGGGTTTGCCTGAAGAAGGCATCGCTCCGGGAACCTCCTGGGCGGACATTCCTGAAGACTGGAGTTGCCCCGACTGCGGCGTGGCCAAGGCCGACTTCGAGATGGTCGTTCTGTGAATGCGAAAGGGCTGCCCGTCAGGGCGGCAGCCCGATTGAGCGAGCTGGAGGAAATTGCATGCATCCGATGGTGATCGTTGGCAGCGGAATGGCGGGTTATACCCTTGCCCGCGAGCTGCGCAAGCGCGATGCCGCCGTGCCGTTGCTCGTGCTTACTGCGGATAACGGCGATGTTTACAGCAAGCCGATGCTGTCGACGGCGCTGGCACAGGGGCAGACCCCCGAACGACTGGTGCAGATGACGGCGGCGCAGTTGCAGGCGCAACTCGGGATCAGCGTACGCACCATGACACGGGTGGAGTCGATCGATGCGACGGCGCATACCCTGTATGCCGGGGGTGAGCTCATTGCCTGGAGCCGGCTGGTGCTGGCGCTCGGTGCCAATCCGGTCGACCCGCATCTTGCAGGTGACGCAGCCGATACGGTGTTCAGCGTGAACAACCTGGCGGATTACGCGCGTTTTCGCGCGGCGCTTCCGTCCGGCGGCAGGGTGGTCATACTCGGCGGTGGGCTGATTGGCTGCGAATTCGCCAATGATCTCGCCGCAGCGGGACATGCCGTCGAACTGGTGCACCCGCGCGAGTGGTTGCTGGAACGCCTGCTGCCCGAACAGGCAGGGCGGGCTGTGCAGGCCGCGCTGGGTGGGTTGGGCGTGCAGAGCCATCTGGGGCGCAAGGCCACGGCGGTGCAACGGGCGGACCATGGGGTCACGGTCGTGCTGGATGACGGACGCCGTCTGCAGGCCGATATCGTGCTGTCGGCCATTGGTCTGCGTCCTGCGACTGCATTGGCACAGCAGGCCGGGTTGGCTGTGCTGCGCGGTATTGTGGTGGATCGCTGGTTGCGCAGCAGTGCAGCGGATATTTATGCCATCGGTGATTGTGCCGAAGTGGATGGATATGTGCTGCCCTACGTGCAGCCATTACTGGCACAGGCACGGGCGTTGGCGGCCATCCTGTGCGGCGGCGATGCGCCGTTGGCATACCCGGTGATGCCGGTGGTGGTCAAGACACCCGCGTGTCCGGTGGTGAGTCTGGCGGCCGCCGACGGGCGGGCGCTTGACTGGCAGGTCGAGCAGGCGGAGGACGGATTGCGTGCGCGTCAGATCGATGCGACGGGGCAGATGGCGGGATTCGTCCTGACCGGTGCGGCGACGCGGGAACGTCAGCAGTTCGCCGCGCAGCTCAGGCCGTTGTTGGCGCCGGCCAGCTGATGGCCGGGGCGCAGCCGGGTCAGGCCTTGTTGGCCTGTTCTTCGGCAATTTCCTTGTGCACTTGCGCCATGTCCAGTTCGCGCGCCTTGCCGATCAGTTCATCGAGCGCCGAGGCGGGCAACGAACCCGGTTGCGAGAAGATGATGACTTTTTCACGGAAAATCATCAGCGTGGGAATGGAGCGGATCTGGAAACTCGCGGCCAGCGCCTGTTCTTCTTCCGTATTGACCTTGGCGAATACCAGATCAGGGTACTTTTCCGACGCGGCGGCAAATATCGGCGCGAAGGAACGGCACGGGCCGCACCATGGGGCCCAGAAGTCGATCAGGATGAAGTCGTTGTTGAGAACGGTGGATTCGAAATTGTCTTGCGTGAGTTCCAGTACGGCCATTGTCCGGCTCCTTGCTTGGGTTTCAGACAACACATTAACATGCCGGCCCGAGGTTGTCAGCACGGGCAAGGACCGCAATCCGACCCGGTGGTTGCACCGCTGTGACATTTTGTCGCGCGTTTGCGCTGCGTGCGAGGCTGTGTAGCGCCGCCCGCGGCGACCGACGCCTGCTAGAATGGGCGCATGATCCGCCTGTTTTCCGTTTCTGCCCTGGCACCTGCCGAGGGCGTGCTGCGCGAACTGCTGCTGCTGCGCGGCTATGGCCTGCTGGCCCAACTGGCCGTGCTGGCGGTAGCGACGTGGGTACTGCGCATCGAACTGCCGTTGCACGCATTGCTGGCCGTGGTGGCAATGACGGCGATATTGGCTGTGCTGACCGGGCTGCGCCTGCGCCAGGACTGGCCGGTCACGGCGCTCGAATGCCTGCTGCAGCTGCTGGCGGACGTGGCGCTGCTGACGGCGTTGCTGTATTTTTCCGGAGGTGCGGGCAATCCGTTCGTGTCGCTGTACCTGCTGCCGATCATGATTGCGGCGACCACCTTGCCGGTACGGCTTGCCTGGCTGCTGACTGGCGCCTGCCTGCTGGCCTACAGTCTGTTGATGCGGGTGTATGAGCCGCTGACCCTGCCACCGGGCGCATCGGCTTTCAGCTTGCACCTGATGGGCATGTGGCTCAATTTCATTCTCAGCGCGCTGTTGATCACCTATTTCATTGGCCGCATGGCGCAATCGTTGCGCAAACGCGATCAGGCCCTGGCACAGATCCGTGAGCGGCGCATGCGCGACGAACAGATCGTTGCCCTGGGCAACCTTGCAGCAGGCACGGCGCATGAACTGTCGACGCCGCTGGCGACCATGAGCGTGCTGGTTGGCGAGCTGGCCGAAACCTGTGCTGACCGGCCAGATCAGGTGGCCGCAGTGGAGATCCTGCGGCAGCAGATCCGTGCCAGCAAAGATATCCTGACCCGGCTGGCGCGCCGGGATAGCGCGGGGCGCGCCGAATCGGGCGGCGTGATCCGGCTTGATGTCTGGCTGCATGGGCTGCTCGAAACCTGGCGTGTGGTGCGCCCCCAGGCACAGGTCAGTGTGCACTGGCTGCGTGATGCGCCTGTGCCGGAGCTGATTCGGGGCGATACCCTCGATCAGGCCGTGATCAACCTGTGCAACAATGCTGCCGATGCTGGTGCGGGTCAGGTGCAGATCGAGCTGGACTGGGACAGGCAGGCCATTGAACTGGCGATTCTCGACCGGGGTAGCGGTTTTCGCAGCGAATTGCCCGCAGGGACCGCGATTTTCAGCACCAAACGTGAGCATGGCGGCATTGGCATCGGTTTGATGTTGGCCAATGCCAGCGTGGAACAGTACGGCGGCAGTGTGAGCCTGCTAGACCGGCCGGGCGGCGGTGCCCGGGTGGTGGTGCGTCTGCCGCGGCACGGAGGAGCGCTGCATGAATGAAACGTCATTGTTGCTGGTGGATGATGACCCGGTGTTTGCCGGGGTTCTGGCGCGGGCGCTGGGACGTCGTGGTTTTGCGGTACACGAGGCGCATGGTGTGTCACAGGCGCTGGCATTGGCACGCGCGGCGCCGCCGGCCTATGCTGTGGTCGACCTCAAGATGTCCGGCGAAAACGGTCTGGTGCTGATCCCGGCGTTGCGGGCGTTGCGTGCCGACATGCGTATTCTCATGCTGACGGGCTATGCCAGCATCGCCACCGCAGTGGAGGCGATCAAGCTGGGCGCGACGCATTACCTGGCCAAACCGGCGGAAGTGGACGACATCGTTGCTGCGTTGCACCGCGATGCCGGCGATCCGGCGTTGAAGCTGCCGGTACGGCCGTCATCGCTGGAACGGCTTGAATGGGAGCACATTCAACGTGTGCTCAATGCGCACGACGGTAATATTTCTGCCACGGCACGGGCGCTCAACATGCATCGGCGCACGCTGCAGCGCAAGCTGTTCAAGCGACCCGTGCGCGAGACCTCCTGAGCACTGCGGCTGTCACGATCAGCCGCTTGCGGAAAGCAGACTGTGCTGTTTCAGCCAGTCGAGGAAATCGTGTTCGGCGAGGGGGCGGCTGTACAGATAACCCTGGAAATGCGTGCAGCCAAAACGGAGCAGTGCATCGCGACAGGTTGTGTTTTCCACCCCCTCCGCCACGGTCGACAGGTGCAGGCGTTGACCGATGTCGATGATCGAGGCCACCAACGGGTTGTCCGGCTGAGTCTCAAGTTTGTCAACGAATGACTTGTCGATCTTGATCGCATCCAGCGGCAATTGTTGCAGGTAGGCCAGCGATGAATATCCGGTGCCGAAATCGTCGAGCGCAATGCGGAATCCGGATTTGCGTAACAGATCCAGTTTGCTTATGGTTGCGGGCAGGTCGTGCAACAAGGCGGATTCGGTGAGTTCCAGCATGATGCGCTGTCGCGGGACCCGGTGTTCGCTGGCGGCGCGCATCAACCGGTGCACGAAATCCGCGCTGGCAAACTGCCAGGGGCTGACATTGATCGACAGGTAGCCGTGAAAGCTGGTCCAGTGCGGGAGGCGGGAAAACGCCTCGGTGAACAGCCAGTCGCCGATGCTGTGGATTATGCCGGTTTCTTCAGCGATCGGAATGAACTGCCCGGGCGGAATCACGCCATGCAGTGGATGAATCCAGCGAAGCAGCACTTCTGCGCCGACCACCTCGCCGAGGTCATCGACCTGGGGTTGAAAATGCAGGGCCAGTTCGTTGCGCTCCAGCGCGTTTCGCAGACCGGCCTCCAGTTGCAGCCGCCCGGTTGCCCTGACTTGCAGTGTGGTCTCATACAGGCTGATCTGGTTGCGCCCCTGTTTTTTGGCAGCATAGAGCGCCATTTCCGCATGGCGCAGAACATCGGCGGCTTCGTCCTGCGCTTCCGGAAACAAGGCCATACCCACACTGGCGCCTACCCGCAGCGAGTGCTCATGCAGACTGACGGATGCCGTCAGGGTGTCATGCACCGTTTTCGCCATTTCGTCGACATATTGCGTGAACCGGCTTGCAGAAAGTGTGGATGCCGGAAGGATGATGGCGAATTCGTCTCCGCCGGGGCGGGCGATGAAGGCCTGATTGAATTGTTCAGTCAGCCGTTGCGCCAGGCGTTGCAGGATCATGTCGCCGGTCCGGTGTCCCAGTGCATCGTTGATGGTTTTGAAATGATCCAGATCGATCAGTAACAGTGCGCCCCGCTCCAGGCGTGCTCTGGCGGCGCAGATGTCCGCTTCCAGCCGCTCGTGAAGACGGATACGGTTGGGCAAACCGGTCAACAGGTCTTCGTAGGCCAGTCGTTGCAAGGTGTGCTGCACGAGCATCTTGTCGGTCACGTCCTCGTGGACCAGGACTGACGCCTGAATGGCTCCGGATTCATTGCGGATCGGGTAAGCATAGCCGCGTATCCAGCGGATCGCGGACGCGTCTGTGTCCTGTTCATTCCGCCGGGTGATGGCGATGGCGGGAATTTCGCTCACGGTGCCGTGCATGTTCAGGCGCAAGGCTTCCTGCAGTCCATCGATGCTGCAGTCGGGATCGTGGAATATGTTGCAGCGCGCCCCGGGCGGAATGGTCCGTTCCCACAGTCGGGTCCAGGCGGGATTGGTCTGCAGCACAGTGCCGTCCGGCGCGAGCACCATGGTGCTGAATGGCGATTGCTCGATCAGGCTGCGGAAGCGGCTTTCCGACTCACGCAGGCGGTCATGCGTCTGTTGCGCCAGCACGAGGCTCAGCATGAGGATCATGATCATGAAACTGAACATGCCGAGCGGAACGAACGGAATGATCTGCAGCCGGCCGAGTATCCCGATAGTGGAGCCGGACAGAAACAGGGCGTAACTGACCAGCATGCCCAGTGTGTACCGGTCCGGATGGGCATGATGATGTCCCGCCAGCCGGCGCAGACCGTCGAGCAGGATAGTGCTGCCGGCGAAGATGGAGAAATAGGACCAGTCGCTGCTGAGTCCCGTACCTGTGATGACGATGTCGCCCCAGGGCAGGGTCTGCGCATGGATACCGGTGAATACCCTGTATTGCAGGGTATGGGGCAGAACCAGGTTGGCGAGCAGCAGGCCGACGGCAACGGTGTTGAGTAGCAGGTTGAGGCGAAGGGTGTTCTGGTTGGTATAAGCCGAAAGAAAATGCGGCAAGGCGATCAGCATGAGGATGATGAAGCTCAGATTGCCGCGCAAGGCGGCAAGATACGAGGCGGCATCGGGGGCGCCGATGGCGCGCAGGTAAAAAAATCCGCGGGCACGGCAGCAAGCAGCATCAGACCAAACAACACATTGACCGGGGCATGGGGAGGTTTCAGACCGAAAGACAGATGGGTGGCGGCGGCATACAGCGTAAAGCCGATCAACACGTAGTTGGCAGAAACGATATGGCTGTGCATGGCGCCTCCTCTCGGTGTGGTCACAGGTGCGTGCGTCTGCCTTGCGTTCTGGTGACCCGTCGCCGGAGAGCGCCGGCACGGCGCGACGGTTGCTGCGATCTCCGGGTTGTATCGAATGCCATCACATTGCAGTCTACCCGTTCTGCTCAGCGTCGTGTCAGGTACAGGCAGAGAGGGGCGGGCGGCCGAGCTGTTCGGCGGGTAGCGGGCGACCGAACAGGAATCCCTGATAATGAAGCAGTCCGCTGGCGTCGAGCAGGCGTTTTTGTTCGTCGGTTTCCACGCCTTCGGCAACAACATCAAGTTCGAGCTGACCTGCCATGGCCATGATGGTGCGCACTACGGACAGGTTGTTGTCGCAGCGGCCGAGGTTGCGCACAAATGACTGGTCGATCTTGAGTTGATGGAGCGGCAGCCGGCACAGGTGTTGCAGTGACGAACAGCCGGTGCCGAAATTGTCGAGCGAGAAGCGTATGCCGATATCGCCGAGCGCTTTCATGGTGGCGATGGTCTGTTCGATGTCGTCGAGCAGCAGGTGTTCGGTGAGTTCGATGCGCAGGCGGTCAGGACGGATGCCGCTGGTTGCGGCAACCTCGCTGACCATGGCGACAAAATCCGGTTGCCGGAACTGGCGTGGGCTGACGTTGACTGCGATGAACAGGTGTCGCAGCGCCGGATTGGCTCCCCATTGCGCCAGCTGCCTGCAGGCGTGTTCGAGCACCCAGCGGCCGATGGGCAGGATCAGCCCGGATTCTTCCGCTAGCGGGATGAATTGCCGCGGCAGCAGTTCACCGAGCTGTGGATGCTGCCAGCGGATCAGTGCTTCCGCGCCCACGGCCTGCCGGTTGTGGTCGTACTGGAACTGGTAGTGCAGGCGGAACTGATCCTGCCCGACAGCGAGGTTCAGGTCGGCCTCGAGGCCGGCGCGTGCGTGCAGCTGGTGCTGCATGTGCGGTTCGAAGAAGCGCAGGGTGTTGCGGCCGTCCCGTTTGGCCTGGTACATGGCGATGTCAGTCTGGTGCAGCAGTTCGCCGCTGGAGTGCGTGTTGCTGTCAAACAGGGTGATGCCGATGCTTGGCGTCACCAGGTACTCGTGCGTGGCGAGCTGGTAGGGACGATTGAGTTCGGCAATGATCTTGTGGCCGATGATTTCGCTCTGGCTGCGCGCGTCGTCGCCCAGGTTGCCCAGGATGATGACGAATTCGTCACCGCCGATGCGTGCGACGGTGTCCGTTTCGCGTACACAGTCCCGCAAGCGTTCAGCCACCTGCCTGAGCAGCATGTCGCCATTCCCGTGACCGAGCGTGTCGTTGAGTGTCTTGAAATTGTCCAGGTCGATGAACAGCAGTGCGCGTGTGTGCTCGTCCTGTGAAGACTGGTGAATCTCATCGTGCAGGCGGTTGAGCAGCAGGCGCCGGTTGGGCAGTCGTGTGAGCGGGTCGCTGGTCGCCAGCGCGTTGAGCCGGGCATTCATGTGTTCGAGCTGCAGGTTCTGTTCAACCAGCTTGCGGTTGGCGCGGTCCAGGTCATCCTCGCGGCACTTGCGTTCGTGGATGTTGAAGGTGAACCCGATGAAGCGTCGGCCTGGCTGGTCGGCAGTCCGGTCGACGATCCTGCCGTAATTGGCATACCAGATCCAGTGCCCCGAGCGGGCGCGCAGGCGGAATTCGCAGCGGTAGCATTCGCTCAGGCCGTCGAGATGGGACTGTACTGCCTGGCGCAGCCGGTCTGTATCGTCGGGGTGGACGAGCGAGTAGATGTCGTCGATGTTATGCGGCGCGTCTTCGGCAGAGTAACCCAGTTCGGCCAGCGTTCTGCCCGGCTTGCAGGGAATTTCACCGCTGATCAGGTCGTTTTCCCACAGGTCGAGCCCGGTGGCTTCCAGAGCCAGTTCGAGCCGCTCTGCGTCGAGGTTGCGTGCGGTCATGGCGTGACGGGCTGGTGCGGCAGGTCGCAAGCGCGGTCGTCGGTGCGACAGGCAGGGTCGGGCGTTCGTGACCGTCCCGACCGGCTCTGGTCATGGGTACGGAAGCGGCCATAGGGAAAAGCGCTTGCGCCGCCAATCGCCAGGTCCATTGGGGGGTCTCCGTGTAGGCGTGGTTCGTCATGCACCACGCATTCTGTTGATTTGTTCTGATTATAACATCAAGCAGAACGTCAGCTTGAATTCCTTCAGGTCCGTGTTGTTGCATTTATTAACAACAGATATTATCATTAACAAATGAAGCGCAATGTCAAACTCCGGACAATGACCTTGCCGGTGCGGCGATGGCTGGCAGCCGTGAGTCTTGCCGTCGCGGGCGCATCGGCCCATGCCGATTGCTGGAGTGACGCCGAATCACGCTACGCCGTGTCGCGGTTCTTGCTGCTGGCGATTGCGCAGAACGAGTCCGGGCTCAATCCGTCGAGCGTGCACCGCAATGCCGATGGCACGGTCGACATCGGGCTGATGCAGATCAATTCCGCCTGGCTGCCGGTGTTGGGTCGCTATGGCATTGGTCCGGGACAGTTGCGCGATCCCTGCACCAACCTGCAGGTCGGGGCGTGGATCCTTGCCAATGATTTTGCCGTGTACGGCCGGAACTGGCGGGCGGTGGGAGCATACAACGCAAAGAATGAACGGCTGCGCATCCGTTATGCGAGACGGGTGGCGCAACGGTTCAGGAGCATAGCGCATGAATATGGAATCAGTCGCTGAAGACGCGCGCGGCAGCGGCAAGGGCCAGAAGGCGTTCGAGGTGTTGCGCGGCGCTCTGCGCCCCATTCTGGGTTATCTCGATGCTCCATCGGTGCAGGAAATCATGATCAATGCGCCGGAAGAGATCTGGATCGAGTCCGAAGGGATCATGCGCAGGATCAGCGAGCGCCTGCAGCCGATCGCCGTGGAACTCGCAGTACGCGCGCTGGCAACAAGCAACGACAAGCGGCACACACCGATCATGGATGCCCGACTGCCGGGTATCCGCGTGGCCGCAGTGATGTATCCGGTTGCAATCAACGGGCATGCGGTCAGTATCCGCAAGCATGCCGCCCGCACGTTGTCGCTCGACGATTACGTGACATCCGGTGCGTTTTCGCCCCGGGCCCGCAGCGCGACGTTCGCTGCTGCGGGCGATGCGCCTGCGTCGAAGCAGGCGCGGCCCGACGCGACCGCAGTGCGTCAGGGCGGGAGCGCGTTGCGTGATTTTTTTGTCTGGGCGGTGGCGCGACGCAAGAACCTGCTGGTGGCGGGCGGCACCAGTTCTGGCAAGACCACGCTGATCAATGCCCTGCTTGATGCCGTGCCGCCCGGTCAGCGCGTGATCACGATTGAGGACACGGCCGAGCTGCGACTGGCATCGCCCAACCGGGTCGCATTCGAAGCCAATCGCGAACTCGATGCGGATATTCGCGCGCTGGTGCGGGTGTGCCTGCGCTTTCGACCCGACCGCATCGTGGTCGGCGAGATCCGGGGTGGCGAAGCCTATGATCTGGTCGATTCGCTCAATACCGGCCACTCGGGCGGCATCACCAGCATTCACGCCGATACCGCCGAATCGGCGTTCGACAGATTGGAGACGCTGATGCGCATGGCACCCGATGCGGCAGGTTTGCCGCACGACGCGCTGCGACGGCGTATCGCGCAGACGTTTTCCTTTGTGGTGCAGACGGCACATCTGGGCGGAGATCGCGGCCCGGTACGGGTGGTGGAAGTGCTTGGATATGACAACGGTGCATACCGTCTTGAAGAAGTTTTTTCACGCTTGAACGGAGAATAGCGATGTTTTCAACTGCCCCGGGTGGTGTCCCAGGTTTGCTGTACCAGCCGTTCTGCTTCATTCTCAACAATTTCTTCGACAGTCCGGCCATGATCGGCCTCATTGTCGCCATCACCCTGGCCGTGGGTATCATCGGCTGGCTCACCGACCTCGGCGGACGCGGGTTCCCGGTGATGACGTTTCTGGTGATCGCCATCGGGGCAGGCATGCTGCTCGGCATCCCGGCAATCATGAGCGGCATGGGCATGCAGCTCCCCTGCGGGAATTGACATGCGGCCCAACGTGCGTGAAACGGCTGTGCCGGTGCGGCTGTCCGAGGTCAGGCTGCTTGCCGGAGGCGAATTCAAACTGGTGATGGCCAACTTTGCCTTTGGTGTGGTGGTTGTGGTCATGATGCACGTCTGGGAATACCTGCTGGTAGCCGCAGTGCTGCATCTTGCGCTGATGATCGTGGCCCGCAGCGACGCGCGAGCACGGGAGATTTATCTCGAATACGCGCGGCAGGGCGATCGCTACGTTCCCTGGCCCGATCCGCAACGGCAACGACGCAACAGGCGCCCGGCAGGGTTTGCGCGCAGGGACCTGCAATGAGCGAAACGCGCGAAGATGTGCGTCCGTTTGCCGAGTTGCTGCCGTGGATGTTCACCAGCGGCGCGGATGACGTGGTGGTCAACAAGGATGGCAGCCTGACGGTGATGCTGCATCTGGCCGGTATCGACATCGATGCAGCCACTTCCGCCGACGTGGCCTGGTACCTGCAGGCACTCGACGGAGCCTACGAAAGTTTTCGCGAAGCGCCCTGCGTGCTGAACTGGCTGGTGCATCGTCGTCGGCTGCGCTTCTACCCCGAAGCGGAATTTCCCGATCCGTGGTCGGAACGTATCGACCGGCTGCGCGGCAGCCGCATTGCATCGGGGCGCATGTACCTGAACGAAGCCTACCTGGGCATCACGCTGCTGGCGGATAAGGGGGTGAGCGGTATCGGTGCGCGCATCGCCATGCAGCTCGCAGAAGGTCGCGGCGTTGCCGGAGCAGTGTATTACGGGCTGAAATCGGTGTTGCGGGCCGAGGATGCCTTTGCCTGGTCAGCCACCGAGCTGATCCAGCGCATCAGTGAATTCGAGACGCTGATTCAGAGATTCTGCGACCGGCTTGTCGGGCTGGGCGTCCGCCGTCTGCGTGGCGACACGTTACGCGGTCTGTTGCGCCGATGCGTCAATCCAGGCTCAAGCCAGCGCGCGGTGGTGGCCATGCCGTTTCTCGACAGCCAGATCGCCGATGCGGAGCTGGCATTCTTGCGTGACGGACTGGTGCTCGACGACCGGTTGTGGCTGCGTGGCGTTTCGCTGCGCGAACCGCCACGCGCGACCCGTCAGGGGGTGTTTGATGCGCTGCTCGCCGTCGATGGCGAAATGGTGTTCAGTCAGGTGTTCCGCATTGCCGGCAAGAAGGAGATCGCTGACTACCTGACCGGCGTGCGCCAATACAACGATCTCATGAAATACTCGCCCATGACCTGGCTGTATCTGGCGATGAACCGTCAGGCCGATGCGCGCGCCAATGAGTCGCGGCTGGAGGCGGCCGAGGCGGCCCACCTTGCAAGTACCCGGGTCGAGACTGACGAGGTCTGGTATGGCTGGTATTCGGCGCAGGTGTTCGCTCTGGGCGCGGGTGCGGAAGAAGCGGGTCGGGTGCTGGATGACATCACGGCGCTCATGGAAGCCGCCGGTCTTACAGTGATCCGCGAACAAATCCACCTGCTGTCGGCCTTTGCCGGCGGTATCCCTGGCATGCATACCATGATCAGGCGCTGGTTCCTGCTCGACATTCGTTCGCTGTCCGATCTGACGCCACTGCGTACTGTGGATCCCGGCCGGATCGAAAACGAGTATCTGACCCAGCAGCGCGGGAAGTATTCTCCGGCACTGATGATGCTGGAGACCGGACACAATACGCCGTATTTCTTCAATCTGCATTCGAATGATCTTGGCCATGCGCTCGTTGTTGGTCCGTCACGGTCGGGCAAATCCAGCGCGATGAATGTATTGATTGCGCAGTTCAGAAAATACGCACCCTGTCGGGTCATCATATTTGACAAGGATCGCTCCTGCCGTATTGCAACGCGCATGATGGGCGGCGACCATATCGATATCGGTGTGCGAGATGGCAGCCGCTGGAATCCGCTTGCGCTGCTGGGTGATGCTGCGGCGCTCGAATGGCTGGCCGGATGGGTGGAGGGCCTGGTGTGCCATCGCGGTTACCGTTACAGCGCGGACGATGTCAAGGACGTATGGCGCGGCTTGCAGGGCCTGGCAGCACAGGATCGCGCCCACTGGACGCTTGGCCACCTGCATTCGATCCTGTCGCCGGTGTTGCAGAATGAACTCGATGCCTGGGTCGGACAGGGGCCGCTGGCGCATTATTTCGACAACCGTGAAGACACGTTTTCGCTGACGGATTTCTGCTGCATCGAAATGGGCGAGATGCTGCAGCGGCAGCAGGTGGCGCGCGCCTTCATGGATTACGCGTTCTACCGCATCTACCTGCAATTGCGCGAGGGTGGGCGGCAGGGCGTACCGACGCTGATCTATGTCGAGGAATGCTGGTTCATGCTTGAGCACCCCTGGTTCGAACAGAAAATCCGCGACTGGACCAAAACTTTCGCCAAGCTTGTGGCGCAATTGGTGATGGCCACGCAATCGTTGGAGGACATTGCCGGTTCGAATGTGTTTTCCAGCCTGCGCGACAAC
>JAJXUP010000167.1 GCA_021782795.1 Pseudomonadota bacterium | reverse complement strand
CGGCTGCCATTCGAGCACCTGTGCACCCTGCATGGAAATGCGGGCGCTGGCCAGTGGCGTGCTGATACGCAACACCGGAACATCGCCATCCCTGACGACTTCCAGCGTGCTGATCATGCCAAAATTTTCATTCAGCGCGGCAAATTCCTTTTCATTCATGCTCGACTTCCTCCAGTTGGTGTTCGATGCTTTGTTCTTCCTGCTGCAGGGCCCACAAGCGGGCATATGTGCCCTGCCTGGCCAGCAGTTCGCGATGGGTGCCCGATTCTACCACCCGGCCATGCTCCATCACCAGTATGCGATCCGCGTCGACAATGGTCGACAGACGGTGCGCGATGGTCAGGGTAGTCCGGTTGCGTGCGATCTCCCTGAGTTCGGCCTGAATGATCTTTTCAGTTTGCGTATCGAGTGCGGAAGTGGCCTCATCGAGTATCAGCAGCACCGGATTCTTGAGCACTGTCCGCGCGATGGCCACGCGCTGTTTTTCACCACCGGACAACTTCAGGCCGCGTTCGCCCACCAGGCTGTCCCATCCGTTGGGCAGCGATTCGATAAAGTGCAGGATATGGGCCGCGCGCGCCGCCTCGATGATTTCCTCGCGCGTTGCCGACGGTCTGCCATACGCGATGTTGTAATAAATAGTGTCGTTGAACAGCACGGTATCCTGGGGAACGATACCGATCGCCGCACGCAGGCTGGTTTGGGTCACCGCACGGATGTCCTGGCCGTCGATGCGGATCGAGCCGGACGAAACATCGTAGAAACGATAACACAGGCGTGCCAATGTGGATTTTCCTGCACCGCTCGAACCCACCACGGCTACGTTATGCCCGGCAGGAATGTCGAAACTCACACCGTGCAGCACCACTCGCCGCGCATCGTAGGCAAACTGCACATTGTCGAACTCCAGTCGCCCACCCTGCAACTGCAATGGCCGTGCATCCGCCGCATCAGCCACCTCGCGGCTGGAATGCAGAATGGAAAACAGTCGCTCGATGTCGGTCAGCGACTGCTTGATTTCGCGGTACATCACTCCAAGAAAATTGAGCGGAATGAACATCTGGATCAGAAAAGCGTTGATCATGACCAGATCACCCACCGTCAGCTTGCCCGCCACCACGCCAGCCGAAGCACGTAAAAGCATGACGGTGACCGCAATGGCGATGATGCACGCCTGCGCCACGTTGAGCAGCCCGAGCGACACCTGGTTTTTCACCGCCGCCTGTTCCCAGTTACGCAGATTGGCGTCATAACGCTCCGCCTCGAATCGTTCGTTGCTGAAATACTTGACCGTTTCGTAATTGAGCAGGCTGTCGATGGCGCGAGTGTTGGCCAGCGAATCGAGCTCGTTCATCTTGCGCCGCAACTGGGTGCGCCATTCGGTGATGATCAGCGTCAGTGCCACATACACCAGCAGCGCAACAAGCGTGATGGCGGCGTACACCCAGTCGAAACGCACCAGGAGAATGCCCGCCACCATGCTGATCTCCAGCACGGTCGGCAATACCGAAAACAGTGTCAGCTGGATCAGCGAAGAAATTCCGCGTGTACCGCGTTCGATGTCGCGCGTCACGCCGCCGGTCTGGCGCTCCAGGTGAAACCGCAGCGACAGCGCATGCAGGTGATTGAACACATCGAGCCCGATGCGGCGGATGGCGCGTTGCGTCACCCGTGCAAACACGATGTCGCGCAGATCGGAAAACATGGTCGTGGCCAGCCGCAGCGCGCCATAGGCCAGCAGCAACCCGACCGGAACCATCAACGCAGGCGACGGATGGCCAAGCCGGTCCACGACGTGTTTCAGCACGATCGGAATCGACACCACCGCCAGCTTGCCGGCCACCAGCAGGGACATCGCCACGATGACGCGGACCCTGAACTCCCACAGGTAGGGAAACAACCGGGTGAGGGTACGCCAATCCGCCGGACCGGTCGGGCCGGGTTCCCCCCTTGAACCATGAAAACCACGCATGAAATCACTCAATTCAAAGTCTGGTGGAAAATCTGTTCCGGCGCTTCCAGCGGCGTGGGCTGGTACGCCGCCTCGTATTTTTTCAGGATGTCGTAATAAGTACGGATGCTGTCGACAAAAATCACCGCCTCTCCACCCCGGCAATAGCCATGCGGCGCCGCCGCACCTGCACCACCGGCAAGCAATGGCAGCGTCTGCTTGACGTCGCACCACGCTTGCGGATTCAGGTGACGCCGCTCCGCCAGCCGACGCGCATCCTCGACATGGGCCTGCCCCTGATTATACGCCGCCAGTGCCATCCATATCCGATCCGATGCATCGATCGACGCGGGCTGTTGCGCCAGCAGCTCCTCAAGATAACGCGCACCACCGATCACGCTTTGCTGTGCATCAAGCCGGTCAGAGACACCCATCTTGTCAGCCGTATCCGAGGTCATCATCATCATACCGCGCACACCGGTCGGCGACGTGGCCAGCGGATCCCAATGCGACTCCTGATAACTGATTGCCGCCAGCAGGCGCCAGTCCAGCCCGCTGGCCTGCTGCGCCGACTGGAACATCTTGCGAAACCGCGGCAGCACCGTATGCATGCGTTGCAAGAACCCGATCACATCGGTTTCCTCCAGCCGGTCGGCATAACCGTAATAGCGGTCGATCATCTGTTTCAGACGCCCATCCTGGTCGATCTGACGGAAAAACTGCTGCACCTGCGCCACCAGCAACGGACTGGCATCACGCGGCAACCACCACGCCAGCTTGCCCTCTCCCGGCGCCAGATCAAACGCCACGTCCAGATTGGGGTACAGATGGCGCGCCAGCGCAAACGTCGACGAATCCACCACTACCGCGTCCAGAGCGCCGCGAGACAACTGATCGAGCAAACTGTCACCCCACTCGCTGCGCGACTCGATCCAGCGCAATGCGGGCACGTGCAGGCGCGCCGCGCGCAGCGCATCGACATGCCAGGTACCAGCCACCGTCGCCACTCTCAAACCCAGCAACCCGCTTACATCCGCAGGCTTGATGCCGTCAGTGTTGTACACCACCTGTTGCGTTACAGGCAGGTAGCCCGGCCCCAGTTGCAGCAGAAAATTGTAGTCCCGCCCCGGAATCAGACTCGCAGCCACCAGATGCACCTGATGCAGTCGCAGTCGGTCAAGCATACCTGCAACGCTCGTCTGTTCCTCGAAGCGCAGACGATATCCATAATATTGCGCAAACAAGGTCAGAAGATCATTCTCCAGCCCCGCCATCTGCCCGTTGACGTCTTCATAACGCGTCGCCGGTCCGTTACGCGTCACGACCACCAGTTCGCCGGAACGCTCGGGCGCCGCGATCGGACGCTGCACCTCCTCCGGCGCGTGACATCCCGCCAGCCAGAGCAACCCAGCCCATATCCATGCGCGTCTCAGAATCATTTCCGCTTCCGGAAAGAAAATGCCTGCATTATCCCCTCAACCTGGCAATTGCGGCAGCACTTGTGCAGGCTTTTGCTGCCCACAATCATGAAAACCCGCCCGAGCCTTCACCTTTTTGGCAGGAAACGCTATAATGCGCGGCTTGGGGAGAGGTGGCAGAGTGGTCGAATGTACCTGACTCGAAATCAGGCGTAGGTTTATGCCTACCGTGGGTTCGAATCCCACCCTCTCCGCCAAGCCGCATTCCGGCACCACGCACCTCCCGACGTTCCTGCTTTTCCCCGCTGCATTCACCTGCTTGCCTCGCCC
>JAJXUP010000166.1 GCA_021782795.1 Pseudomonadota bacterium | reverse complement strand
CTGCGGCGCGGCGGCTTTCAAACCGAATAGTACATCCCGAGCGCCGGCCCCACGGCTCGCCAGACCGTTTGACATGCTCGCGAGCGCAAGCAGGATAGTGTACGGAAAATGGCGAAACACCGGAATTCATGCGGAACAGGTGACGATCCGGCGCCAATGTTTACCGAGAGACTGGCAAGCGTAGCTGTTACGGCTGCGGTCACACCATGGCCATGCCATACACCCACAACCCAATCCCGCACACGGCACTGATGCCGGCTACGCCGAGCAGCCAACCCCGCTTGGTCAGAGCGGTGACCGAAGCCAGCGCCACGGCTATCTGAAACAGGATCATTGCCATCGCCAACCGCTCGTGCGGCGCATTCATCTGTTCAGCATGTGCATTCGCCTGCTCCGATGCAGCGTCGAAATGTTCCGCAGTCGCTTTGATTCCGCTTTTCTGTGACTTGTACTTGGCGATCGAAGCATCGAATGCGGTCTGTTTTCCCGCCGGTGACAGTATCCTGGCCATTTCCATCAGGTGCATCTTGGTGCTCACCGCCTGATAATAATTCCACTGGTCGGTAGCATGAGCCTTGTACAGCACGGCCTGGTTCTTCTCCAGCAGCACCTCATTCATCAGGCGATTGCCCTGGTAACCGAGCACGGCACCCAGCGCCGCCAGCAGTGCGGTAAACAATGCCACCCACTGACTGAGCCGGTCGTCACCGTGATGGGCTGCATGCACATGAATTCCGGAATCGCCACTCATTTTCCCCTGCCCTCCCTGTGTTGGTTGATCTGCACAATTGTGCCACAACGCGCCGAAACATTTTGATACACCCGGTAACAGGATTCTGGTCAACAGACCATCCAGAATTCCGTTATTTGCCATGTATCACGATGATATGTTTACCCACCCTCATGGAGACGCATAATGAAGATCGCCCGCCACACCCTCATCGCCATCGTCCTGACCTCGGTTGCCGCCGCAGGCTCGGTCAATGCACTGGCAGACACTCACTGGCAGAAAACCCACCCGCGTCGCGAACAGGTCAACCACCGCCTGGAAAAGCAGAACCGTCGCATTCACAATGAAGTCCGCAATGGCGAAATGAGCAGACAACAGGCGCAGGCACTGCATCAGCAGGACCATCAGATACGCCAGGAAGAACGCGCAATGGCCAGCCAGCAGAATGGCCACATCACACAGCAGCAGCAACGCACCATCAACCAGCAGGAAAATCAGGTCAGCCGCCAGATTGGTCAGTAAAGCTCCGCCACGCCGTCACGCAGGAATGTGGGACGGCGTGTTCTCCGGCGCTGTCCGGACACAGGCTGTTGCCCGGGCGTTACACCACGCTGTCCGAAGCCAGCGGACAGGCACAGGCATCGTCACCAACCTCGATCTGGATCGTGGCGTGCTGGATATGAAAACGCTGTGAAAGATCCTGCGCCACCTGGTGCAGAAAGTTGTCGCCAGGATGACCGGCTGGCGTCATCAGATGCACGGTCAGTGCATTTTCCGTCGTACTCATGCCCCATACATGCAGGTCATGCACCGCGGTCACCGGCGGCAACCCGGCAAGAAACGCGCGCACTGCCAGCGGATCGATGCGATCCGGCACGGCCTGCAGCGCAAGCCGCAGCGATTCGCGCAACAGGTTCCAGGTACCGGCAAAAATAAGCAACGCAATCAGCAGACTGATGGCCGGGTCAAGCCATAGCCAGCCCGTCTCGCGCACGAGCAATCCGCCCAGAGCCACCCCCAGCGACACGGCAGCGTCGCTGACCATGTGCAGAAAAGCCCCGCGCTGGTTCAGATCGGTTTCGCGACCACGCATCAGCAGCAACGCCGTGGATATGTTGACGAACACACCGACCAGCGCCACACCCGTCATGATTGCGCCATCGACCGGTTGTGGCGTGGCAAAACGCTGAATTGCCTCCCAGCTCACGCCGCCAACGGCAATCAGCAGGATCATGGCATTGGCCAGCGCGGCAAGAATCGTCGAACTGCGCAAGCCATAAGTGAAACGCGGCGTCGGCTGGCGCCTGGCCATGAGCATGGCGACCCAGGCGGCGAACAGACCGATCACGTCACTGAAATTGTGACCTGCATCTGCCAGCAGCGACAGCGAATCGGCATACAGGCCGAACCCGATCTCGACAGCGACGAACGCCAGGTTGAACGCCATGGCCGCCACAAACATGCGACCACTGGCCCCCCCAGCTGGCTGATGCGAATGATTGTGGTGTGAATGATGCTGATGCGCGTGATCGTGCACGAACGACTCCGGAACCTGCGGTTGAATGATTATATCAGCGCTGGCGGCGCGGCGGGAACGTCGGGCCACGCAATTGCAGACAAGAATCAGTACAGCACATGCAAACGCCAGGCAAAAATATTGACCGGGCCACGCTGCGCGTTGTATGCCGGATTCTGCACGAACTGGTAGTCGGCGCTCAGCGTGACATGACGGGTCACCTGCCAGGCATAATACGATTCGAGAATGCGTTCGGTGGCGTAATCGGGCAATTGCCCGTCACCCACCAGCACGCCGAGTCCTCCGGCAGCGAAATAGGCACGCGCTTCGCCCGACAGGCCATTGACCACGCCGGCCACGCCGACACTGTCGTCCGGCCGGCCCCAGCGGTTGCCCTTCAACGACAGTCCAATTTCGGCGGACTGGTTGATGTCGGTGAATTCATAGGTTTCTTCGCCACCGTTGTTTGCGCTCAACCGTGCAAACATCCCCAGATCTTCCCCCAGCGATTGCTCCAGATTCAACGCTGCCCCGGGACGCGAGGCGTAACGACGCACCAGCGCAGTATCCGGCGTGCTGCCGGTTTGCGCGGCAAGCACCAGTGCATCGGCGTAACTGCCCATGCGGCCGCGGTTGTCAAACACGAGCAGCTTGAGTTTTCCTGGCGCGTTCGCCAGTTGATAACGCCCCTCGGCTTCCACCACCAGTTCGAACTGGCTGAACCGCTGGGTCAGTTTTTCACTGTTCGGCACCTGCGACAGGTCAAACACACCTCCGCGCAACGTCCACCACGACTGCGTCCATTCCGCGGCCGCACCATAGGTATATCCCCAGGCATCGGCGGCATAGTCAAAGGCACCGGCATCGACCGCCGACCAGTTGAGGAAGTCATTGCGCGGATCGTGTGCGTACACGTTGGTATCGAACACGTCGGTAACGGCAAATTTGCCCACCGTCAGTATCAGGTTGTCGGCCGTGGTGCTTCCCGCAAACTGGTTGATATCAGCCTCGACCGTGCGCGATGCGCCACCCAGACCGATCGTTTTGCGATAGAACAGTCGTGGGGTACGGTAATACGGATTGTTCGCCCCGACCTTGTATGCCTCGCCGCTCGGAAAACCCGCCATTCCCAGTGTGCCGTTCAGGCCAAAGCCCTGATCGTATTCGGCGTTGATCCAGAATTCATTGCCGGAAGACGGCTGATAGCCGGCATACAGCGTTGCATCGTTGGTCTGTTCGCCGTTGTTGCCGGGCGACAGGCTGTTTGTTCCCTGATACGGTGAAGTGAATGCCGGGTGCCACTGATAGACGTTGGTGTACTGGCCATACACGGCAACTGGTGCCGGGGCGGAAAGTGAAACTGGTGACGCTGGCGTAGCTGTAAGCGCATCTGCCAGGACTGCTTGCGATGGCAGACAGCCCAAAGCCAGCAGACACACCCCTTTGCCCGCCTGCAG
>JAJXUP010000165.1 GCA_021782795.1 Pseudomonadota bacterium | reverse complement strand
GGTGAAGCCGCTATGACACGTGCTGCCGCTGTGATCACCGAACGTTTCTTCGCCACCTGCCCGCGCGGGCTGGAAGCGCTGCTGGCCGATGAATTGCGCGCACTTGGCGCGCACGATGTGGACATTACCCAGGGGGGAGTCGGCTTTGCCGGCGAGTTTTCCCTGTGTTACCGCGTGAACCTGCATTCCCGGCTCGCCAGCCGCGTCCTGTGGCGGGTGGGTGGTGGCCCATATGCTGACGAAGACGACATCTATCAAGGTACGCTGTCATTCGACTGGCCGGCATTGTTTGACGTGCAGCGCACCATCATGGTGCGCATCACTGCGCACAAATCACCGCTCAGAAGCCTGGAATTTGCCACGTTGCGCATCAAGGATGCGGTGTGCGACCGTTTCCGCGAAGCTTGCGGCGAAAGACCTTCGGTGGACACGCGCGAGCCGCAGGTACGTATCTATGCCTGGCTGACCGCAGATACCTGTACGCTGTACCTGGACACATCCGGCGCTTCGCTGTTCAAGCGCGGCCTGCGCAAGCAGGCCGGCCTTGCTCCGCTCAACGAAAATCTGGCAGCGGGCATGCTGCTGCTGGCCGGCTGGCATCCGGGCATCCCGTTGTTTGATCCCATGTGCGGCAGCGGCACGATCCTGATCGAAGCGGCGCTCATGGCGTTGCGCATGGCGCCGGGCTTGCGGCGCAGTTTCGGCTTCGAGCATCTGGCCCGTTTTGATGCCGCGCTCTGGCAGGAAATCCGACAGGCCGCGCTCGACCAGTGCTTGCCGGTCACCCGCCAACCGATTTACGGCCGGGATCTGTTCGGCCGGTCGCTCGACGATGCGCGCGCCAACCTTGACGCGGCCGGGTTGGCGCAAGTGGTTGAGCTCAAACAGGGCAACGTGCTTGAAGTGCCTGCCCCGGAAGCCGAAGGAATTCTCGTCACCAATCCGCCTTATGGCGTGCGTATCGGTGAACAGGCCGAGCTGGAGGCGTTCTATCCCAGGCTGGGTGACTGGCTGAAGCGTCAGTGCGCCGGCTGGACGGCTTATATTCTGTCGGCCGACATGAATCTGCCCAAACTCATCCGCTTGCAGGCCACCCGGCGCATTCCGCTCTTCAATGGCGGACTCGAGTGCCGGCTGTTCGAGTACCGCATGGTGGCAGGGTCGGCGCGCAAGAAGCAGGCCGATGACGCAGGGCAGGCTGCGGAGCCGGGCGCGCCCGGCTAGATGATGTTGAGGTGGCTGGTGCCGGCCATCACGTCGCGGTCGCGCGATTCCGCGCCTTCAAGTTTGATGCGCAGACGCAGATCGTTGACCGAGTCGGCGTTGCGCAGCGCATCTTCGTAGGTGATCGCACCCGCCTCGTACAGGTCGAACAACGACTGGTCGAAGGTCTGCATGCCCAGTTCGCGCGAACGGCTCATGATTTCCTTGATTTCGCTGATCTGGCCCTTGAAGATCAGGTCGGCGATCAGCGGCGAGTTGAGCAGGATTTCCACCGCGGCGATCCGGCCGGTGCTGCCCTTGCGCGGGATCAGGCGCTGGGAGATGAAGGCGCGCAGGTTGAGCGACAGGTCCATCAGCAGTTGCTGACGCGCTTCTTCGGGGAAGAAGTTGATGATGCGGTCGATGGCCTGGTTGGTCGAGTTGGCGTGCAACGTGGTCAGGCACAGGTGACCGGTTTCGGCGAAGTTCATCGCGTATTCCATGGTTTCGCGGTCGCGCACTTCGCCGATAAGAATGACGTCCGGTGCCTGGCGCAGCGTGTTTTTCAGCGCGCTGAACCAGCTTTCCGTGTCCACGCCCACTTCCCGTTGCGAAACGATGGATTTCCTGTGCTCGTGGACGAATTCCACCGGGTCTTCGATGGTGATGATGTGGTCCTGGGCGTTCTCGTTGCGGTAGCCGACCATGGCAGCCAGCGAGGTGGATTTGCCAGAACCGGTGCCGCCGACGAAAATCACCAGTCCGCGCTTGGCCATGGCCACGTCCTTGAGCACACCGGGCAGGTTGAGCTGTTCGAGCTTGGGGATCACCGTGGTGATGGTGCGCATGACGATGCCAATGCGACCCTGCTGTACGAAGGTGTTGACGCGGAAACGGCCGATTTCCACCGGAGCGATGGCAAAGTTGGCTTCGTGGTGTTCCTCGAAGTCGCGCCACTGCCGTTCGTTCATGATGCTGCGTGCCAGTTCGCGCGTGTGATTGGGTGTGAGTGTCTGGTTGGACACCGGCGAGATCTTGCCGTCCACCTTGATGGCGGGCGGGAACCCGGCGGTGATGAACAGGTCGGAAGCGCGCCGGCTCAGCATCAGCCGCAGCAGGTCATATACCGTGTTGAGAGCGTCCATGGCGGTTATCCCAGAATCGAGTCCTTGTTTGCCGCGCGCAGGCGCGCTTCTGCCGGGCTGACCAGGTTGCGTTTGACCAGATCCTGCAGGCACTGGTCGAGCGTCTGCATGCCGACATTCTGTCCGGTCTGGATGGAAGAATACATCTGCGCCACCTTGTTCTCGCGAATCAGGTTGCGGATGGCTGGCGTGCCGATCATGATTTCATGCGCTGCGACCCGGCCGGTACCGTCCTTGGTCTTGAGCAGCGTCTGCGAGATCACGGCGCGGATCGATTCCGAAAGCATGGACCGCACCATTTCCTTTTCGGCGGCAGGAAACACATCGACGATACGGTCGATGGTTTTGGCTGCCGAACTGGTGTGCAGGGTGCCGAACACCAGGTGGCCGGTTTCCGCCGCTGTGAGCGCCAGGCGGATGGTCTCCAGGTCGCGCATTTCACCGATCAGGATCACGTCCGGGTCTTCGCGCAGCGCGGAACGCAGCGCGTTGGAAAACGAATGGGTATGCGGACCGACTTCGCGCTGGTTGATGACGCATTTCTTGCTCTGATGCACGAATTCGATCGGGTCTTCAACCGTCAGGATATGCCCGTATTCCGATTCGTTGACAAAATCGACCATCGCCGCCAGCGTGGTCGACTTGCCCGAACCGGTGGGGCCGGTGACCAGCACGATGCCGCGCGGCTGGTTGGCGATTTCCTTGAAGATTTTCGGGGCATTGAGATCTTCGAGCGTGAGCACCTTGCTCGGAATGGTACGGAACACGGCGCCTGCGCCCCGGTTCTGGTTGAAGGCATTGACGCGGAAACGCGCCAGTGTGGGCACTTCGAACGAGAAATCGACCTCGAGTTGCTCCTCGTAGACTTTGCGTTGACCGTCATTCATGATGTCGTATACCATCTCATGCACGACCTGATGGCTCATGTCTGGCAGGTTGATGCGGCGGATATCGCCATTGACGCGGATCATCGGGGGAAGTCCGGCCGACAGGTGCAGGTCGGATGCCTTGTTCTTGACGGCAAAGGCAAGCAGGTCGGATATTTCCATCTTCGGTTCCCGTTGGTTGTGCCGCGTATTATGAACACAGTGAAAAGCACATTGCAAGCGATCCATCAGCGCATCGCCGATGCTGCGGCGCGTTCCGGCCGCCCGGCCGGGGCGGTTTCCCTGCTGGCCGTCAGCAAGACGGTGACGGCAGATGCGGTGCGAGCCCTGGCTGCAGCCGGGCAGCGGGACTTCGGCGAGAGCTATGTGCAGGAGGCGCTGCAGAAAATGGCCGGCCTGGCCGACCTGCCACTGGTATGGCATTTCATTGGCCCGGTGCAGCGCAACAAGACCACAGCGATTGCGATGCATTTCGACTGGGTG
>JAJXUP010000164.1 GCA_021782795.1 Pseudomonadota bacterium | reverse complement strand
GCTCTACTCGGGGGCCGAAGCGATGCTGTTTCCCTCGCTCGAAGAGGGATTCGGCTGGCCGATTCTGGAAGCGCAGACCTGCGGCTGTCCGGTCATTACCTCCAGCCATGCGCCGATGAGTGAAGTGGGCGGAGAGGCTGCCCTCTACATCGATGCGTACCATCCCGTCGCCGCCGCTGAAACGATTCTGGCGCAGTGGGAGAGTCGTCTGGCGGTGCGTGAGAAGGCGGAAAGTAATCTTGAGCGCTTCGACGCGGATCGCATTGCACGCAGTTATGCGGATGTTTACCAGCAGGTGTACGCAGACTGGGTGCAGCACCGGCAAGCCGGGAATTCGGATGCTGCGGCCTGTTGAGACCAAGTCAGAGAGATACATACAATGAGCGAGAAACAAATGCGCGCGCCCCGCATTCTGGTGGCGCACAATGTGGCGCGTCACGGCAAGGGCGGCATGGCGCGCATGATGGAGTCGATTCATGATCAACTTGAGGCGCGCGGTTGGCAGATCGACTACTTCACGTCCGAGAGCGTACCGCAGGGTGCAAGCGCGCGCAGACGGCGTCACGGATTTGGATGGTATGTGAGGCAATTTGCCCGGCATGCGTACCGCAACGGCAGGCCTTACGATGTGATCAACATTCACGAACCCTCAGGGCTGGCGCTTGTGTACGGCAAGGCGGCTATGGGCAATCCGGCGATTGTTGCCATGTCGCATGGACTGGAGTTGAGGCACTGGGAACTGCGCATGCGCGTGACACCTCCCGGACCGGCGCGTCCGGGCTGGAAGGAGCGGCTGGCCTATCCGCTGACGACACTGTGGCAGGCCGGCATAACCCTGCGGCGAGCCGATCATGTCTTCTGTCTGAACGAGCAGGACAAACAGTATGTGCATGCGCAGTTAGGCCGAAAGCGCGAAGAGATTTCAGTCGTGTACCCGGGCGTAAGCGAGGAGTTTCAGCATCTGGCGGCAGGGCGTAGTTACGTCCATGGCAAGCGGTTGCTGATGAATGGAAGCTGGATCGAGCGCAAGGGAAGCAAGGTGTTTGTCGAAGCCTTTTCCGAGCTTGCGTCTGCGGATAGTCAGTACATGCTGACGATTCTAGGCGCCGGGATGGACCAGCAGCGGGTGCGGGAACATTTCCCGGAGGCTCTGCATGCCAGAGTGTTTGCGCCGCCCATGATGGATCATGCGGGATGCGCGCAGGCCCTGATCGATCATGACATCTTTGTGCTGCCGAGCTATTTTGAAGGCACGCCTCTGGCGATGCTTGAAGCCATGGCCACTGCCATGCCGCTGGTCACAACGCGTACCTGCGGTATGCAAGATGTGGTTCGGCATGGCGAAAACGGCTTGCTTGTCGAGCCTGGCGATGCCAACGGGTTGAGCAGCGCAATTCACCGTCTGGCGACGGACGCAGTCCTGCGGCAGCAACTTGGCAAAGCCGCCGCTGCCGCTGCCCCGTTGTATACGTGGCAGCGCACAGCCGATGTGGCCGAGCGCGCCTATCGCCGGATCTGTCGCGATGACGCATGACGCGAGCGTGAGACGTTTCAGGAGTGGGTGGAACATGTTGAATGAATTTGCTGGCCGTGTCGCCGATCGTCTGGTGCGATGGCACCAGGATTACCGCAGGGACCAGATGCTGAGCCGGTTGAAGCAGGCAGGACAACGTCTGCAGATCAGTCCGGATGTGCGCATATGGGGAACGCACGGGGTTGTGCTCGAAGACGATGTGGTTATCAATGCCTTTACGCATATATTCGGCGCAGGCGGAGTTCGGATTGGGGCTCGCAGCATGATCTCCACAGGCTGCAATATCACCTCTGTCACGCACCCGGATGAACTGGCGCTGCGCATGACCTGCATCGAGAACCCCGTGAATATTGGTGTGGACTGCTGGCTTGGCGCTGGTGCCATTGTGCTGCCAGGGGTGACGATCGGCGATGGCAGCATCATTGCCGCTGGTGCTGTGGTGACGCGCGATGTCCCGGCGGGATCGGTTGCCGTGGGTGTTCCTGCGCGGGTTGTGCGCGCAGCAAAGCTGGACTAGCTGCATGGATGGCAGTCAGCCTGTCGCAATGCATGGCAGGCCATAAATGGGATATTTCGGGAGGCTCATGAACAGGCAGAAGATAAGAACAGGATTACACCGGTTGGGAGCCTACGTGTTCGCCCAGAGCGGCGTTCAGGGGCTGAATGCCCTGACGGGATTATTGCTGCTGCGCCTGCTGGCCAAAGATGAGTTTGCAATCTATGCCGTGATTCTGGGGGTACAGGGTACTATCACCATTTTGACCGACCTGGGATTTGGCGCGGCTATCCAGGGACTGGTGGGGCCGCGCTATCAGGACAAGGCGCTGCTCGGAAGCTACATCAAAGCTGCCAGCCGCATTCGGCAGTTGCTCCTGCTGGTGTTGACGGTTGTGGCTTTGGGGTGTCTGTATGCATTTCGTCACATCCGGATTCCGGGCCATAGCTCTCAAGACATGTTATGGCTGATTGGTGCTGTGCTGCTGAGCACGCAATTTCAGGCCTGGGCCTCTTACTACGAAGTTCCGCTGCTGATGAACAATCGGCTGAGCAGTTACTACGGGCCGCAGATGGGAGCCGCGGTGCTGCGCATCCTGATTGCCATCTTGCTGTACAAGGTCTGGCATGTTTCAGCCTTTTCCATGATTCTGGTCAGCACCCTGTCCATTGTCATCATGGGCATGTCGTATCGAGTTCTGTCGCGGCCGTACATTCAGGTTCCCAAGCACTATGCCAAAGAGCATGTGCGCGAGATGGTCCACTACCTGTTGCCGCTTATCCCCGGATCGATCTATCAGGCGCTGCAAGGGCAGATTTCCCTGTTTCTGGTTACTGTATTTGGCCATATCGGGCAAGTGGCCGAAGTGGCCGCCGCGGGGCGTCTCGGGCAGTTGTTTCTACTGCTCAATAGCTCAAATGGCGTGCTTGTCACGCCCTTCTTTGCCAAAACGCCGCGGGAGAAATTCCTGAGACGATATGCGACCGCCATGGCCGCGGTGTGTGGCGTTGCGGTATTGGTGGCACTGTCGGTTGAGGTGGCGCCGCATGCGTATCTGCTGGTGCTGGGCTCCAAATATGCCGACCTTGTGATGCAGGTCAAGCTGGTTGTCTTTGCCGCGTCGATCAACTATCTGGCTGGTGCCATGTGGTCGGTGGCCGCGGCCCGTAAGTGGGTGTTTTGGTGGAGTGGTTCCTCGCAGGTGGTGGTGTTGCTCGGCATCCAGATCCTGTGCGTGATTTGGCTGCCGTTGAACTCGTCCGTCGGCGTGCTGACTATGAGCATCTACACGGCACTCGGTGCGCTACTTGTACAGTGGATGCATGTTGTGCAAGGGCTCAGGCTGTTTTATCGCGAGCGTCGACAGATGCAGGCTGAGGCAGCATGAATGTAAATATGGGTTGGTCACCGGGGGAGGATATGCACGACAATTTCCCTATGAAGGTTGCAATCAACTATCCACGCGGGAGCAGTATCGATACGTTAACGCTGTAGTCGTCGAGTTATCGAAAAACTGCCCCGGATCCTTCCCCGCGGTGATTTTTGCCGTCAGTCTTGTGATCGGATTTCCATGAATCCATTGCTATAATCATCCAAAATGGACGTGTGGCCTCTCCGCCATGGTGCGGTGAGGGCCCTTATAAAAACAGTCCGAGTACACAAACAGCAGGTCCATCGAAATAGCCGAACGAG